>CAZYMF010000432.1:0-1506 GCA_964648215.1 uncultured Binatia bacterium (SeqCode) | reverse complement strand
CGGCCCTCACAGCGTGCGGCGAAACAGCGCCGTCGCCGCGCCCATCGTCACCACGGTGAAGCCGACGAGCACGGCCAGGTCGAGACTGATCGCTGCCAGGCCCGTGTTCTTCAGCACCAGCGACTTGAAGCCGTGCACCGCGTAGGTGAAGGGATCGACGACGGCGATCACCTGCATCCACTTTGGAAAGGCGTTGATCGGATAGACGGCGCCACTGGGAAAGAAGAGGACGGTGTTGAGCACGCCGAAGATGGCGCGCGGGACGAGCGGGTCGCTCACCCGCACCATCAGCAGGAACATCATGCTGATCAGGGCCAGCGCCGTGGTCACCACCAGCAGCATCATCCGCGCCAGGCGGAAGATGTTGAGCGGGTCGGGGATGCCGGCGATCAACGAGCCGCAGGTGACCAGCACGGTGCCGGCGACGATCGCCTTCGCCGCCCCGGCGAGATTGAAGCCCACGATCAGCTCGTACTTGCGGATGGGGGTGACCAGGTATCCCTCGTGGAGCCCGCGCGCCTTGTCGTCGATGTAGATGATGCCGCCGCCGATCATGGCCGACACGAAGATGGCCAGGACGATGCTGCCGGGCAGCAGATACTGCACGTACGGGACGTACGGGTAGATCTCGACCACCGACAGCGTGGCCCGCGGCGACAGCCGCGGCGGCACCGACCTCTGGTTGTACGGCACCAGCAACTGGTTGAGCGTGCCCTCGAGCGTGGCCGACACGAACTGGTCGGTGTTGTCCTCGATCAGCGCCACCCTCGGGTTGGCCCCCGCGAGCACGTTCCGCGAGAAGTGCGGCGGGATGTTGAGCACGCCGCTGATCCGGCCGTTGCGCAGGTCGTGCAGCGCGCGCGCCTGGTCGTCGTAGGCGATGGTCTCGAAGGTACGGGCATTGGCCGCCACGGCTTGAAACATCTCCTTCAGCTTCACCGCCGGCAGCCCGTGATCCTGGTCGACCACGCCGATCTCCAGGTTGCGCACCTTGCCGCCGAAGGCGTGGCCGAGGACGACGAGCTGCACCAGGGGCATGATCATCGAGACGACGATCAGGGTGGGGCTGCGGCGAAAGCGGCGCAGGTCGCGCTCGATGATCGCCCAGATGCGGTTCATGCCGGTACCCTCCGCCTCATCGCTGCTGCCGGTACGTGATCTCGATCGGCATCCGCTTGGCGGGCGTCTGCAGCGCGTCGCGGAGCTGGCGCCCGGTATAGTGGACGAAGACGTCGTCGAGCGTCGTGCTCTGGACGGACAGCGAGACCACCGTGATCCCCGCCCGACGGGCGGCCTCCATGAGCTCGACGGTGGTGCGCGGCCCGTTGTTCGACGAGATCCGAAACACGTGGTCGTCGGCGCGCACCTCGGCGACATCCGGCAACGCGTCGAGCGTCTCCGTCCACCCCGGCGGAACGTCGGAGAAGCTCACCTCCAGAATGTTCTTGCCGGGAATCGACGCCTTCAGCTTCAGCGGCGAATCGAGCGCCACCAGCTTGCCGTGGT
>CAZYMF010000431.1:0-1590 GCA_964648215.1 uncultured Binatia bacterium (SeqCode) | reverse complement strand
GGATCTGCGCGAGAAGTCGCTCTATCTGGCCGCGCGCATTCTCGAGATGACGGGCAAGGCGGAGCCCAGCGCCGGCTACCGCACGGCGCAGCAGGCCCTCGACTCGGGCACCGCCGCGAAAGCGTTCGAGCGCATCGTGGCGGCCCAGGGGGCGCGCGCCCTGCCGCCGGAGGCGGCCTTCAAGCACGTCGTCGCCGCCCCGGGCGACGGGCGCATCCGCGAGGTCGACTGCTGGGAGATCGCCCGCGTCGCCAAACGCGCCGGCGCGCCCGCCAACGTCTCGGCCGGGGTTCGTCTGCTGAAGAACGTCGGCAGCGTCGTCGAGCGCGGCGAGCCGCTCTTCGAGATTCACGCGCAGAGCGAGGCCCAGCTCGATTTCGGCAAGGCTTACGCCGCCGCCCACCCGGACATCATTCGCTTCGGCTTCTGAGGGCGAGCGGCGGCTGCGAGACGATCGCTGCTTCTCAGCCGGCGGCGCTCTCGGTCACCCGTTGCAGGCGCTCGACGGCCTCGAGGTACTCCTCGACCAGCGTCAGGATGACCTCGCGCACCGGGCGCACGCTGTTGAGCTTGCCGACGATCTGGCCGATCGGGTTGAACATCACCTCCTTGGCCTTGTCGGCGTAGCGGTGCCCGCGCGCGACGGCCTCGGCGGTCACCATGAACTGCAGCGGCATGCCGAGCGTGCCCGGGGAATCCGGTCCCTCCCAGGCCTCGGTCCAGTCGTTGCGCAGCATGCGGCAGGGCTTGCCGGTGAAGGAGCGCGAGCGCACCGTGTCGCGGCTGGTGGCGGCGAGATAGGACTCCATCTGCGGCGGCGGCACGTCGGCCTCCTGGACCGTGAGCCAGAGCGAGCCGGTCCACACCCCTTGTGCGCCCATGGCCAGCGCGGCCGCGATCTGGCGGCCAGTGCCGATGCCGCCGGCGGCGAGCACCGGCGTCGGCTTGACCGCATCGATGACCTCGGGCCACAGCACTACGCTGCCGACCTCACCGGTGTGACCGCCGCCCTCGTAGCCCTGAGCGATGATGATGTCGACGCCGGCGGCTTTGTGGGAGAGTGCCTGCTTGGTCGAGCCGCAGAGGGCGGCGACGAGCCGACCGGTGCCGTGGACGTCGTCGATCACGTCGCTCGGCGGGGTGCCGAGGGCGTTGGCGATCAGCCGCACCCTGTCGTGCTGCAGGGCGACCTCGACCTGCGGCGTCGCCGTCGCCGCGGTCCAGCCCAGCAGCTCGTGGATGGGCCGCTCGCCCTCGGGAAGCTTGGGGACGCCGTGGTCGGCGAGGACCTTGTCGGCGAAGGCGCGGTGCTGCGGCGGGACGGCGGCCAGCAGCTGCTCCTCGAGCTTTTTCGGATCGACCTCGCCCATGCCCTCGTACTTGCCCGGAATGACGATGTCGACGCCGTAGGACTTGTCGCCGATGTGCTCGTCGATCCACTTCAGCTCGACGGCCAGCTGCTCGGGAGTGAAGCCGACGGCGCCGAGAACGCCGAAGCCGCCCGCCTTGCTGACGGCGGCGACCACGTCGCGGCAATGGCTGAAGGCGAAGATGGGAAACTCGATGCCGAGCTTGTCACAGAGTTCTGTG
>CAZYMF010000430.1:0-1617 GCA_964648215.1 uncultured Binatia bacterium (SeqCode) | reverse complement strand
ACTATCGACTAAGAAGGAGCCTTCATGGAGCTGCGAGAGGCAATCGGGCGGCGGCGGTCGATGCGGTTTCTGTTGCCCTACAAGCCGGTGGAGCCGGAGAAGATCCAACGGATGCTGGAGGCGGCGCGCCTGGCCTCCCACTGGGGCAACGTCAACAGCCTGCGCGCCGTGGTGGTCTTCCGCGACAGCGCGCCCAAGGATGTCGTCGACTCGCTGATCGCCCCCATCGCCGGGTTTCAGATACGCCTCGCGCCGGTGGTGATCGTCTGGTACATTGACACCTCCGCCGTCGACGACCAGTCGAACCGCCTGCGCGAGCTCCTCGACGCCGGCGCCCTCGGCTTCGGCGAGGGCAAGAAGGAGGCGCTCGAGAAGCAGCTGATCCCCATCTTCGACAACATCCGCGAGGTGCTCAAGCAGCCGGGCCTGGGCGAGGTCGACTGCGGCCAGGGCATCGCCCACGCGACCCTGATGGCCTTCGAGCAGGGGCTCGGCACCTGCTGCCTGAGCTCCCCCAATCTCGACCAGATCCGCAAGAACCTCGGCCTGCCCGACAGCTGCCGCCTGCTCGTGCTGCAGACCGTCGGCTATCCCGCCGAGAGCCCGGAGGCCGGCGGGCAGCGGCCGCGCCTCGAGTTCGGCGAGCTGTTCCACATGAACAAGCACGGCAACCCGTTCCCGCGCTCCGAAGACGTCGTCGCCGAGCTCAAGCACGACCGCATGATCCAGAGGCCGGCGCCGCTGCCGTGGCGCGAGGCCGAGCTCGAGTACCTCAAGCGCGCGCTGGGGATCAAAGGGCACGGGTTGTTGTGAAGAGAGTTGCAAGTCGAAGTGTCGAAAGTCTAAAGTCAAAGGCCGAAGGGTAAGAAAACCTCAGGAGGAGAGTATGCGCTTCAACGCCATCGTTGCCGGGGTCGGGATGACGCAGTTCGGCAAACACATCGAAACCGGTCTCAAGGCGCTCGGCGCCGAGGCCGTCCAGGCCGCCCTGGCGGACGCCGGCATTTCCTCCGGCGACCTGCAGGCCGCCTTCGTCGGCAACGCCGCCGCCGGCCTGGTCACCGGGCAGGAGTGCATCCGCGGCCAGGTGATCCTGCGCAGCATCGGCATCGGCAAGATTCCGGTGGTCAACGTCGAGAACGCCTGCGCCAGCGCCTCCACCGCGCTCAACCAGGCCTGCGCCATGGTGTCGGCCGGCTTCTACGACATCGTGCTCGCCCTCGGCGTCGAGAAGCTCTACGACCCCGACAAGCGCAAGAGCTTCGCCGCCTTCAGCGGTGCGGTCGACGTCGAGATGATGAGCGCCCTGCTCGAAGCGCTCAAGCAGAGCGCCAAGTCGCAGGGGGCGGCGTCGGCGGGGTCCGGCGCCGGCGAGAAGCGCTCGATGTTCATGGACATCTACGCCGCCGCCGCACGGGCGCACATGCAGCAGTACGGCACCACGGTCGAGCAGTTCGCCGGCATCGCCGCCAAGAACTCCTTTCACGGCAGCCTCAACGCGCGGGCGCAGTTCCGCGAGGTGCTCAGCGTCGCCGACGTGCTCGCGGCGCCGATGATCGCCGAGCCGCTGACGCGGCCGATGTGCTCGCCGATCGGCGACGGCGCCGCCGCCGTCAT
>CAZYMF010000429.1:0-1634 GCA_964648215.1 uncultured Binatia bacterium (SeqCode) | reverse complement strand
GAAGAAGTTGCGCACGGACGTTTCGACGCTCGGGCGGATACGCTCGGCCGCCGGCGTAGTGGAGATCGTGGCGTGCTTCTCCTTCACCACCACCGACCGGAGCAGCTGCGCCGGGCGCGCGGCGGGGAGCAACGCCTTGATGTCGGCCACTACCGTCTCGGCGATGCGCGACGTCTCCTGCCCGACGACGTCGCGGCCGGCGCTGATCACCGCGCTGACGAACTGGCGGCCGCTGCCGTTCCCTGACGACGTCAGCTTGCTGCGGTTGAAGACGAACTGGGTCGTCGTGCCGAGCAAGCCGACGAAGTCGCTCGCCAGCACCGGCCGGTCGAACCACAGATGAACGGAGATGATCGGCGACAGATCGAATCGCCCCAGCCCGTCCGGCCTCGCGTGGGCAGCCTCGGGCAGAAAGGACGCCAGCGCCTGCGGCGGCACGGCGCTGATCACTGCGTCCGTCTCGATTCGTCGTCCGTCGCGCAGTTGGACGGCGGCCACGCGGCCCTTCTCGATGGCCAGCTCCGCGACCTGGGCCTTCAGCTCGATGCCGCCGCCGCGCGCCTCGACGAAGCGGCGGGCATCCTCCGTGTAGAGATCGCTCAGGCCGACACGCGGCAGGACGAACTGCGAGTCGCTGCGGGAGCCGAAGAATGCTCGTGCCAGCACCTCGGCGAACGGCGCCGCGGCGGCGCGGTCGGGCGCCTCGTTCAAGGTCGCGATGGCGACGGGATACCAGAAGCTCGCGCGGGCGTTCGGCGACTGGCCGAGATCCACCAGCAGGCTCTCGACCGTCGCCTCGGCCAGGCGCGGATCGCGCCGCTTGCGCATCGCCATCAGACGCATGCCGCCGAGCAACGCCCGCAGTTGCTCGGCGCGGCTGAGCAGCTTGTACCCGAGCACGCCGGCCAGCAGGTGCAACGGGCTCGGCAGGGACGCGCAGGCGATGACCCCCGGACCGCGGCGCGCATCGATCATCTCGACGCGCAGGTTGGGCTGCCGCATCACCTTGTCGCCGGCGCCGATCCGGCGCAGGAACGCCAGCGTCTCGACGTAGCAGCCCATCATCGCGTGCTGGCCGTTGTCGACCACCTCGCCGCTCTCCTCGTCGCGGAACGAGTAGGCGCGGCCGCCGAGGCGGGCCTTCGCTTCCAGCACCGTCACCGGCACGCCGCGCGCGGCCAGCTCGACGCCGGCGGCCAGGCCGGCGAAGCCGCCGCCAATGATTGCGACCGGCTTCACAGGGAGAAAGCGGCGAGCTGGGAGCGCCCCCAGGCGGCCAGCGCCAGGGTGAGCTTCTGATAGCGCGGCAGCGTCACCTTGGGGCCGAAGACGTCGAAGTGCCGCGCCTCGATGCGATCGAGCAGGTGCTCGTAGATGAACCGCATCGCCTCGGCCGGCGCCAGCGAGGCGCGATCCTCCGCCGCCAGTGCCCCCTGCGCCCGCAGGTAGTAGGCGCGCGCCCGCCCGCACTCGAAGGCCATCAGCGCCGCCACCCGGGGCGAGTAGTGGCCCTGCAGGAGATCCTGCTCGGTGCAGTCGAGCTGACGCAGATCCTCCAACGGCAGATAGATGCGGCCGCGCTGGGCGTCCTCCATCACGTCGCGCAGGATGTTGGTGAGCTGGAAGGCGATGCC
>CAZYMF010000428.1:0-1668 GCA_964648215.1 uncultured Binatia bacterium (SeqCode) | reverse complement strand
ACGGGACATTCCACCGCTTGCGCCAGAGTGGCATCGACGAGGAGCTGTTCGACGTGACCTCCGGCTTCGAGGCGCTGGCCGGACCGCGGTAGGCTCTCGCGCCGGTCGAGACGACGCCGGGCGGCTCCCGGCTGGTTCAACGCATCATCGCGACGGTTGGCGAGGAGTGAGCCTTCCCGATCGCTACCATGCGCGTAGAACCACGCGCGTAGTAGTCCGATCTTACGGCAGGCGCCCTGCCCTTGTACAAATCCGCCAGCCAGGAAGGAGTCATCATGAAACGGCTCGTGACCCCAGGAGCTCTTCTCACCTCGACGACGGCGGCGCGCGCCAGCCTTCCGTGTTCGATCCATCCCAAGCAGGACACTGCGGGACCACCTTTGGCGACGCGCCCCGTTCCAGCGAAGCGGGTCCGGGGGGATTGCCGATGAAGCTACGTGTTGCAATCCGATCGTCGTCCCTGCGCCTCCTTCCCCTCGCCATGGCCGTGCTCGCCGCATGCGGCGGGCACGGCGGTAGCGGCCCCGACGCGACCTCGGCGACGCCGGGCCCGCTGCAAGCGCATCGCCAGTTCCGTGCCATCGCCGGCGTATCGATGGGCGCCTACGGCGCAATGAACCTCGGCACCAAGCACAGCGATCTGTTCGGCACCATCGCCGCCCTCGGCGGCCCCGTCGATATGCGGCAACTCCTGCGGGACATGGTGAACGACAACCTCGAGGTGAAACCGCAGACGACCATTCCGCTCAATGTCGGCGACGACTTCACCTTCGACCACCAAGAGCCCTATCCCGGACGCGACACGCGCCTGTCGATGATCAAGGATCTGGTCATCGCCTTCGGCAATCCCTTCCTGCACCATCCCGATCCCGCGCGGCAGTATCTGGCGATGGATTCCGAGCCGGCACGACTGCTGCGCGACGACGTGTTCGGGGCCTTCACGCTGCCGGCGAACCCGCGTGGGTTTCTCGACGGCGGCGACGCCAACCAAGACGGCCTGCGTCAGACGGGCGAAACGCCAACCGCTCCTGTCGATGTCCTGCTGCTCGCGGGGGGGTCCTTGCCGCGCATCGCCAATGACGCCACCGGCGTCGATGTCGGCGGACGGATGCTCGCCGACCTGAACGGCGACGGGATCTACGACGTCGGCGATGGCATCGTCGTCAACCTCTCCGAGCCCTTCACCGATACGAACGGCAATCTCGTGTACGAGCCGGAGCTCGGCGAGACCTTCAGTGACGTCGGTCTCGACGGCGTGGCCGACACCGGCGACTACGGCGAGGGCAACGGCCAATTCGACTACGACCCCGATCGGGCGAACTGGTTGGCCGAAGATCCGCTGACCCGGCTGGCAGCGCGCTCGGCGGCGGACATCGGCACGCAGCGCATCTACATGGATGTCGGCACCGAAGACCAGTTCGGCTTCGGCAAACACTACGACAATTTCGTTGCGATGCTCGAGTCCAAGGGGCTGACCGTGGATACGCGAAACGACTTCCCCAGCAATTGTGTCGCCATCACCAAGCTGCCGCAGCAGTATCTGCTGATCCGCTACGTCGGCGGGCACGTTGGGATTCCCGAAGCCGACGACACGCGAGACAAGTTGCTCAACGGCGACATCTGCGGGACGGTGGTGATCTGGCAGCGGCTGCTGGCGATGATCAGCTA
>CAZYMF010000427.1:0-1695 GCA_964648215.1 uncultured Binatia bacterium (SeqCode) | reverse complement strand
GTTGAGGCAGTGCTTGAAGCCGCCGGGGGGATTGCCGTAGCGCAGGCCGACGAAGGCCTCGCGCGGCGCCTCGATCTCGCCCTCGACGCGCCAGGCGCGCGTCTCGGAGCGGAAACGCCAGTGGAAGTACTCGAATGATCCCTTCGCCCGCAGCCCCCGGCGGAAGCTGTTGAGGGCAATCTCCTGGTCGCAATGCCGCAGCACGAGCAGCGTCAGCCGCGGGCTCCAGAAGGGGCCGAGCTTCACCTTCGCCGTCGCCACCTCGAGAAAGCTCTGCGGGTGGGTGTCGAAGCCGGCCACCTGGCCCCAGGCGTACTGGTCGGTGTGACGCGAGCCCCAGTTGTGGTTCTGGCTGCCGACCCACTCGCCGACCTGGATGGTGCGGCCGTTGACGAACAGGAAGCCGTTGAACACGGCCATCGGCAGGCCGACCAGGCTCTTCGCCTTGGGAAAGCCGCCCCCGTAGCGCGCCGCCGGCAGCAGCAGCAGCGGGTCGGCGTCGCCCTTGAACGACAGCGCCCACGAGATGGTGTGCGCGCCCGAGGTCGCCGAGCCGGCCAGCTTGCCGGGCTCCATGTGGGCGTCGTCGACGCCGACCATGAACTCCGACGAGCTGAAGTGGCAGCGGCTGTAGGGCACCTCGCGCTTGACTGCGACCTGCTCGCCGCTCTCGCCGTCGAAGTACACGGCCCACAGCTCGCCCACCGCCTGCTCGGGCCGGCGCCGCGGGCTGAAGATGGTGTAGCGGATCCAGAACGCCTGTGGCTTGCTCGGATGGTTGGCGCGGACGAAAAAGCTCTCGTAGTGCCCCGCGCGCATGCCGGGCTGGTAACGGGTGAGGTTGGCCTGCTCGTGCCAGGTTGCCGCCGTGTCCATGACCATGGATCTACCACCAGCCCCGCCGGTGCGGCAATGCGGGCGGACGGATTCGGACCGGTTTACAACGGATTAAACGGATGAAACGGATGGGCTGCGTATGAGTTTCGGGCTGTGTGCCGTGTATTGGACTGATGGAGTCGACCGTTGAAGAGGGCAGAGACGGCGGTCGGGCAGGGGCCGCGAGAGAGCCCCGTCAAGTCAGAGCGCTCCGTTCGCGCCGAGCCCTCTGCGGCATCGGCTCAGACCCATCCGTTCAATCCGTTTCATCCGTTGTAGTCAGTGTCTCTCCCTCCGTGGTCCGGCTCGATTCTCTTGCCGCCCTCGTCGAAGAAGTGCATTGCCGCAACCGGCGCCGCCAGGCGCGGCGCGATGTCGCGAGCGACGCCGAACAGACGCGCGGTCACCTGGTGCTCGCCGATGGCGGCGCGCACCAGCGTCTCGCTTCCGAGAATCTCGACGCTGTCGAGGACGGCGGTGGCGACCAGGGCGCCGGGCTCTTCGCCGGAGGCGAACGCCTCGGGGCGGACGCCCACCGTCAGGCGGCAGGGCGCATCGCCCAGCCTCTGTCGCAGCGGGGGCGGCAGCCGGAGCTGTTGCGCGGCGATGCGGGCCACGCCGCCGGCATACTCGGCCGGGAGCAGGTTCATCGGCGGGCTGCCGATGAAGCCGGCGACGAAGGTCGTCGCCGGGTGCTCGTAGATCGCCACCGGCGTGTCGACCTGCTGGATCTGGCCCTGGTGCATGACCACGATGCGGTCGCCGAGAGTCATGGCCTCGGTCTGGTCGTGGGTGACGTACAGCGTCGTCACCCGCAGG
>CAZYMF010000426.1:0-1862 GCA_964648215.1 uncultured Binatia bacterium (SeqCode) | reverse complement strand
CGCGAGGTGTACGCCGCCGCGGACGCCGAGCGGCTGATCTGTCAATGGGACTGGAAGTACGACGCCAACCCGTTCAACTGCGACGGCCAGCCGGACGTCGAGCTGCTGGAGACGGACGGACGGCTGGTCGGCCTGTACGGGCGGGTCTATTTCCCCGTCGTCGATGACGGCCGGGAGTATCTCGGGCACCAGGGGTGCGACCTCGTCATTCATCCCGATCACCGCGGCCGCGCCCTGTCGTCGCGCCTGCGTGGCCACCGCGACCGGCTGAGGTCCCGCATCCACTTCTCCTGGCAGAACGAAGCCTCGCAGCGAGCGGCGAGCCGCGACGGCAAGGCCGGGGTCCCGTTCACGCCGCTCGTCAGGCCACTCGATCTCGCGCGACTCGCGCGCCGCGCGCTCGGCGGGGGTCGGGCAGGTGCGGCCGCAGCCATCGCCGGCCGCGCCGTGCAGCGCCTATCGTCTCTTCGTCGCCGGGTGGTGGCGCCCGGGGTGACCCTGGCGCGGGTCGATTCCTTCGACGAGCGCTTCGACCGCCTGTGGCAGCACGTCTACGGCGACTTCCCCGTCATGGTCGTGCGCGATCGGCGCTACCTCGACTGGCGCTTCCTGCGGCGTCCGGATGCCGAGTACGACATCATCGCGGCCGGCAGCGCCACCGAGCTGGCCGGCTACATGGTCACCCGCCGCGCGGACCGCGGCGCTGATCCATGGGGCTACCTGGTCGACTTCCTCGTGCGCGACAAGTCGCCGCGGCTCTTCGCGCTGCTGCTGCAGGAATCCATCGCCAGTCTGCGGCGCCAGGGCGCGGTGGCCGTGAGCTGCCGCATGGCCGTTGCTCCCTTCCGCCGCATGCTCTACCGCCACGGTTTCGTTCCCGTGGCGGGGAGCCAGCGAGGTTACGTCCACGCCATCCGGCGGCTGCCCGGCGGCGCTCAGGTCGCCCAGGATTTGGATCGCTGGTTCCTCACGATGGGCGACGGCGACCTGGAGATGTCGTTCTGAAGCGAAGCCAGTCGAGAGTCGACAGTTGAGAGTCGAGAGGGAGATGTTCTCCGTCCGGCTCGACTGTCCCCGGTGCCTCTGTGGCCGCATCGGCGCGGCGCGCTCGGGCCACCGAGCGACGTTCAGGCGTACATGATGCGGGTGATCCAGTCGGCAACCATCGCCGGCTTGGCTTCGCCCTCGATCTCGACGGTCATCGTCCGCGTCGTCTGGATCCACGGCTCCTTCAGCTCCGCCTTGGCGAGCACGCTGCGCGCGCGGATGCGGCTGCCGACCTTGACGGGGCTGACGAAGCGCACCTTCTCGAAGCCGTAGTTGAGGCCCATGGCGATGCCGGCGTAACGCGCCGGATCGCCTTTCGGGATCGACGCGTCGAGATGCGTCAGCAGCGAGAGGGTGAGAAACCCGTGGGCGATGGTCGTGCCGAACGGCGTCGCCTTGGCCGCCTCCGGATCGACGTGGATGAACTGATGATCGATGGTGACGTCGGCGAACTGGTTGATGCGGTCCTGGTCGACCTTGAACCACTCGCCGACACCCTCCTCTTTCCCCACCGAAGCCTGGAACAGTGCGAAGGCCTTCTCTGCATTCGTGCTCATGGCCGCATACCTACAGCCGCGACCGGGATCTGTCCAGCCCGGGTAGCCACCACTCTCAACTATGAACTATCAACTATCAACTATCGACTGTCTTCTCTCAGTTGCCGAAGTCCCAGCTCTCGCCCGCGTGGTAGCGCTTGAGCACGTTCTTCGCGATCAGGATCCTGTGGACCTCGTCCGGGCCGTCGGCGAGGCGCAGCGTCCGCGCGCCCTGGTACATGTCGGCGAGCGGCAGATCGCCGGAGACGCCCGCCGCGC
>CAZYMF010000425.1:0-1892 GCA_964648215.1 uncultured Binatia bacterium (SeqCode) | reverse complement strand
CGTGCGCCTTGGCGATGTTGTTGATCAGCTCCATGATGATGACGGTCTTGCCGACGCCGGCGCCGCCGAACAGGCCGATCTTGCCGCCGCGGGCGTAGGGAGCGAGCAGGTCGACGACCTTGATGCCGGTCTCGAGCGCCTCCACGGAGGTGGCCTGATCGGTGAAGGAAGGGGCCGGCCGGTGGATCGGGTAGCGCTCGCTGACCTCGATCGGCCCGGCTTCGTCGACCGGCTCACCGATGACGTTGATGATACGGCCGAGGGTCTGCGGGCCGACCGGCACCGTGATGGCGTCGCCGGTATCCTGCACGTCCATGCCGCGGACCAGTCCGTCGGTGGTGTCCATCGCGATGCAGCGCACGGTGTTCTCCCCGAGGTGCTGGGCGACCTCGACGACGAGGTTCCACGGCTGGCTGCTGATCGCCGGGTTGGTGATCCGCAGTGCGTTGTAGATCTTCGGCACCTGGCCCTCGAACTCGACGTCGACGACGGGACCGATCACCTGCGTGATGCGTCCGGTCCGGTCGGTGTTTCCAGCGTTGTCAGCACTCATGGGTCAACCTCGTGAGTCGTGATGGGTGATTGGTGCGGTTGCTCTTCATCCCTTCAGGGCCTCGGCGCCGCTGACGATCTCCATCAGCTCGGTGGTAATGGCGGCCTGGCGGGCGCGGTTCATCTGCAGCGTGAGCCGGTCGATCATCTCGGAGGCGTTCTTGCTCGCGCTGTCCATCGCCGTCATCTGCGCGCCGTAGAAGCTCGCCGTCGACTCCAGGAAAGCGCGGTGGAGCAGAACGGTGACGTACTGCCGCAGCAGCCGTTCGAGCAGGCTGGCGGCATCGGGTTCGTAGAGGTACTCGGCGCCGGCGGCGGCGGACGGCTCGCCGGCGGAAAGCGGCAGCAGGCGCTCGACGGTCGCCTCCTGCGAGATGGCGGAGCGGAACTGGGTGTAGAGCAGGTACACCGCGTCGCTCTCGCCGTCGGCAAACTGCCGCGCCAGGCTGCGCCCGAGCTGCTCGGCCAGCGCCTGGCCGGGGCCGCCGAAGATGTTGATGTGCTTGTCGGCGATCTCGACGTCGCGGCGCTTGTAGTAGTCGAAGCCCTTGCGGCCCACGACCACCAGCTTGACCCGCTCGCGGCCGCGTTCTTCGCAGAAGGCCTCGGCCTTGCGGATCAGGTTGGCGTTGTAGCCGCCGCACAGGCCGCGGTCGCTGCTCACGAGCACGAGGTGGACGTTGCGCTCCTCGGGGCGCACGGCCAACAGCGGATGCGCCTGCTCGCCGACGCGAGAGGCGACGCTGTGGACCAGGGCCCCCAGCTTCTCGGCGTAGGGGCGGGCAGCCAGGGCCGCCTCTTGCGACCGGCGCAGCTTGGCCGCGGCGACCATCTTCATCGCCTTGGTGATCTGCTGCGTGCTCTTGACCGAGCTGATCCGCTTGCGAATGGCTTTCAGGCTGGCCATGACTTCCCGGACTCGCGCCTCAAGGAACGAAGACGGTCTTGAACTCGTCCAGCACGCTGTTGAGCTTCTGCTTGAGCTCGTCGTCGAGCTGCTTCTTGGTGACGATGGTCTGGAACAGATCGGGATGCCGGCTCTCGACGTGGCGGAAGAGGTCTTCCTCGTAGCGCTGGAGCACGTCGATGCCGAGCTCGTCGATGTAGCCGTTGGTGGCCGCGTAGATGATCAACACCTGCTTGGCGACCGGCTGCGGCTGGTACTGTCCCTGCTTCAGGACCTCGACCAGCCGGCTGCCGCGCGCCAGCATGCGCTGGGTGGAGGCATCGAGGTCGGAGCCGAACTGGGCGAAGGCGGCCATCTCGCGGTACTGCGCGAGGTCGAGGCGCAACGAGCCGGCGACCTGGCGCATCGCCTTGATCTGGGCGTTGCCGCCGAC
>CAZYMF010000424.1:0-1896 GCA_964648215.1 uncultured Binatia bacterium (SeqCode) | reverse complement strand
TCGGCGTGAACCCCTGCCTGTCGATCTACGCCCTCGCCGCGCGCAACGCGACCGCATTGGCCGAGCGCATTGCCGGACGCAAGTCGGCCCTGCGGCAGGCGAGCTGAAGTCGTGAAGACGGAACGAGCAAACGGTCGATTGTCGATCTTCTCCCGTACGACGAGACGCATTTCCCCTCTCCCCGCATTTCCGCGGGGAGAGGAGGGTTCCAGTGACGACTGACCTCACCGCATACGAGCAGGCGGTAGCGCAGCTCACCGGTCCCGGCTCGCCTTTCGAGCTGAGGGTCGACGCGGTCCACGGCATCCCGACGCGCAACTTCGCCGCCCGCCCGGGTTCGCTGCGCGAGATGGTGGCGCGTTCGGCGGAGCACGGGGAGCGCGAGTTCCTCGCCCAAGGAGAGCGCCGCCTGTCCTATGCCGAGTTCGCCCGCCTGGTCTGGGGCACGGCGGCGCGGCTGCGCCGTCACGGCCTGGCACGCGGCGACCGCATCGCCATTCTCGCGTTCAACAGCGTCGACTACGTGATCGGCGTATTTGCCGCCGCCTCGATCGGCGCCGTCGTGGTGGCGCTCAACGGCTGGTGGGTGGAGGACGAGCTCGACTACGCCCTGCGCGATTCGGGCAGCCGCATGCTCATCGTCGACAAACCCCTGTATCCGCGGGTTCGCAACCTGATCGGCGCGATCGACGATCTGGAAAAGGTCTTCTTCGCCGGTGCCGGAGCGCCGCCGCCGGGTACCCTCGCGCGCGATGAGCTGATCGGGGCGGCCGACGAGATGCCCGCGGACCCGCTCTGCGAAGACGATCCCTTCGTGATCCTCTACACCTCGGGCACCACCGGCCGGCCCAAGGGCTGCATCACCACCCATCGCGGCACCATCACCCAGGTGATGGGCATCCTGCTCCACGGCATGGTGTCCGCCGTGCTCGGCGAGCCCAGCCCGCTGCCGAGCGGCGGCGGCCAACCAACGGCGCTGATGACGGCGCCGCTGTTCCACGTCGCCGGCATCCACACCGGGATCTGCACGGCGATGGCCGCGGGCGCGAAGGTCGTGCTCAGCGAGGGCCGCTTCGATCCCGAGCAGGTGCTGGCGTTGATCGAGAGGGAACGCGTGAGCACCTGGAGCGCGATTCCGACCATGTTGCACCGCGTGGTGCACTCGCCCGCCGTGGGCAAATACGACCTCTCCAGCCTGACGCGCATCTCGTTCGGCGGTGCCCCCACCGCACCCGAGACGATGGCGCGGGCGCGCGAGGTGTTGCCGGTCGCGCCCAGCCTGACCAACGGCTACGGCATGACGGAGACGCACGGCATCATCATGCTCGGGGGCGGCCGTGACCTCGAGGAGAAACCGACATCGGTAGGGCGTCCGCTGCCCATCTTCGACGTCAAGCTGGTGGACAGCGCCGGACGCGAGGTGCCGGAGGGCGCGCTGGGGGAGGTGCTGCTGCGCGGACCGACGGTGACTCCGGGCTACTGGAACCGCCCCGAGGCCACGGCCGCGACGATTCGCGACGGCTGGTTGCACACCGGCGACATCGGCTGCCGCGATGCGAACGGGCTCTACTACATCGTCGATCGCGTGAAGGACATGATCCTCCGCGGCGGCGAGAACGTCTACTGCGTGGAGATCGAGAACTGTCTGATGGAGCATCCCGAGATCGACGAGGCGGCGATCATCGGCGTGCCCGACCCGGAGCTGGGCGAGCGGGTCAAGGCGGTCGTGTGTCGCCGCCCGGGCTCGGCGTTGCGCGCGGACGACGTGCGCGCGCACGTCGCGTCGCGGCTGGCCGCCTTCAAGGTGCCGGAGATCGTCGAGTTCCGCGATCCGCCGCTGCCGCGCAATCCGGCCGGAAAGCTGCTCAAGAACCAGCTGCGCGGCGGCGGTGATGG
>CAZYMF010000423.1:0-1909 GCA_964648215.1 uncultured Binatia bacterium (SeqCode) | reverse complement strand
GTCCTCGATCCAGCCGATGCCGACCGAGGTGTCGAGGCCGCCGGAGTAGGCGAGAACGATCTTCTTGGGATTGTCAGTCATAGGGGCAGTCGGGGCAGTCGATAGTTGATAGTCGATGGTCGGAGCGGTCAGCGGTGCTTGGGTTTCTTGTCGTTGAGCCAGACCATGATGCCCTTCTGGACGTGGAGGCGATTCTCTGCCTGGTCGAAGACGATCGATTGCGGGCCGTCGATGACGTCGCCGGTGATCTCCTCGCCGCGGTGGGCGGGGAGGCAGTGCATCACCAGCGCGTCGGGCTTGGCGTGGGCGAGCGCTTCGGCGTTGATCTGGTAGCCGGCAAAGTCGCGCCGGCGGCGCTCGGCCTCGGCCTCCTGGCCCATGCTGGTCCAGACGTCGGTGTAGAGCACGTCGGCGCCCTTGACCGCCTCCGCCAGCGAGTGGGTCACGCGCACCTTCGCTCCCGCCTTGACCGCGGTGCCGTAGACGGCCTCGTCGGGCTCGTAGCCGGAGGGGCAGGCGAGGGTGAAGCTGAAGCCGAGCTGCGCCGCCGCGTTCATCCACGAGTTGACCACGTTGTTGCCGTCGCCGACGAAGGCGACGTGCAGGCCGTCGAGGCGGCCGCGTTTCTCCACCAGGGTGAAGCAGTCGGTGAGCACCTGGCACGGGTGGAGAATGTCGGAGAGGCCGTTGATGACCGGCACGGCGGCGTGGCGGGCGAGCTCCAGCAGCGTGGCGTGGGAGAAGGTCCGCGCCATGATGAAGTCGACCCAGCGATCGAGGTTGCGGGCGATGTCGGCGACCGACTCCCGCTGGCCGAGCTGGATGTCGCTCGGCGTGAGATAGATCGCGTAGCCGCCGAGCTGGGTCATCCCGACCTCGAAGGTCACGCGCGTGCGCAGGCTCGGCTTCTCGAACACCATGGCCAGGGTCTCCCCGGCGAGGTGAGGTGGACGCTTGCCGGCCTTCAAGTCGCGCTTGAGCGTGGCCGACAAGTGCAGGATCTCGTCGATCTCGCCGCGCGCGAGCTCGGCCAGGGAGAGAAAGTCGCGCTTCATGTCCGCAACGCCTTTTCCACGATGGCGAGCCCCGCGTCGATCTCCTCGCGGCTGACGATCAGCGGCGGCGAGAAGCGCAGCACTTTCTCGGCGGTGCAATTGAGCAGCAACCCGGCCTCGCGGCAGCGCTCGACCACGGCCGCTCCCGGCTCGGCGAGCTCGACGCCGACGAGCAGGCCGTGGCCGCGGACGTTGCGGATGATCGGCAGCTCGCCCTGCATCCGGCGCAGCCGTTCGCGCAGGTACTCGCCGCTGGCCGCGCAGTGGGCGAGAACGCGGTCGCCGAGCAGCGTGTCGATCACGGCGATCCCGGCCGCGCAGGTCAGGGCGTTGCCGCCGAAGGTGGTGCCGTGCGCGCCGATGCCGAAGGCCTCGGCGACCCTCTCGGTGGCCAGCATGGCGCCGATGGGGACGCCGTTGCCCAGACCCTTGCCCAGGGTGATGATGTCGGGGGTGATGCCGCTGAGCTCGTAGCCGAAGAGCGAGCCGAGCCGACCCATCCCGGTCTGCACCTCGTCGAGGATGAGCAGCAGGCCGCGCCGATCGCAGAGATCGCGCACCTGCTTGAGATAATCGGGCGAGGGGACGACGATGCCGCCCTCGCCCAGCACCGGCTCGAGCATGACGGCGATGGTGCGGTCGCCCACGGCGGCCTCGAGGGCGGCGACGTCGTCGTAGGGCGCGTAGCGAAAGCCTTCGGGCAGCGGCTGGAAGCCGCGGCGCACCTTTTCCTGGCCGGTGGCGGTGATGGTGGCGATGGTGCGGCCGTGAAAGGAGCCGAGCGCGGTGACGATCTCGTAGCGGCCCTCGCCCTGGTCGGCGCCGTACTTGCGGGCGAGCTTGATCGCCGCCTC
>CAZYMF010000422.1:0-1925 GCA_964648215.1 uncultured Binatia bacterium (SeqCode) | reverse complement strand
GAGTCGGTGTCGTTCAAGGGGCCCTCGGCGACCATCAAGAGCCACCACAACGTCGGCGGCTTGCCCGAGCGCATGCGGCTCGAGCTCGTCGAGCCACTGCGCGAGCTGTTCAAGGACGAGGTGCGCGAGCTGGGTCGGGTGCTCGGCATTCCCGCCGAGATCGTCGGCCGGCATCCGTTTCCGGGCCCGGGGCTGGCGATTCGCATCATTGGTGCCGTCACCGCCGAGAGGGTCGCGGTGCTGCAGCACGCCGACGCCATCGTCGACGAGGAGATCCGCGCCGCCGGCTGGTACGACAAGCTGTGGCAGGCCTTCGCCGTGCTGCTGCCGGTCAAGACCGTCGGCGTCATGGGCGACGAGCGTACCTACGAGGACGTGCTGGCGATCCGCGCCGTCCACAGCGTCGACGGCATGACGGCCGACTGGGCGCGCCTGCCGGCGGACTTGCTCGCCCGCGTGTCGAGTCGCATCATCAACGAGGTCCGCGGCGTGAACCGGGTGGTCTACGACATCTCGTCGAAGCCGCCGGCGACGATCGAATGGGAATAGGGGCAGGTTGTTGGTTGTTAGGTTGTTAGGTTGTTAGGGGGTGGGCAAGATGATGCCGTGTGTGGCCGAACGAATTGGCGGGCTGTTGGGACCAGCAACCTAACAACCTGACAACCTGCACCGAACCGGGATGGGGCAATGAGTTTCGTTCATCTGCATCTGCACACGCAGTATTCGCTGCTCGATGGGGCCAACAAGATCGAGGGGCTGATCCCGCGGGTGCAGGCGGCGGGGATGCCCGCCGTGGCGATGACCGACCACGGCAACATGTTCGGCGCGGTCGAGTTCTACCGCACCGCCGTGGCGGCGGGTGTGCAGCCCATTCTCGGCTGCGAGGTCTACGTGGCGCCGGGGAGCCGCCATGACAAGCGTCCGGGACGGCAGGACGACGCGGAAACGGGCGGCAACTATCACCTCATCCTGCTGGCGACGAACCGCGAGGGCTACCGCAATCTCTGCCGTCTGGTCACCCTCGGCTACACCGAGGGCTTCTACTACAAGCCGCGCATCGACCGCGATCTGCTCCGCGAGCTCAATGGCGGTCTCATCGCTCTCTCCGGCTGTCTGGCCAGCGAGGTCAACCAGGCGATCCAGAGCGGCTCGCTGGACCGCGCCCGGCAGGTGATGGGCGAGTACCGCGAGATCTTCGGCGACCGCTACTACGTCGAGATCCAGGACAACCACCTGCCGCAGCAGGAACGCTGCAACGGCGAGCTCATCGCTCTGGCCGGCGAGCTGTCGCTGCCGCTGGTGGCCACGAACGACTGCCACTATCTGCAGCCCGAGGATGCCACGGCACACGAGGTGCTGCTCTGCATCCAGACCGGCAAGACGCTCGACGATCCCAATCGCTGGCGCTTCGAGACCGACCAGCTCTTCGTCAAGACCGCCGAGCAGATGAAGGCGGCGTTCCCGCAGTGCCCGGAGGCGATCAGCAACACCGTCGACATCGCCCGGCGCTGCGACCTCGAGCTCACTTTCGGAAAGTACCAGTTTCCCGTCTTCACCACGCCGGACAACGAGAGCCTGGAGGACCATCTCGAGCGCCAGGCGCGCGCCGGTCTCGAAGAGCGGCTGGCGCCGCTGCGCGCCCAGTCCGACTGGAGCGAGGAGCGCGCCCAAGCGTACTACGACCGGCTCGAGCGCGAGCTCGGCGTGATCAAGGAGATGGGTTTCGCCGGCTACTTCCTGATCGTCGCCGACTTCACCAACTACGCCAAGCGCCAGGGCATCCCCGTCGGCCCCGGCCGCGGCTCGGCGGCCGGCAGCCTGGTGGCCTACGCGCTGCGCATCACCGACCTCGACCCCTTGCCGTACAACCTGCTCTTCGAGCGCTTCCTCAACCCCGAGCGCAAGTCGATGCCCGACATCGACAT
>CAZYMF010000421.1:0-1946 GCA_964648215.1 uncultured Binatia bacterium (SeqCode) | reverse complement strand
GAACCGGCGACGTCCAGCTTGGGAAGCTGGCATTCTACCGCTGAATTACGCCCGCACAGGTGGGTTGGTGCAGCGCCGGAAACGATAGGCAAAGGGGCGGGGGATGTCAATTGGGATGAGAACGAGCCAGAAAGGTCCAAGCTTCAAGTGGCAAGTCGAGGGGTAGGAGGCTTCCGGCTTGCGCCTTGGAGCTTGTAACTTTGAACTTGGCCCCATTCCATGTATCGTCGCCGCGATGCGCCGGGAGATCGCTCGCCTGTTCGCCGAGAGCATCGCTGCCAAGCGGGCGTTCTTGCGTCGCCACAGTCCGCAGCTCGAGCAGGCCGTGCGGCTGCTGGCCCGCACCTTTCACGCCGGGCACAAGCTGTTCCTGTTCGGCAACGGCGGCAGCGCCGCCGACGCGCAGCACATCGCCGCCGAGTTCGTCAACCGCTACCGCATCGAGCGGCCGCCGCTGCCGGCCATCGCACTGACCACGGACTCCTCCGCCCTCACCAGCATCGCCAACGACTACAGCTACGACGAGGTGTTCGCCAAGCAGATCCACGCCCTGGCGCACTCCGGCGACGTCGCCATCGCCATCTCCACCAGCGGCAACGCGCGCAACGTCCTGCGCGCCGTCACCGCCTGCCGCAGCCTCGGCGTGCGCACCATCGCCCTCACCGGCGGCAGCGGCGGCAAGCTGGCGCGCCAGGCCGACCTCGTGCTCTCGGTCGACAGCACCACCGACACCGCCCGCATCCAGGAGACCCACATCCTCATCGGCCACGTCCTCTGCGAGCTGGTCGACGGCACCCTGTTCACCGCCACCGCCGGCAAACGCAAGACCTCGCTGCGCATCGTCGGTGGCAGCGGCGGGCCCGAGTCGGGAGGAGAGCGGGCGCGGAAGGAGAAGCGGGCGCGCCGGCGACGGGTGGCAATCGTCGAGCCCGAGGGGCCGAAGCCGCCGGGCGGCAAGGGCAAGCGGCTGCGCGTCGTGCGATGAAGCCCAGGCGCCTCGACCTCTCCCGGGTCAAGACCTACCCGCTCGCGTCGCGCCCGAGCAAGGTGGCGCTGTCACTGCTGGCCAAGCCGCCGCGAGCGGGTATGCGCGTTGGCGAGCTTCTGGACAGCCTGCCGGACATCCTCGCCGCCCGCGACCTGCGCGAGATCGCCCGGCAACTGGCCGCGCGCCACCGCGCCGGCAAACGCATCGTTCTCGGCATGGGCGCGCACCCGATCAAGGTCGGCCTCAGCCCGCTCCTCATCGATCTGATGGAGCGCGGCCTGCTCAACGGCGTGGCGATGAACGGCGCCGCCATCATTCACGATTTCGAGCTGGCCTTCAGCGGCGCGACGTCCGAGGACGTCGCCGCGCACCTGAGCGACGGCAGCTTCGGCATGGCCGAGGAGACCGGGAGCTTCCTCAACCGGGCGATCGCCGCGGCCGAGCCCGAGGAGGGCCTCGGCGCCGCCGTCGGCCGCGCCATCGCGCACGCGCGCCTGCCGCATCGCCGGCTCAGTCTGCTCGCCGCCGGACACCGCTTGGGCGTTCCCATCACCGTCCACGTCGCCGTCGGCACCGACATCATCCACATGCACCCGTCGGCCGACGGGGCGGCGATCGGCGCCACCAGCCTGCGCGACTTCCACGTCCTCGCCGCCCTGGTCGCCCAGATGAACGGCGGCGCCTTCCTCAACCTCGGCTCCGCCGTCATCATCCCCGAGGTCTTCCTGAAGGCGCTCAACCTGGCCCGCAACCTCGGCCACCGCGTCGGCCGGCTGCTCACGGTCAACATGGATTTCCTGCGCCACTACCGCCCGCAGGTGAACGTGGTCGCCCGGCCGACCGCCCCCGACGGCGTTGGCTACCAGCTCACGGGGCACCACGAGCTGATGTTCCCGCTCCTCTGCGCGGCGGTGGCGGAAGAAATGAAGCGAAAAGCGAAAAGCTCAAAGCGAAAAGC
>CAZYMF010000420.1:0-1958 GCA_964648215.1 uncultured Binatia bacterium (SeqCode) | reverse complement strand
TGATGGCCGATCTGCTGCCGCGCCTGCACGCCGCCGATGCCGACGACCACGCCGATTTCTTCGAGCGGGAACGAGCCGGCCTGCTGGTCTACCTCGACTACCTGCGCGCGCATCCCGCGCACGTGCGGCTGGCCAGCGAAATCCGCCTCCACGACCCCGCCTTGTACCGGCGGGCGGTGGCCGGATGGGTGGAGCGAATCGCGGCGCGGATTCGCGCCGGCATCGCGCACGGCGATCTCGAACCCATGGACGCGACCCGAGTCTCCGTGCTCGCCCACTTCTTGCTGGGCGCCAGCCAGTTTCTCGAGCACATGGTGGACACCGCGGCCGGCCGCGCCGATCCCGGGGACGAAGCCGTCGTCGACGCCTACATCGCCCTGCTGCGAACCGGCCTCGCCCGCAAAGCGGGAACCGTGCCCAAGCGTCGCATCGCCCGCGTCCCCCGGAGCTCCAAGACGAACGCCGGCAAGCGCCGGCGGCAACGGACGACTCGTTCGACACGAGGAGAGCGACGATGACATCCCCGCGGCAGAAGCCGAGCGCATCGAAGCCGCACTCTACCGACGACCGCGGCTTCGATGCCGACGCGCTGCGCGAGAAGTATCGCCAGGAGCGCCAGCGGCGACTCCGCCCCGACGGCAACGAGCAGTACGTCGAGGTCGCGGGCGAGTTCACCCATTTCGTCGACGATCCCTACGTCGAGCCCGGATACACCCGAGAGCCGCTGACGGACGAAGTCGACGTGGCGCTGATCGGCGGCGGCTTCGGCGGGCTGCTGACCGGAGCGCGACTGCGCCAGCTCGGCGTCGAGAACATCCGCGTCATCGAGAGGGGCGGCGAATTCGGCGGCACGTGGTACTGGAACCGCTATCCCGGCGTGGCCTGCGACATCGAGTCGTACGTCTACCTGCCGCTGCTCGAAGAGCTCGAATACGTTCCCAAGGAGAAGTACAGCCGCGGCCCGGAGATCTTCGCTCATTGCAAGGCGATCGCCGAGAAGTTCGACCTCTACCGCGACGTCTGCTTCCAGACCCAGGTCACCGAGGTCCGCTGGGACGACGCGATCTCGCGCTGGATCATCTCGACCAATCGGAACGATGCGATCAAGGCGCGGTTCGTGTGCCTGGCCAATGGGTTCCTGCACAAGCCCAAGCTGCCCGGCATCCCCGGGATCGAGACATTCAAGGGCCACTCCTTCCACACCAGCCGCTGGGACTACGCCTACACCGGCGGCGACTCGAACGGCAATCTGACGGGCGTGCGGGGAAAACGCGTCGGGATCATCGGCACCGGCGCCACCGCGGTGCAATGCGTCCCTCATCTCGGCGCCAACGCGGCGCACCTGTACGTCTTCCAGCGCACGCCCTCGTCCATCGACGTGAGAGCGAACCGCCCGACGGATCCCGAATGGGCCGGAAGCCTCGAGCCCGGCTGGCACCAGAAGCGGATGGACAACTTCCACATTCTCACTGCCGGCGGCTACCAGGAAGAAGACCTGGTGAACGACGGGTGGACCGACATCATCCGCAAGCTGCTGACCATGATGTTGTCGAAGGACGACTCGGACATGTCTCCCGACACGATGGCCAAGACCCTGGAGACGGCCGACTTCATGAAAATGGAGCAGATCCGGGCGCGGGTGGAGTCGATCGTGGAGGACGCGGCAACCGCGGAAGCGTTGAAGCCCTACTACCGCCAGTTCTGCAAGCGCCCGTGCTTCCACGACGAGTACCTGCAGACGTTCAATCGCCCCAACGTCACGCTCGTGGACACGAAGGGAAAGGGTGTCGAGCGCATCACGGAGAATGGTGTCGTCGTGGACGGCAAGGAGTACCCGCTGGATTGTCTGATCTACGCCACCGGCTTCGAGGTCGGCACCGACTACGCCCGCCGTGCCGGCTACCACGATGGAGTTGCTCGTGGCCGATTGGAAGGCGAACACCTGACCGAGCCGGAGC
>CAZYMF010000419.1:0-1968 GCA_964648215.1 uncultured Binatia bacterium (SeqCode) | reverse complement strand
TCGATCTTCCGGTGATGCCGCGAGGCGGGGACGGCCCCGCGCCGGGGTGATGCGCGCCAAGCCGGTGTTGGTCGCGATCCGCAGGGTCATCAGATGTTGCGTTTCTGGTGGGCGAGGATCTCGGGTGCGTGGACGTACTTGTCAATAAGCGAGCTGGCCCAGCAGATCTTCACAGGTGCGCGGGAACAGGGATGCCGCAGGGGAGGTGTTACAGTCGCATTCTCTGCTGGCATCTGTCAGACTTCCCCTATGGGTGCCGAGCGCAGCGATGGACATGATGCGCGCGAGGCGATTGATGAAAGTCTGCTCGACTGTTTCCTCGAGTTGGGGTTGAAGGGGCGCATCCAGAGCGCTGCCAACTTCGCCAATGTCGTCGAAAAACTTCGTCGCGTTCGATCCGCTGACGATTCTGAGCCGGCTGCGTGACGTCGAGTACATGGTCGTCGGCGGGTTCGTCGATCGGGGTCAAAGTCGCCATCGAGCGGCCGCAGGATCGCGCGGTGTTGCCCTATCCCCGCGAGATCCGCCGCACGTAATTGCCAGACGGAGGTGAGAATGAGTGCTCAGCCCAAGATCGAAGGAACCTGCGACGCGCGTTTCGAGGGCGTGCGCCGCGCCTTTGCGGACAACTTCTCGACCTTCGGTGAGACCGGCGCATCGGTCGCCGTCACCGTCGAAGGGCGCACTGTCGTCGATCTCTGGGCCGGCTGGGAGGACCAGGCGCGCACGCGCCCCTGGCGGCGCGATGCCATCGCCAACGTGTACTCGACCACCAAGGCGATGACGGCGATCTGCGCCCATCGGCTCATCGACCAGGGGAAGCTCGACCTCGACGCGCCGGTCGCCCGCTACTGGCCGGAGTTCGCCGAGGCCGGCAAGGAGACCGTGCCGGTGCGCCAGTTGCTGAATCACCGCGCCGGTCTTCCGGCGGTGCGCGAGCTGTTGCCGACCGAGGCGGTCTACCAGTGGGACGCGATGGCGCAGGCGCTGGCGGCGCAGAAGCCGTGGTGGCAGCCGGGAACCAGGCACGGATATCACGCGCTGACGTTCGGGTGGCTGGTCGGGGAGGTGGTGCGGCGCATCAGCGGCAAGAGCCTTGGCACCTTCTTTCGTGACGAGGTGGCGGCACCGCTCGCTGCCGACTGCCACATCGGGCTGCCGCAGAGCGAGGAGGCGCGTGTCGCGCCGCTGATCCTGCCGCCGCCCCCGGGGCCGGACCAGGCCGATCTGCTCGCGGAGATCCTGAAGGATCCTCAGTCCATGCTGGCGAAGGCCTTCATCAATCCGCCGGTCCCGCTGGAGGCGGTGAACACCCGCGAGTGGCGCGCCGCGGAGATTCCGGCGGCGAACGGCCACACCAACGCCCGCGGCCTGGCGCGGATGTACGCCGCCCTGGCCTGCGGCGGCGAGATCGACGGGGTGAGAGTGCTGAGCCGCGAGCGCATCGAGCAGGCTCTTCGCGTGGAGTCCGACGGGCCCGATGCGCTGTTGCCGCTGCACACACGCTTCGGGCAGGGGTTCATGCTGTCGACGCCGGTGGAGAAGATGGGGCCGAACCCGCGCGCCTTCGGCCACGGCGGCATGGGCGGCTCGCTCGGCTTTGCCGATCCGGACGCGCACATGAGCTTCGGCTACGTCATGAACGAGATGCACGCGGGCCTCTGGCTCTTCGACCCGCGCGCCCTGGCTCTCGCCGCGGCGGTCTACCGCTGTCTGTAGGACGCGCTCGTTCTCCGCTCGCGCCAGCCCTCGCCCCGCCGCGGCGCGCGATGGTCGAGATGACACGCGAGTCTTTCCTCGGTTGAGACGGTACAAAACGGCTCGCACCGAAGCCGGATCGGTGCTACCGTGACGCGCCGCTAAGCTGGCAAGGAGGATGGCATGGGTGCGCGTGCGATTGCCTCGGGGACGATCAGCTTCGGGCTGGTTTCGGTGCCGGTCAAGCTGTACACCGCCACGCGGTCGAAG
>CAZYMF010000418.1:0-2010 GCA_964648215.1 uncultured Binatia bacterium (SeqCode) | reverse complement strand
GCCGCGGCGCCCTGGGTGCGCTACACGCTCGGCTGGTCGGCGTTCGCGCTCGGCGACTACCCGGCCGCCACGGCGGCCTGGGAAGAGGTCCGCGAAGCCGTGCCGGTGTTCGAGTCGGTCTATTTCGATCTCGCCGACGGCTACCTGCAGCAGCGTGAGTTCGGCAAGGCGATTGCCGTCCTGCGCGACGCGCAGGCGCGCTGGAAGGACGACGTCGAGATCCTGAACGCGGTCGGGGTGGTGCAGACCGCGCGCGGGGCCGTGAACGACGCCATCGAGTCGTTCGGTCAGGCGGTGTCCCTCGCGCCCGACGACGCGACGTCCTGCTTCAACCTGGCGAAGACCTACGAGTGGCGGTACGCGCAGATGACGGCCTTCCAGCGCATGTACAGCAACAACCCGTACGGGAAGGACCGCGATCAGGCGATCGAGTACTACCGGAGAACGGTGCAGCTCGGAGGTCCGCTGGCCGAATCGGCCCGGGCGGCGCTGAAGCGGTTGGAGGGACGCAGGTAGCGGGAGGGGCGACCCGGCGGGTCGCCCCTCCCGGCGATCTACTTCAACTGCTCGAGCATCTTCTTGGCGGCCGGCGCCTCCGGCGCGTCGGGGGCCATCTCGACGAACTTGCCCAGATCGGCCTTGGCGGCGTCGATCTTCTTCTGGCCCTCGGCCTTGTCGCTCGCCTGGTCGCTGCCCGCGAGCTTGGTGCCCATCTGCAGGTTCGTGATCCCCCGATAGTAGTACCCCTCGGGGTAGTCCGGGAAGCGGGAGATCGTCTTCTCGAAGAACGTCATCGCATCGTCCGGCTTGTTCTGGTTCAGCAGGTTGATGCCGACGTTGAGGAAGACGGCCGGGTCCTCGATCTTCGACTCGTCGATCGACGAGAGCAGCGCTTTGCCCTCGTTGGCGTCGCCGACGGCAATCATCTCGCTGCCGGCGAGCAGCGCCACCTGGACGTTGTCCGGCTCCTTGGCGAGGTAGGCCTTCAGCGACGCGATCTCCTCGTCGAACTTCTGCTCGGCGTGGTAGGCGCGCGCCAGCGACAGGTACAGCTGGTAGGCCTGCGGGTACTTGGCCAGCAGGTCCTGGTAGATGGCCACGGCCTCGGCGTACTTCTGCTTGCCCATCAGGTCGGTGGCCTGTTTCATCTGGTCGGCGATGATCGCGTTCGGGTCCGGCGCCGCCTTCGTGAGCACGATCTCGACCGGCGGAATCCGGCTGAGCTCCTGGAGGCGGACGCTGATGCGCCGCGGCTCGTAGCCGTCCTTCGTGAAATCGAGCTGCCAGACGCCGGACGCGACGCCGCCGATGGACCACTCGCCCTTCTTGTTGGTCTTGACGGCGGTGCCTCCATCGGCCGACGGCAGATAGGCCTTCACGGTAACGGCCGCGATCGGGTTGCCCGCTTCGTCCGTGACCTTTCCGGAAACGTGACCCTGGCCGCGCCACATCTGCGCCGACGCCCCCGAGGCGAGCGCCAGGGCGGCGAAGGCCACCAGCACAATTCGACATCCCTTCATCATTGCTGTCCCTTCCATGAAGCGTGACCAGTCCAATAATTCCACCCTCCAGTTTATCGCATCACACCGGATGGGTGCCACCACCTGCCGTTCCGGATACGCTATACTGTGAAGGGTCGCGCGCGACATCGTCGAGCGGACCGCCCCCCGGACGTACCGCCGCGCCATGGGCCGCAAGAGTACCCGCCGACGCTCCCGCCCCGCCACCACTCCACGCGAGCCCGGACGCCGCTGGCCGGCTGTCGCCGCCGGCGTCCTGGTGCTGGCGGCCGCGGCGGCCGGCCTGTTCTGGCTGCGCGGCGGCTTCGCCCGCCGGACCCCGGGCCCCATCATCTTCGTGTCGATCGACACGCTGCGCGCCGATCACCTGCCCGCCTACGGGTACGACAGGGTGCGGACGCCGGCCATCGACGCGCTGGCCGCCGACGGCGTCCTCTTCGAGCGCGCGTATGCGCACCGCGAGAAACTCTTGTATCTGTTCGGTAAGCGT
>CAZYMF010000417.1:0-2010 GCA_964648215.1 uncultured Binatia bacterium (SeqCode) | reverse complement strand
CCTTGGACACGGATCTCACTTTCCTGTCGTGCGTCCCGGCTCTCGTGAAGAGTTGCGGCTACGAGCCAGTGGTGTAGAGTGGCGAAAATCGATTTGCTGTGGATCCCATTTGGGCTGGTCTCCAGGCCGTGCCCGCACGGAGGTTACTATGATCACGAACCCGACGTCCGGCACCAATCTCCACGAGATCGCCGACGGCATCTTCCGGATCAATACGCCGATCACCATCCCGGGAGGCCCGGGCGAGTTCAACTTCAATCAGTACCTCATCGTCGATGATGCGCCGCTGCTCTTTCACACCGGCCCGCGGCGATTGTTCCCGCTGGTGCGCGAGGCCGCCGGGAACGCGATGCCGATCGAGAAGCTGCGCTACGTCGCCTTCTCGCACTTCGAGGCGGACGAGTGCGGCGCGCTCAACGAGTGGCTGGCGGCGGCACCCAGCGCGGAAGCCGTCTGCGGCCAGGTCGCCGCGATGGTCTCGGTCGGCGACATCGCCGACCGGCCCCCGCGTGCCCTGGCCGACGGCGAGACTCTGGGGCTGGGCCGGCACACGGTCCGCTGGCTCGACGCGCCGCACACGCCGCACGGCTGGGATTGTGGCTTCATGATGGAGAGCGCGACGCGCACGCTGTTGTGCGGCGACCTCTTCACCCAGGGCGGAAAGGGCGAGACCGCGCTCACCGAGGCCGACATTCTCGGCCCGAGCGAGGCCTTCCGCGCCCCGATGGACTACTTCGCGCACGCCCCGCAGACGCCGGCGATCCTCGAACGCCTGGCCAGCGAGCAACCGACGACCCTTGCCTGCATGCACGGAAGCGCCTGGCGCGGGGACGGCGCACGGCTGCTGCGGCAGCTGGCGGCGCGGCTGCAAGAAGAAGAGAAGACGGGCGCGAACAACGCCAGGACGGCAACGCAGATCTAGGCGGAACGGGGTCAGGAGCATACACGTAAGTTCACTAGCTGCCGGGACAGCCGTTCAGGGCGTTGTTCACCGCGGCGGCGATTTGAGTGACGGTCGCCTCGGCCCCCAGCCCGCTCGGACAGGAGGCGGCGTCGGCGGCGCCCAACGTTATGTCCACCATCGTCATGAGCTCGTCGGCAGTGACCTGCCCGTTGCCGCTGCAGTTGCCGACGCACGCCGGCGGCGGGCGGGGCGTCGGCGTGCGGACGACGCACAGCGACTCGACTTGGTTGCGGATGTCGGTACGCCTCCGGCGATGGGCGAGAGCTGTGAGGCGGCGGACGACTTCCCTCACCGAATACTGGCCTTGGTGGCAATACACGATGCCTGCGTGCGCCATCCGGCGCTTGTGAAGCCGCAGGAAGTCGGCGTCATGGGTAAAGACGACGCGCCCTTGGGCCGTCGCGTACCGAAGCTGCTCCTCGTCAGAGGCCGCGCGCAGCCCGGCTTCTAACGTGGTGGTGACGTCGACGCCTCTCCGACGAAGCCCGATAGCGATTGCCGGCGACACATGCTCATCGAGGTGAAGCCGCATCTTTCCCTGCAACTGATCGGGTTTCCTTTGTGGAACCCGCGATGCCCCACGGGGCATCGTCAGTTGCCTTCTTTTTTCAGCAGCCCCGGCGAGCCATGTACCGCTTGTACTTGGGCGAGTCTGGCATCGAGGACAACCCCGCGGATCGGCACTTTGTCCTCGGCGGTGACGCAGTGTTCGAGCGCGTCACGTTTCACCTCGCCAGCGCACTGGACGCGCTCCAACAGCTCCGCTCTCCGAGTTCGCACTCCGGTGAGCGCATCATCGCACCGCCGGGTGGCGTTGTGCGCTTGCACCCGCGACTCGCCCTCTCCCCCCGCGTTGACAGACCAGTGCCCTCCAGACAAAAGGAGTAGGGGCTCAACCCGCCATTAGCACGTCGAGCAGCGCGCGGGTCAGCGCTTCCGGGTCGTGGCGGGTGACCTTCTTGCGCGTGCCCTGGTCGACGATCTCGACCTAGTCGATGCCGTCGATCTCGTGCAGCCGGGTCAGCGACTCGAGGTGGTCGCGGGCG
>CAZYMF010000416.1:0-2014 GCA_964648215.1 uncultured Binatia bacterium (SeqCode) | reverse complement strand
CGGCGGAGCCCGTCCTGCCGGAGATCCCGGCGGGCGAGGAAGCGCCGGCGACGACGGAAGTCGGCGCCTCGAACGACGGCTGAGCGAGGCGCTAGCCCCGGGGAGCGGCCAGGAAGGACTGCGGCCGCTCGCCGCGGGCGTGCGCCGCCCACATCGTCTCGAAGGCACCTTCGAGGTGCCTGACGTGGGCATCCGTGTCGAAGAGCGGCATCGTGAGCCGGTTGGCGACCAGGCGCTCGCGCAGCGCGGCGAGCGCCTGCGGCTGGCGCGCGAGCCGGACGGCGCGCCGTTCGTAGTCCTCGCGCGTCGGGGCGATCAGCTCCGGCAGCCCCACCGCGGTGAGCAGGCTCGCGGCGACGCGCGAGGCGAACGTCTCTCCGGGTTGGGTGAGCACCGGCACGCCGGCCCACAGGGCGTCGGTGGCGGTCGTATGGCCGTTGTAGAAATACGTGTCGAGCATCAGGTCCGCGAGCGGCAGGCGCGCGAGGTGCTGCGGCTTGGAGGTCGGTATCGCGAAGACGAGGCGGCGGTGATCGACGCCGTGACGCTCTGCGGCCTTGCGCAGCGCGAGCTTGGCCGGCACGTTGCTGCGGTACAGCCAGAGCACCGAGCCGGGCACCTCCTTCAGGATGCGCATCCAGCTGGTGAAGATCTGCGGCTCGATCTTGTATGAGTTGTTGAAGCAGCAGAAGACGAAGCCGCGCTCGGGCAGGCCCTGCTCCGCGCGCGAAGGCGTGCGCGCGTCGATCGCCTGCTCGCGGTCGTTGATCTGGTAGGTCCCCGGCAGCCAGGCCGCCGCCTCCGAGTACCACTCCAGGTCGGTCTCCGGCACCACCACCCGGTCGGCGACGAGGTAGTCCATGAAAGGGGCGTGCATCGAGTTGGGGTAGCCGAGGTAGCCGACCTGGACCGGTGCCGCGCGCCCGGCGAAGATCACCGGCCGGCCGCCGCCGCAGTAGCCCTTCATGTCGACCAGCACGTGGATGCCGTCGCTCGCGATGCGGCGTTGTGTCTCCTCGAGCGACAAGGCGGTGATGTCGACGAAATGATCGCACTCCGCCTCGACGCGCTTCCGGTAGACACTGCCGTCGTCCTTGCTGAAGGAGTAGGCGGTGACCTCGAAGCGCGAGCGGTCGTGCCGCCCGAACAGGCCCACGCACAGGTGGGTGGTGGCATGGTTGCGGAAGTCCGACGAGACGTAGCCGATCCGCAGGCGCGGCGCGGGCGGCGGCGTGGCGGCGAGGCGGGCGTCGCCGACCTCGCGCACGAGCTTGGCCGCGTGGTAGCGGCCGGTGGCGCGCTGCAGCTCGCGCGGCACCGGCAGCGCCATCAGGTCGAAGGGTCGCACGCGCTCGGCCCAGACCTCGGGCGGGCGGGTCTCGGCCAGCGCCAGCCACTCGCTCAGCCTGCGCTCGATCCCGGGCCAGTCGCAGATCTCCATCATCGGGCCCAGCAGGTTGGCGTGGGCCTCGGCAAGCTGCGGATCGGACTCCAGCGCCGCTTCCAGGTACTTCACCGCGGCGGCCGGGTTGTTGCCCAGGATCATCGCCACGCCGAGGTTGTTGAGCGCGCCCGCATGGCGCGGATCGACCTCGATCGCGCGCTCGAGCAGCGCCAGGCCCTCGTCATGGTGGCGGCTCTCGATCAGGACCATGCCGAGGTTGCTGAGGGCCCCGGCGTAACGGGGGTTGCGGCGCGTCGCCCGGCGCAGCGCGTCCTGCGCCGCGGCGAGCTCGCCGCGCTTCCAGTGCTCGATGCCGCGCCGGTTGTCGCGGCGCGCCAAGTCCAGCCGCCAGCCCTGAAGGAGCGATAGCAGCATCCTTGCTTTCCCCTAACGGCGCCCTGTCACATGCTTGACGACGGAAACTATAATCGACCCGGGCCAAGCGGAGGAGAGAAATAATGGGCAGAGTGGGCGAACTCGAGCCCCGACCCGCGACGGCGGCCGACGTGGCCGCCATCCACGCGATCTACGCGCACCACGTGCTGCACGGGGTCGCCTCGTTCGAGGAGG
>CAZYMF010000415.1:0-2043 GCA_964648215.1 uncultured Binatia bacterium (SeqCode) | reverse complement strand
GCGCTGCCGCGTGCGCATCCCGCCCGGCGCCACGGCGCGCGTGGCCTTCTGGACGGTGATCGCGCCCTCCCGCACCGAGGCACTCGACCTGGCGGACAAGCACCGCGACGCGACGGCCTTTGAACGCGCGGTCACCCTGGCGTGGACGCAGGCCCAGGTGCAGCTCCGCCATCTCGGCTGCGCCCCGGAGGAAGCCTACCTCTTCCAGCGCCTCGCCAACCACGTGATCTATTGCAATCCGACGCTGCGACCGTCGTCGGCCATCCTCAGACGCAACGAGCGCGGGCCGTCGACGCTGTGGCCGCACGCGATCTCGGGCGACTTGCCCATCGTCCTGGTGCGTATCGACGAGGCCGAAGACCTGGAGATCGTGCGCCAGCTCCTGCGCGCCCATCAGTACTGGCGCATGAAGCGGTTGGCCGTGGATCTCGTCGTCCTGAACGAAAGACCCACGACCTACGCCCAGGACCTGCACGCCGCCGTCGAGGCGCTGGTGCGCACGAGTCAGTCGCGCGCCCCTGCCGCGGGAGCAGGGGCGCGGGGGAGCGTGTTCGTGTTGCGCGCCGACCAGATTTCGGTGGAGGTTCGCACTGTGCTGCAAACCGCGGCGCGAGCGGTGCTTCTCAGCCGCCGCGGCAGCCTTTCCGAGCAGCTCAAACATCTCGAGGAAGAGTCGCCGGCGGAGCGGTCCGCCCCCGCATCCGCGCCGCCGCGCTTGTCTCTCCCGCTCCTTCTCAAGCAGGGAGTCAGAGGGCGATCCGGCCCGCCGCCCGAGACCGCTCCGCCTCGTCCGTCGATGGAGTTCTTCAACGGCCTCGGCGGTTTTGCGGCCGGCGGCCGCGAGTACGTCACCATCCTCGGCGAGGGGCAGTGGACGCCGGCGCCGTGGATCAACGTGATCGCCAACCCGGGCTTCGGCTTCCAGGTGTCGGTCGAGGGCGGGGGCTACACCTGGTCGGGCAACAGCCGCGAGCATCAGCTGACGCCATGGTCGAACGATCCCGTCGGCGACCGCCCGGGCGAAGTCGTCTACGTTCGCGACGAAGACAGCGGAACTCTCTGGTGTCCGACCGCGCTGCCCATTCGTGACGAGGGCGGCTCCTATGTCGCCCGGCATGGACAGGGCTGCAGCCGTTTCGAGCACAGCGCGCACGGCATCGGCCTCGAATTGCTGCAGTACGTGCCGCTCGACGACCCGATCAAGATCTCTCGATTGAAGATCCGCAACGATTCGACCCACACCCGCCGCCTGTCTGTAACAGCGTATGTCGAGTGGGTGCTCGGCACCTCCCGCGGCGCCTCGGCGCCGTTCATGGTGACGGAGGTCGATCCGGACACGGCGGTGATGCTGGCGCGCAACCCCTGGAGCACCGAGTTCGGTGGCCGCGTCGCGTTTGTCGATCTCGCGGGAAGACAACTCGCCTGGACAGGCGACCGGACGGAATTTCTCGGGCGCAACGGCTCGCTCGATCAACCGGCCGCGCTGCTCGGCCGCGCTCCGCTCTCCAACCGGGCCGGCGCCGGTTTCGATCCCTGTGGCGTCCTCCAGGCTCCGCTCACGCTGGAGCCGAACGCCACGGTCGAGATCGTCTTCCTTCTCGGGGAGGCCGCGACGCGAGCGGAGGCGCTCTCCCTGGCGCTGCGCTACCGCGGCGCCGATCTCGACGGGATCCTCCGCGCGGTGACCGAGCACTGGGAGGAGACCCTCGGCACGGTGCAGGTGAAGACACCCGATCGCTCGATGGACATCCTGCTCAATCGCTGGCTGCTCTACCAGACCCTCGCCTGCCGCATCACCGCGCGATCGGCGTTCTACCAGGCGAGCGGCGCCTATGGCTTTCGCGACCAGCTCCAGGACCTGATGGCGTTCGCCGTGTCGAAGCCGGAATTGACCCGCCGGCATCTCCAGCGCGCGGCCGCACGCCAGTTCGTCGAGGGCGACGTGCAGCACTGGTGGCTGCCGCCCTCGGGCCAGGGAGTGCGCACGCGGATCTCCGACGACCGGGTGTGGCTGGCGTACGCCGCCGCCCACTACGTTCAGGT
>CAZYMF010000414.1:0-2082 GCA_964648215.1 uncultured Binatia bacterium (SeqCode) | reverse complement strand
TGTGCACCATCTTCACGAAGTGGCCGGCGCCGTTCGGCCCGCAGTGCAGGTAGCCCTGCTCCGCCGTGCCCGCCCGCTTCTCGCGCCCCGGCGTCTTTTCCAGCGAGCCGGCGCCGGGGGCCAGCGTGGCGAAGATCGGATCGAGGTGGCGGACGATGTCGGGCTCGCCCCCGATCATCAGGCAGTAGCCGCGCTCGAGACCCCACACCCCGCCGCTGGTGCCGCAGTCGACGTAGTGAATGTTCTTTTGTCGCAGGCGCTTGGCGCGGTCGATGTCATCCCGGTAGTAGGAGTTGCCGCCGTCGACGACGATGTCGCCCGCCTCCAGCCGCGGCACCAGATCGGCGAGCGTCGAGTCGACCACCCCGGCCGGCACCATCAGCCAGATCGCCCGCGGTTTCTTCAGGCGCTGGAGAAAATCATCCAGTGACGAAGATCCGGTGGCGCCCTCGCCGGCAAGCGCCTCGACGGCCTTGGCCGAGACGTCGTGGACGACGCACTGGTGACCGCCGCGCATCAAGCGCCGGACCATGTTCGCTCCCATACGTCCCAGACCGATCATACCGATCTGCATACCTTCCTCCTCTCGCTGCCGATGCTGTCAGCGTGCCGTCCGTTCGGCGAAGGATCAAGAGGGGGACACGACGATACGGAAGAACCTGGAGAACCGGTCGAGGTCGTGCTCTCTCCTGACCGGCTCCCGATTCTGCTGCTCGGCACGGAAACACGCCAGAGCACCACGGGCCTTGTCCACTTCGAATCGCCCCCGTAAAAGTACGCTATTGGCAAGAACGCGCATCGTTGACTATGATCGTTTACTGAAAGACTTGTCCGATGCCCTGGACGACGCTCCCCGACGGCTCAGTCAAGATCGACGTGCGCCCCTACATCCTCGCCATGCGCGATCTATTGCACAACGGTGCCGACCCGAAGAAGCGCGATGAGATCCTCACCGCCCTGCAGCGCTGGGTGCACGACGCCATGCTGAACGACGAGTCGAGGTCACTGGCACACGAAGTCGTCGTCGCCTTCGCTGCCCCGGAAATATTCACCGCTTCCTGCGGATCGACGAGGGCCACGAAGCGCTGAGCCGCATTCGCCGCCGCGCGTCCGGCATCACGCCGCCGGCGGCGCGCCGAGGACGATCTCGACGTGATGCTCGCGGCCGTCCGCGGCGAGGGGAACACGCGCGCATCCCCCCTCGATCGGGAGCGTCCGGCCATCCAGGCGGGCCGACACCGGCCCTTCCCCGCCCGACGGATTCTTCACCTCGATCACGAACGCGGTCGTTTCCCGCGGCCGCCGGTAGCGAAGGCGAAAGCCCGGCCAGCTCTTCGGGATGCGGGGCTCAAGACGCAACGTCTTGCCATCGACGAGCTCGAAACCGAGCACCGACTCGAGCGCGACCCGGTACAACCATCCGGCCGAGCCGGTGTACCAGCTCCAGCCGCCGCGTCCGACGTGGGGCGGCTCGCCGTAGACGTCCGCCGCGACCACGTACGGCTCCAACTTGTACGCCGCCACTTGCCCGGCCGTCGCCGTGTGGCGAATCGGGCCGAGCATCTCCAACCAGCGCGCGGCGCGTTCGCTGCGGCCGAGCTCGGCCATCGCCTTGACCACCCAGCACGCCGCGTGCGTGTACTGGCCGCCGTTCTCGCGCACGCCGGTCACGTATCCTTTGATGTACCCCGGGTCGTGCGGCGTGTCGGCAAACGGCGGCGTCAGCAGGCGGATCAGGCCATCCGCTTCCGAGACGAGATGTCTCTCCACCGCGTCCATCGCCTGGTTCGCCCGCGGCGAAGGCGCGGCGCGCGAGATCACCGCCCACGCCTGCGCCAGGGCGTCGATGCGGCACTCGTCGCTCTCCCGCGATCCCAGCGGCGTGCCGTCGTCGTAGTAGGCGCGCCGGTACCACTCCCCGTCCCAGCCGCCGTCGTCGAGCGCCGCAGCCAGCTCGGCGCGATGGCGGCGATAACGCTCACAGCGCGCCGCGTCGCGGCGCCGTTCGCAAAGCGGGAGGAACTCGCCCAGGACGAAGTAGAGAAAGAAGCCCATCCAGACGCTCTCGCCGCGCCCTTCGCG
>CAZYMF010000413.1:0-2101 GCA_964648215.1 uncultured Binatia bacterium (SeqCode) | reverse complement strand
GACACCCTGCAACGACTTCAACCCGTGCACAACGGTCGACCAATGTGTGGCCGGCAAGTGCACCGGCATGTCCCCAGCGCCCGTGGACACCGACTGCAACGACGGCAACCCCTGCGTCGTCAACAAGAAGTGCAATGCCAGCGGCAAGTGCGTCGGCACCCCGCTCGCGGACGGAACGGCGTGCAGCTACCCGGGTCTTGCGTGTCCCGGCACCTGCGCCACGATCCCCTTTGTCGGCTCCAGCTATTGCCAGCTTTGCCCCGGACCCGACGTCTGCTCTCCCGGCATATGCAACTTCTCGACCGGCCAGTGTCAGAGCTTCAACCCGTGTGACGCCGACTGCGAAACCGGGGAGTGTGTCGTCATGTCGATTCCGGGCTTTGGAGACGTACCGGACTGCCCGACCCAACAGGACAAACCGAATGGCGCCGCCTGCGACGATAGCAACAGCTGCACAAACAACGATGCCTGTCAGTCGGGTACGTGCGTCGGCGCCGGTTTTTCCGGCCCGCCGCTGACACCGACACCATTCTACACGCCGCCGACCACGGGCGGCAGCCCGACTCCTACTCCAACCGCGACGCAACCACCGCCGACGGCAACCCGCACGGCCACCCTGCCGCCGCCGACCGCCACGCGCACGGCGACGCTGCCGCCACCGACTGCCACCGCGACGCTGCCGCCGCCCACGGCCACCTTCACGGCTACCCTGCCGCCGACCGCCACACGCACGGCGACGCTGCCGCCACCGACCGCAACGGTAACGGAATTCCCGCCGACGGCCACGGCAACAACGCCGGCGGAGACGCCCACCACCGGACCGGAGGCCACGGCGACGCCGACGGGCGGTGTGACCCCTGGCGCCGGCTGCATCGGCGACTGCGACAGCAACGACACGGTCAGCGCGGCCGAGCTCGTCCAGGGCGTCAACATCGTCCTCGGCACGGAGCAGTTGGCGAACTGCATGGCGTTCGATCCGGATCACACGGGCAAAGTGACGGTGGTGCAGGTGGCCCAGGGCGTCGACGCGGCCCTCGGCGGCTGTGGCAGCGCTGCCGGCGCCCACTGAGCCGCCGCACCATCACCGCCGGCGGGGCGGGTCCGTCGCGCCCGCGCTCGCGTTGTCGCTGTCGGCCGAGGTCGCTATAAGAGAAGCATGCTCATTACGATCTCCGGCACGCCCGGCAGCGGCAAGACCACCGTGGCGCGGCTGCTGAGCCAACGGCTCGGCCTGCCGCACGTCTACGCCGGGGACCTCTACCGCGCCGAGGCCGAGCGCCGCGGCCTGTCGCTCGCCGCCTTCAACCGCCTCTCGGAGCAGGACCACTCGATCGATCGCCAGCTCGACGCCCGCATGGCCGAGTACGCCCGCCGCGGCCACGTCGTCCTCGAAGGCCGTCTCGCCGCCTTCATCGCCCGCCAGGAAGGCGCCGACGCCCTCAAGGTGTGGCTCACCGCCGGCGACGAGACCCGCGCGCGCCGCGTCGCCGAGCGCGAGAGCGGCGACTGGCGCAAGATTCTCGAGGACAATCGCGAGCGCAACCAGTCCGACGCCAACCGCTACCGCGACATCTACGGCTTCGACCTCAACGACACCTCGATCTACGACCTGACCCTGCACAGCGACGAGCAGAGCCCGGCGGCGCTGGCCGAAACGATCCTGGCGGCGGCGCGCGAGCACTTCCGTGACGGGGACGGCGAGCGCGGATGAAGCTGAACGACCTCATCGACAAGGTGCGCGTCTACAACAGCGGCGCCGAGGTCGACGTCATCCGCCAAGCCTACGATTTCTCGGCGCGCATGCACAAGGGACAGAAGCGCGAGTCGGGCGAGCCCTATCTGACCCACCCGCTGGCGGTGGCCGGCATCGTCGCCGACCTGCGCCTCGACGTGCCCAGCGTCACCGCCGCGCTGCTGCACGACACGGTCGAGGACACGCTCACCACTCTCGAGGAGGTCGACACCCTCTTCGGCGCCGAGATCGCCGCCCTCGTCGACGGCGTCACCAAGATCAGCCAGATCAACTTCACCAGCCGCGAGGAGAAGCAGGCGGAGAACTTCCGCAAGATGATCCTGGCGATGGCGCGCGACATCCGCGTCA
>CAZYMF010000412.1:0-2163 GCA_964648215.1 uncultured Binatia bacterium (SeqCode) | reverse complement strand
CCGCCCACTCGAAGGCGCTCTGGCGGCCGCCGACGATGAGACAGCGGCGCCCGGAGAGCGACTCGAAGCGGGTCAAGTCGCAGGTATGGGACCAGCGATCGGCGGGCAGCGCCGCGACCGGATGGTCCTGCGGCACGTGCGCGAAGTACTGCAGCCCCGGCGCGGCGACCACCGCCGCCGCGGCCATCTCTCCGCCGCCGCGAAAGCTCGCGACAAAGCGGCCGTCGCGACGCTCCAGGACCTCGACGAAGTCGGCGACGACGTCGAGCCGGCGCCGGCGGCGGAACCAGTCGGCGTAGTCGAGAAAGATCTCGACCGGAATCGGATCGATATCGGCTCGGTCGAGCCCCTGCTCGTCGAGGAAGGCAACGAGGCTATCGCTGCCCCCGACGTCGAGATGCCAATCGAAGCCGGAGCGCAGCAGCATTCCCGGGGGCATGCGCTCCTTCCAAAAGCTCATCGGCCGGCCGGCAATCTCGCAGGCGATCCCCCGCCGCCTCGCATACGCCGCCGTCGCCAACCCATACGGCCCGGCCCCGATCACCAAAACCTGTGTCTGTCGCATCGTTTCGAATCTGTTGTAACCCGATCCGCGTGCTCGGGGAAACCCGCGGAACCCTTGTCCTCGCCGCGCCCTTCGCGACGCCGCGGCGACCGGCCAGGGTCGTGTCTCACGAGTCCCTGCGACGTAGGACGTGAAGATGCAGTCGCAGAATGGATCACCGCGGATTACGCGGATTACGCGGATAGTTCCCAGGCCCGGGGATCACCGTCTGTAACCCGCAACTTCTTTTCATCATTGCACAACCTCATTGACGGTGAAGCGACCGTAGAGGGTGTCGCGTGCCGTTGGCGGGCTTGGGAAATCCGCGTAATCGGCGTAATCCGCGGTAATCTCTTTCTCTCATCAGGTTCCCCCCGGGCGCCGATCAGCGCCCGTCGATCGCGACGCGCAGCGGCGGCAGGACCTCGCGCGCCAGCCGTTCGAGGCTGGCGTTGAGACGATCCGCCGGCACCCCCGGGCAGTTGCCGATGACGGCCACGTCGGTCAGGCCATAGTCGAGCACGAACTGCCGCAACGACGCGGTCACCGTGGCGGCGTCGCCGATGAGCCAGCGCTGCGAGATGACGTCGCCCTCGGTACTCAGGAACGTGTACGAGTCGCCCGAACCGCCGATCCATTCGGCGTAGCGGCCCGCCCGGTAACGCTCGGCCTCGCGCAGCGGCAGCCAGTCGCGCTCCGGGTCGTCGGTGACGAGAACCCCGCGAATGATGCCGACGCGGTACTGGTCCGGATCACGGTCGTGCGCCGCCATCTCCGCGCGCCAGGGGTCCAGCACCGCATGCCGTTCCCCCTGCGGCAACAGATTGAGCCCGAGGCGGCCGGCGCGGCGCGCGCCCGCTTCGGTCATCGCCGCCATCCACAACGGCGGGCCGCCGGGTTGCACCGGACGGGGCGACACCTGCACGTCTTCGAACGTCCAGTGGGTGCCGCGGTGCGTGAAGCGCTCGCCCGACCACGCGCGCCGCAGCACCTCGACGCCCTCGAGCGTGCGCGAGCGGCGCTGCTTGCGATCGATGCCGAAGCCGCGGAACTCGTGCTCGGCGTAGCCCATTCCCACGCCGAGCTCCATGCGTCCGCCCGAGAGCACGTCGAGCACGGCCCAGTCCTCGGCGAGCCGCAGCGGGTGATGGAAGGGGAGGACGAGGATGTCGGTGGAGATGCGGACGCGGCGCGTGCGCGCGGCGATGGCCGCGGCGGCCACCATCGGCGAGGGCAGGTAGCCGTCGTCGACGAAGTGGTGCTCGGTCAGCCAGATCTGGTCGAACCCCCACTGGTCCACCAGAACGGCCTGCTCGAGGATGCCGTTGTACACCGCCGTGTCGCTCAGCCCGCTGCCCGGCGGGTTGCGAAAGTCGTAGGTAACTCCACAGCGAAAGTTTGGACGCGTCATGGCGAGTCTCTCCGCGCTCCGGTCCCTCGCCTCCCATCACGTTGCGCCGGACGACGCAAGGGAGCCGGTGGTCTGGGCTGCCACCGCGAAAACCCCGCCGCATGGATGCTCACGCAGCTCGCGGTTGGTAAAGCCGTGCACGGATGACTGGCCTGGCCGTTGGTCTAGGGCGGGATCCCACGCCCGGAGGGGATGACCCTCGTCGTGA
>CAZYMF010000411.1:0-2171 GCA_964648215.1 uncultured Binatia bacterium (SeqCode) | reverse complement strand
GGGTAGCTGGCCCCCCTCGCCGGGCTTGGCACCCTGGGCGATCTTGATCTGGAGCTGGTCGGCGTTGACCAGGTAGTGGCTGGTCACCCCGAAGCGGCCCGAGGCCACCTGCTTGATGGCGCTGCGGCGCAGGTCGCCGTTGGCGTCGCGGGTGTAACGGACTGGGTCCTCCCCGCCTTCGCCGGTGTTCGACTTGCCGCCGATGCGGTTCATGGCGATCGCCAGGTTCTCGTGCGCCTCGCGGCTGATGGAGCCGAGCGACATGGCGCCGGTCTTGAATCGCTTGACGATCTCGGTGGCGGGCTCGACCTCGTCGAGGGGGATCGGCGTGCCCGGGCGGAAGCGCAGCAGGCCGCGGATGGTGCACAGCCTCTCGCTGTCGTCGTTGGTCAGCGCGGTGTACTGCTTGAACATCTGGTAGTTGCCGGCGCGCACGGCGTGCTGCAGCTTGGCCACCGTGTCCGGGTTGTACATGTGGTACTCGCCGCGACGGCGCCACTGGTACTGGCCGCCGACGTCGAGGTCGCCGTCGAGCGACGGCGAGACCTCGAAGGCGTGGTGGTGGCGCAGGGCGCACTCGCGGGCGATGACGTCGAGGCCGACGCCCTCGATGCGCGAGGCGGTCCAGGTGAAATAGCGGTCGACGACGTCGTGGTTGAGGCCGATGGCCTCGAAGATCTGCGCGCCGCGGTAGCTGTGCAGCGTCGAGATCCCCATCTTGGTCATCACCTTGAGGATGCCCTTGTGGGCGGCCTTGATGTAGTGCTCGATCGCCTCCTCCTCGCCGACGTTCTTCAGCACCTCGGTGCGGACCATGTCGACCAGCGTCTCGTAGGCGAGGTAAGGGTTGACGGCGCCGGCGCCGTAGCCGAGGAGCAGGCAGAAGTGCTGCACCTCGCGCGGCTCGCCCGACTCGACGACGATGCCGCAGCGGGTGCGGCTCCCTTCGCGGATGAGATGATGGTGCACGGCGGCGGTGGCCAGCAGGCTGGGGATGGCCGCGTGCTCCTCGTCGACGCCGCGGTCGGAGAGCACCAGGATGGTGGTGCCCCGCTCGATGGCGGCGGAGGCCCGGCGGCAGAGCTCGCCGAGCGCCGCGCGCAGCCCGCGGCCGTTCTCGGCGACCTTGTAGAGGATGGGCAGGGTGGTGGCGCACAGCTTGCCGTTGCGGATGGCCTTGATCTGGGCCAGCTGGGCGTTGGTGAGAACCGGCCCTTCGATCTCCAGCTGGTGGCAGTGGGCCGGCATCTCGTCGAACAGGTTCTGCTCCGAGCCGATGGTGGTTTTCAGCGACATCACCAGCTCTTCGCGGATCGGATCGATGGGAGGGTTGGTGACCTGGGCGAAGAGCTGCTTGAAGTAGTTGAACAGCAGCTGCGGCCGGTCGGAGAGCACGGCCAGCGGCGTGTCGTTGCCCATCGAGCCGATCGCCTCCTGGCCGTTGACGGCCATCGGCGCCATCAGGAAACGCAGGTCCTCGAGCGTGTAGCCGAAGAGCTGCTGGCGCGCGAGCAGGGAGTCGCCGTCGCAGTCGGGCGGCAGGGCGTTGCCGTCGGGCGCGGGCAGGTCGTCGAGGCGGACCAGGTTCTGCTCCAGCCACTTGCGGTAGGGCTGGCGCGCCGCCATGCCTTCCTTGATCTCCTCGTCGTCGACGATGCGCCCCTGCGCGGTGTCGACCAGGAACATGCGGCCGGGCTGCAGCCGGTTCTTGAGCACGATGTCCTGCGGCGGGATGTCGAGCACGCCGACCTCGGAGGCCATGACCACCAGGCCGTCCTTGGTGACGACGTAGCGCGACGGGCGCAGGCCGTTGCGATCGAGCACGGCGCCGATGACCGTCCCGTCGGTGAAGGCGATCGAGGCCGGGCCGTCCCACGGCTCCATCAGGCAGGCGTGGTACTCGTAGAAGGCCTGCTTGCCGTCGCTCATGTCCTCGTGTTTCTGCCACGCCTCGGGGATCATCATCATGACCGCGTGCGGCAGCGAGCGCCCGGTGTGGACGAGCAGCTCGAGGGCGTTGTCGAACATGCCCGAGTCGCTGGTGGTGGTGTCGATGATCGGCAGCAGCTTGGCGATGTCGTCGCCGAACAGCGGCGAGGCGAACATCTTCTCCCGCGCGTGCATCCAGTTGATGTTGCCGCGCAGGGTGTTGATCTCGCCGTTGTGGGCGA
>CAZYMF010000410.1:0-2177 GCA_964648215.1 uncultured Binatia bacterium (SeqCode) | reverse complement strand
CCCACAGTACCGGGGCGCGGGCGAGGATTCATGCAGCCTTACCGGAAGGACACCCTCGCTGCGCACGGTCCAGTCGCCCCAGAGGTCGTCCATGGTGCGCAAGCGCAGTCGGCGCTTGACCGCCAGCACGATGGCGCGCTCGCGTACCTGCGGCAGACCGAAACGGCTCAGAAAGTAGTTCGCACCGGCGACCTTGTACCCGTTGCGCTCCATCGCGCCACGGAATGCTTGATAGTGATGCGTGAAGTTGCCGCGGATCAGCTCGCGCGCGTTCTCCATCACCACGACATCCGCGTCCAGCACAGCCGCGAAGTCCGCGCAGCGTCGTACCAGGCTGTTGCGGCGATCGTCGTTGAGATGGTTGTTCGGATTGGTCCGGCTGAAGCCGGTGCAGGGCGGGCAGACTGCCAGCACATCGATCCCCGCCCGTGCCTCCTCGCCGAGCAACTGCGCCAACCCCGCCGGGTCCACCTGACCCAGATCCACCGCGACCGGCTCGATGCCGATGTTGCAGGCGTAGGTGCGGTTGCACTGCAGCGCCCCCGTGCCGCTGCTCGGCTTCCCCATTTCGGCATCGGCCGCGCCGACGACGCGGAACGCCGGATGCCGGTGGAAGCCGAAGCTCATGCCACCCGCCCCCGAAAAGAGATCGACGACCTTGAAGTGCCTGTTTGTCATTCGCTTTCTGTGCCTCCTGGGCCCTTCGTGCCGGCCAGCCTGCGCTCGCCGAGCCGGTAACGCACCTTGTCCTCCGCAACGCCGAGCAGTTGCGGACGGCTCAGGCGCCGCAGCCGCTCCCGATAGTCTAACGCGCCCGCGCGCTCGGGCTGCAGTTGTCCGATCAGGCGCTCGACGACGGCCACGGGGTCCGCGTACAGCTCGCACTCCCACACCACCAGGACGCGCCAACCGGCCCGCTCGAGCGTGGCCGCAATCTCCCGGTCGCGCGCCAGGTTGCGTTGCAGCTTTTCCCGCCAAAAATCGGCGTTCGTGCGGGGCACGGTCGCCCGGCGGCAGTTTGCGTGCGCATGCCAGAAGCAGCCGTGGACGAAGATGACACTGCGGTACTTCGCGAGCACCAGGTCCGGATGCCCAGGGAAGCCGGGCGGATCGACGCGATAGCGAAACCCCAGCCGGTGCAGCGCGGAACGCAGTATCCACTCGGGCTTGGTGTCGCGGCGGGCGACGCGGCCCATGAGCTGTTTGCGCTGTGCGGACGACAGGATATCGGCCATGACTGCGGTGCTCCGGGGCGATGGACGGGCGGGCTGTCGCCGAGCGCCCGGCGGCGGCGGGCTCGGCACGCGGTCTCAGCCCACCCGCGACAGCACCATGAGCTGATAGGGCTCCATCAGGAGCTCTTGTGTCGCCGTGATCATGCGGCCGGCGTAGAGGTCGACCATGGTCTTGCGCATGCCCATCTGCCGCAGGCGCCGGGCCTCGAGCGGCTGTTGATCTTCGGTGAAGTTCGCCAGCACGAACACGACGTTGCCCTCGTCGCTGCGGACATAGCCGAAGACGTGCTTGTTGCCGGTCTCGACGAGCTCCGTGTCGCCGTGGGCGAAGGCGAGATTCTGCTGGCGCAGCTGGATCAGCCGCGAGAGCCCCTGGAAGACGCGTCCCGGAATCGAATCCAACTCCCGGCGCTGCTCGGCGCGTTCCCAATCGAACACGGGGCGATGCAGCCAGCGCGAATCGCCGATCTTGTCCGGGTCCTGGTCGTAGGTATAGTCGTTCAGCGTCGCGAGCTCGTCACCGAGGTAGAGCAGGGGGATGCCGCCCATGGTGATGATGACGCCGTGCAGCAGCAGGAGCCGGCGGATGCCGAGGTCCAGCTCCTTCTCGTCCTGCTCGGCCAGGGCCTTTTCGACCCCGGTCAGCGAGGCAGCCATGCCCGAGACGCGGGCTTCGCCGGTGCGCGGGTCCTCCTGGAACGGCGCGCCGCGGGCGAAGCTGCCCTCGAACCTGCCGGTGTAGAACCGGGTCAGGAAGCGCCGGTGCTCGCCGGGGGCGAAACCGACGGCCTCGACGTCGTCGTCGGCGAAGGCCCAGCCGATGTCGTCGTGGCAGCGCACGTAGTTGACCCAGCCGCTAACCCTTTCCCTCGATGCGGCGCCTCCCGGCTTCTCCCATCCTCCGCCCATCGGTTGGCGACGACGGCTCAACACTGCGTCGCT
>CAZYMF010000409.1:0-2187 GCA_964648215.1 uncultured Binatia bacterium (SeqCode) | reverse complement strand
AAGCCTGCACCACGTTCGAGCGGCGCGACGGCGTCGCCGTCCTGACGATCAACCGCCCCAAGGTGCTCAACGCCCTCAACCCTCAGACCCTCGCCGAGATTGCCGGCCACGTCGACACCTGCCGCCGCGAAGCCGTGCGCTGCCTGATCGTCACCGGCGCGGGGGAGCGGGCTTTCGTGGCCGGGGCCGACATCGCCGTGATGGCCGCGATGTCGGGGGTGGAGGCGCGCGAGTTTGCCCGCCGCGGCCAGGCGGTCATGCGCAGCCTCGAAGAGCTGCCTGTCCCGGTCATCGCCGCCGTCAACGGCTTCGCGCTCGGCGGCGGCCTGGAGCTGGCGCTGGCCTGCGACTTCATCTACGCCGCCGAGAACGCCAAGTTCGGACAGCCCGAGGTCAACCTCGGCATCATTCCCGGCTTCGGCGGCACGCAGCGCCTGGCGCGCCGCATCGGGCTGGGCCTGGCACGGCAGCTCACCTACTCGGGCGACATGATCGACGCCGCCGAGGCGCTGCGCGTGGGCCTGGCCAATCGGGTCCTGCCCCCGGGCGAGCTCATGCCGGAGGTGACACGCGTGGCCGACGATCTGGCCGGCAAGGCTCCGATCGCCATCCAGGAGGCCAAGGCAGCGATCAACGCCGGCGCCGACATGGCGCTGGAGGAGGGCTGCCGCTACGAGGCGGAGGCGTTCGCCGTCACCTTCGGTACCGAGGACCGGCGCGAGGGGATGGCCGCGTTTCTCGCCAAGCGCAAGGCTGGCTTCACGGGGCGTTGACTGTGGCCGAGCAGCAATCAGACTGGGAGGTGTGTTTCACCTCGCCGTTGAACTTCGAAGCGCACATCGTGCGCGGCTACCTGGAGCACTACGGCGTGCCGTGCCACGTGCAGAGCAGCCGCTTCGGTCTCGAGCCGCTGATTTTCGGCGCTTTGGGACAGGTCGAGGTGCTCGTGCCGAGCATCTGGGCGGACATCGCGCGCGGTATGATCCGCGGGCGCTTGAGCGAGTCGCCCCGCCGGCGCGGCTGAGGCCGATGGCGGCGATGGCTCAGGAGGAGAGATGAGCACCCCAAAGAGCGAGTCGAAGGCGGCGCGGTCGCCGCAGCAGGGCGAACGGTTGGCGCGCTACTCCACGGTGTCCGACATGGAGGTCGAGCCGGTCTACACCCCCGGAGATCTCAACGGCTTTTCGTACGAGAAGGATCTCGGGCGTCCGGGCGAGTATCCCTACACCCGCGGCGCCTATCCCTCGATGTACCGCGGCCGCTTGTGGACCATGCGGCAGTTCGCCGGCTTCGGTTCGGCGCGCGACACCAACGAGCGCTTCAAGTTCCTGCTCGCCCAGGGACAGACCGGGCTGTCGACCGCCTTCGACATGCCGACGCTGATGGGTTACGACGCCGACCACCCACGCGCCCTGGGCGAGGTGGGTCGCGAGGGCGTGGCGGTCTCCGGCCTGGAGGACATGGAGGAGCTGTTCTCCGGCATTCCTCTCGGCGAGGTCACCGTGTCGATGACCGTCAACTGCACCGCCAGCATCCTGCTGGCGATGTACATGGCGGTGGCCGAAGGGCAGGGCGTGCCGTGGACCAAGCTGGGCGGCACCATCCAGAACGACATGTTCAAGGAGTTCATCGCCCAGAAGGAGTGGATCTCGCCGCCGCAGCCGTCGCTGCGCGTGGTGGTCGACATGATGGAGTTCTGCGCCCGCGAGGCGCCGCGCTGGCACCCGGTGTCGATCTCCGGCTACCACATCCGCGAGGCGGGCTCGACGGCCGTGCAGGAGCTGGCGTTCACCCTCGCCGACGGCATCGGCTACGTCCAGGCGGCGGTCGACCGCGGGCTGGACGTCGACAGCTTTGCCCCGCGCCTGTCGTTCTTCTTCAACGTGCACAACGATTTTCTCGAGGAGGTCGCCAAGTACCGCGCCGCGCGCCGGCTCTGGGCGCGGATCATGAAGGAGCGCTTCGGCGCCAAGAACCCGCGCTCGCTGACGCTGCGCACGCACGCGCAGACGGCGGGCTGCAGCCTGACCGCGCAGCAGCCGCTCAACAACATCGTGCGCGTGGCGCTGCAGGCGTTGGCCGCGGTGCTCGGCGGCACCAACTCGCTGCACACCAACTCGATGGACGAGACGCTGGCGCTGCCGAGCGAGCAGGCGGTGTTGGTCGCCCTGCGCACGCAGCAGATCA
>CAZYMF010000408.1:0-2195 GCA_964648215.1 uncultured Binatia bacterium (SeqCode) | reverse complement strand
AGATCATCGCCACCGCCCGCAGGTACGCGGAGGGAACGGGCTTCCGCGTGCCAGTCACGAGCGCCGCTGACCTCGACGGCGTGAAGACCCTCGTGGAGATCAAGATGCGGTGTTAGCCGGCGGGCGGTCCCAATGGCGCCGGCCGCTCTTCAAAGGTGCCAGGCGAATCGGCTAGACTCGACTCTCGACAGCTCACTCGATGTTTCAGCAGCACTACCCCGCTCTCGTCACCGCCTACCTCGCGGCGCTCGGCGGCTGGCTCCTGGCCAGTCGTCTGCTTCCGTCAGCCTGGCCGCGCAAGCCGGCCGAGCGCTTCGAGCACCCCTGGCGGGAGATCGGCTTCGCCCTCCTCGGAGCACTGGGCATCCTCGCAATGGGTCAGCTGTGGAGCCGAGGCATTCGGCTTCCCGTGGAGGGCGCGCTCGGCCCCGTTCTGGGAGCAGTCAATCAGGTTCTGATCTTCGCACCGATCCTCCTGGTGCTCGTGATCCGGCGACAACCGTTGACCTCGGCCTGGCTCCCGCAGGCCCGCCTGGCGACGCGGCTCGCGGTAGGCATCGTGCTGGCGACCGTCGCCATCACGCTCTACTCGGTGCTCCGCGAGGGTGCCGACGCGCCTTGGATCCTGTTGGGACGAATCTGGCGCTACGATCACCTCGACGAGATGACGCAGGTCTTTCTCGAGGACATCACGATCGCCGTTCTGTTCGTCCGCCTGGCAGCGGCGATCGGGACCCGCTGGGCCACAACCCTGGTCGCGCTCCTGTTCGCCGCCGGCCACGTGCCGGCGTTGATGTCGGAGGGCGCAACCTTGACGGAGCTGGCGTCGCTGCTGCGGGACGCCGGACTCGGCATCGCCGTGATCCTCGTCCTGCAGCGATCGGGCGACGTCGTGTGGTTCTGGTGCATTCACTTTTGCCTCGACATGACCCAGTTCTCGAGGATCAGCGGAGCGGGATGAAGCCAAGGGCCCGTTCCTGAACGACGCCCCGGGGTGCTCATGATTCTCGCCGGCGCTCTGATGGCCGATGGGATCCTGTGGGGAGTGCGTGGTCCATAGCGTGCGAGGGTTCCGGGCAGTGGAATATTGTGATAGGGTCGCAACATGCCACTGGAGGCGCCGTGAAGGCCGAGATCCGCTACTGTCCGACCTGAAAGAACAACAAAGCCAAGGCTGCGAGTCTCGCGGCCCTGATTAAAGAGCGACTGGGGATCGACGTCGTGCTCACGACAGGTAGCACGGGCCAGTTCGACGTGACCGTGGATGGTGGGACGATCGCGCACCGCGGCGGGAATTGGCTCACTCGCAGCTTGGGCGCGGGCTATCCGGACTTTGAGGACGTGGTGGCGCTTCTGGAGAAGCGCCGCCCTTAGCAGACGGTGCCAACCATGACCGAGACATTCCTGACGAGGCTCTTCGTGGTGCTTCGAGGCACGGCCTTCGCGGCGGCGTTCGTCACACTCTGGGCGTGGCTCGGGATTGCGGCGCGGCATTTGGACCCCCGCTGGCCGGCGGCTCTTCCAGAGTGGCTCCGGATCCCAGGGATGGTCGTAGCCGTCGCGAGCGGCGCGCTGGGCGGTTGGTGTGTGGCGCTGTTCGTAACACGAGGGAGAGGCACGCCGGCGCCCTTCGATCCACCCCGCAAGTTCGTCGCGGTCGGGCCGTACCGCTATATGCGCAACCCGATGTACGTCGGCGGCTTCGGCGTCCTCCTCGGGGCCGGCCTCGCGCTGCGCTCACCTTCCATCGTCGCCCTGGCCGCGGTATTCCTCGCGCTCGCGCACCTGCTCGTGGTGCTCTACGAAGAACGAGATCTTTCCGCACGGTTCGGCGTGTCGTACCGGAACTACCGATCGCTCGTGCACCGGTGGCTGCCGTCGTTCCCGTCGCCACGCCACACGGAGTGATTCCGGCCCCTCGACGGCGCATTCGCTCCTGCAACGACCCGGCAGGGAAAACCGTATGGGGAGGTATGGTCCCGTCAGAGCTCGTCGGCAGGTTCTTCTGGGTGCTGGCAGATGTGATCGGAGCCGGCCGGCTGGTGCTGCTCACGCCGTGAGCGCGCTTGAGGCGACTCAATGCTGAAGTACGTCCTGATCGGCGGCGGCTTCGCCTTTGCGGCTGCGGCCCAGCCTGGCCCTTTGCAGGCCTTCCTGCTCTCTCGGGTCGCTTCCGCAGGGTGGCGGCGCACGCT
>CAZYMF010000407.1:0-2216 GCA_964648215.1 uncultured Binatia bacterium (SeqCode) | reverse complement strand
AAAATACGTCGTCGTATTTCGGCAAAGCAGCCCTGAGTCAACGCCTATTGGGGGCGCCCCTCAAGTCAAGACTTGATCTCCGGCGCGTCCAGGCTCCAGACCCCGGGGCCGTGCGCCGAGATGAACAGAAGGACGAAGCAGTACAGCACGGCGAGCTCTCCCTGGTTGGCGATGGGAAGCAGCGCCCGGGTGCCGTGCCCGAGCCAGTAGGCCACGGCCATCTCGCCGCTGGCGATGAACGCGGCCCAGCGCGTGAACAGCCCGAGGGCGACCAGAGCGCCGCAAACCAGCTCGATCGAGCCGGCCCCGTAGATGACGAACGGCGGCGCCGCGGCGGGCGCCGGCGTCGGGAACCCGAAGAGCTTGGAGAGCCCGTGACACAGGAACAGCAGGCCCACCATGATCCGCATCAGCGCGTAGGTGTGCGAACCGTAGGGCTTCATGAAGTTGGCCATCGTCGGACCTCCTTGGCGCCTTCGACTATCACGGGCGCAGAGCTGACAACACCGCCGCGTGACGGGGACGCTCTCGGGCACGAGGGCGGCGAGCAAACGGATGGCTGCCCCCGGCGGCGTTGGCCGGCTACGCCACTGCGGATGGCGGGCGCTGATGCTCGTGGATGGGCACCCGCTCCAGTGCGGCCTGCAGCTCGGTGATCGCCATCGGTTTGGACACATAGTCGTCCATCCCGGCTTGCAAGCAGGCGTCGCGATCCTCCCGCATGGCGCTTGCCGTGACCGCGATGATCCACGGTTGCTCTCCGGGCGGCCACTCCTGGCGAATGCGATGGGTCGCCTCGATCCCGTCCATCTCGGGCATCTGGACGTCCATCAGCACGACGTCGTAGGACTGCCGGCGCAAGGCGTCCAACGCCTCGACTCCGTTGGCGGCGAGATCCGCCCGATAGCCGAGGCGCTCGAGAATCCGCAGCGCGACTCTCTGGTTGACGCGGTTGTCTTCGGCCAGCAGGATGTGCAGCGGCTTGCGCTGCGCCATGTCGTGGTCGATCGCATGCCAATCGCGTGTCACCTTCGGGGCGCGACCTTCGAAGGCGCAGACGAGCATGTCGTAGAGCTGCGACGGCTTGATCGGTTTGGTCAGGGTGGCGGAAAACAGCGCGCCCTGCGCCTCCTCCTCCCGGTGCCCGAAAGAGCTCAGCATGACCAGCGGCAACTCGGCGACCGTGCGCCGCTGTCGAATGGCCGCGGCCAACTCCATCCCGTCCATTTCGGGCATCTGCATGTCGAGGATGGCCAGGTCGAACGGCTCGCCCCGGTCGATCCATTCGAGCGCCTCGCTGGCCGATGCGGCGGCGCGCGGCAGCAGGCCCCACTTCTGCGTCTGCAGCGTCAGAATGCGGCGGTTGGTAGCATTGTCGTCGACGATCAGCAGCCGCTTTCCCTCCAGCGACGGCAGCCGCTCGCGTCTGGAGACGGAGGCCGGCAGGGGCGCGGCCCGCGACACGATGGTGAAATGAAAGGTCGAGCCTCGCCCGACCTCGCTCTCCGCCCATATCGTGCCGCCCATGAGCTCGCTCAGGCGCTTGCTGATGGCGAGCCCGAGACCGGTGCCGCCGTAGCGGCGCGTCGTGGACACGTCCACCTGGCTGAACGACTCGAACAAGCGGTTGCGGCGTTCCGGCGGAATGCCGATACCGGTATCGCGAACCGCGAAGTGCAGCTCGAGGTCGCTGGCGCCGAGTGGACGCGCGCTGGCGGTGACGACCACCTCGCCGGTCTCGGTGAACTTGACCGCGTTGCTGACCAGATTGACCAGGATCTGGCGCAGCCGCGTCACGTCGCCTTCGATCGCCTCGGGCGCCGTATCTTCCGCGACGTAGGCCAGCTCGATCCCTTTTCCCGCCGCCGCCGTCGCCAGCAAGTCGAGCGAGTCCTCGATGCAGCCGTACAGGTCGAATGGTTGGCGTTCGAGCTCCAGCTTGCCCGACTCGATCTTGGAGAAATCGAGGATGTCGTTGATGATGCTGAGGAGCGCGTCGCCGCTGGTCCGAATGGTCGCGGCGAACTCGGCCTGCTCGTGGTCGAGGTGTGTGTCGAGGAGCAACCCCGTCATGCCGATGATGGCGTTCATCGGCGTGCGAATCTCATGGCTCATGTTGGCCAGAAAGGCCGACTTGGTCCGGGTGGCCGCTTCGGCCGAGTCCTTCGCCGCGCGTAGCTCCGCCTCGGCCTGCTTGCGTGCGGTGATGTCCCGCG
>CAZYMF010000406.1:0-2271 GCA_964648215.1 uncultured Binatia bacterium (SeqCode) | reverse complement strand
ACCAACTTGCTCCCCACGTACGGCGTCCCCGTCTATCCCCTCGGCAATCTCGGTAGCGCCGCCTGGGCGGCCATCGTCGCCTACGCCATCGTCCGTCACCGGTTGATGGACATCGACGTGGTCGTTACGAAAGGCATAGCCTACGCGGCGGTTGCGGTGGCGCTGATCGCGCCTACCTTTGTTGTCGCCCTCTGGCTGCAACGGCTCTCCTTCGGGCGTATCCACCCCGACTTCTCGTTTGCCCTCTTGGTGATGCTGGTCGGGGTCGGGGTGCTGTTTCCAACGCTGCGGCTGCGGGCCGAGTCGCAGATCGAGCGGTCGCTGTTCCGCGCCAAGCACGAGTACCGTGTGGTGCTGGCCGACTTCACCCGCTCGATCGTCCGCATCCTCGACCGCGAGCGGCTGCTGCACGAGCTGACCGACAAGCTCAGCGACACGCTGCATGTCGACCGCCTGGCCATCGCCCTCGCCGACGAAGGGTCGCGGTCCTACGTCATCGGTCACAGCGCCGGCATCGCCGCCGCCACCGCCGAGTTTGCCGAGGATCACGAGCTGATCCGCGCCCTCTGCAAGCGCGAGGAAAGCGTCCTGCGCGACGAGCTCGAGGCGAGCCGGGACCTGGTCGAGCAAGCCGCCGCCAAAACCTGCCTGCGCAACGGCTGGGAAGTCTGCATTCCCCTCTCCATGAGCGGTCGCCTGCTCGGCTTCATCGGCTTGGGACGCAAACGCAACCTCGACGCCTTCTACCAGGAGGACCTGCAGCTACTCAGCACCCTGGCGGCCGAGGCCGCCATCGCCCTGGAAAACGCCCGTCTCTACGCCGAGCTGAAGCGATCCCGCGACATCATCGAGCGCAGCGGCCGCCTCTCCGCCCTGGGCACCCTCGCCGCCGGCATCGCCCACGAGGTCCGCAACCCCCTGGTCTCGATCCAGACCTTCTTCCAGCTCGCGCCGCAAAGGTTGCACGACGAGGAGTTTCTCACCACCTTTCTCAGCCTCACCGCGAGCGAGGTGCAACGCATCAGCGACCTGATCACCGAGCTGCTCACCTTCGCCAAGTCGCCGGCGCACGCCGTGCAAGACGTCGACATCAACGACCTGATGGAACGCACGATCATCCTGCTGCAACCTGAAGCCCGCAAGCACCGCATCACGCTCGTCCCGGTGCTGGCCGCCGATCTGCCCCTCATCCGTGCCGACGGCGATCAGGTGAAGCAGATCGTCATCAATCTCGTCCTCAACGCCATCCAGGCCACGCCCAACGACGGAACCGTCAGCGTGCTCACCCGCCGCGTGACCCATCAGAACGAGAACTTCTGCCAGATCGAGGTCCGCGACACCGGGATCGGCATCCCGAAGAAGCTGCTGGAAGACGTCTTCAATCCCTTCTTCACCACCAAGGACAAGGGGACCGGCCTCGGCCTGTCGATCGCCCACCAGATCGCCGCCGAGCACGGCGGCTTCATCTCCGTCACCAGCGAGGAAGGCCAAGGCAGCTCCTTCTGCGTCCACCTGCCCGAGACTGCGCCCGAGCTCGACGTCGGCGAAGCCGACGCCGACCTGCCCCTGCGCTACGAGCGTCTGGCCAAGGGCTAACGGCGCGGCTGGTCCAACCTCGCCGCAAGCGGCACTGCGCTTGCGGCCCCGCCAATCGTGGTTAGTTTACTGCACGACCACGCAGGGCCGGCGCCAGCAGCCGGGCCGCCAACGGAGAAAAGATGGACATCAACCGGTTTACGGAAAAATCCCAGGAAGCGTTGCGACAGGCGCAGGACATCGCCAGCCGCCGCAACCACCAGGGGATCGACGTCGAGCACCTCCTGCTCGCCCTGCTGGAACAGGGGGACGGGCTGGCCTCCCCCATCCTGCAAAACGCCGGCGTCACCGTCGCCTCCCTGAAGGAAGCTCTGAGCAAGGAGCTCGACCGCATCCCGAGCGTCACCGGTCCCAGCGGCGGGCCGGATCAGCTCTTCGTCACCCAGCGCCTCAACCGCCTTCTCACCCAGGCCGAAGACGAGGCGGTCAAGCTCAAGGACGAGTTCGTCAGCGTCGAGCACCTCCTGCTCGCCATGATCGACGAGCGCGGCGGCGCCGGCAAGATTCTGCGCGACCACGGCCTCAGCCGGGAGCAGCTGATGGCGGCGCTCAAGAAGGTTCGCGGCAGCCAGCGCGTCACCAGTCCCAATCCGGAAACCACCTACCAGGCGCTCGAACGCTACGGCCGCGACCTGACCAAGCTCGCCGCGCAGGGCAAGCTCGACCCGGTCATCG
>CAZYMF010000405.1:0-2278 GCA_964648215.1 uncultured Binatia bacterium (SeqCode) | reverse complement strand
TGTCCGCAGGACCTGGTGTGCGTGAGCGACATGTGCGTGCCGCCGCCGCCGTGCAGCACCACGGCCGACTGCCCGACCGATCTGGTCTGTGTTGGCAACCAGTGCGTACCCGGAACCTTGTCGCCGACGCCATCACCGACCGAAACCAGTGGCGGAAGCGGTGGTGGGGGAGGATGTGCGGTCGACCCACGGGCGCAGGGGAACGCGGGCGGTCTGCTCGTTCTGTTGCTGCCTGTGGTGTTGTGGATCGGGCGCCGTCGCTCGATCTGGCCCGGATGACGGGGACGTTCACGTACGAAGAACGGGGCGGTCCCTTGCCCGAAGCCGAGTTCGGCGAGATGGCCGTCGCCGTGCATCGCCGCGAGCCGGCCCCGCGCGTGTTACCTACGCAGGGGTGAGAGCGCGAAGCGAGATCTCCACGGCCGGTCTGCGATCTTCGTCCAATGTCCGAGCGAGTTCATTCCTTTCGGCACCGCGGGCTGCGCGTGCGCTACCAGCATCTGCCCGGCGCGTTGACGGCCATTGCTCTGGTGATCCGTGCCGGCGCCCGTTTCGATGGCCGCCATCCGGGCATGGCGCACATGGCCGAGCACATGCTCTTTCAGGGGACGGCCTCCCTGGACCAGCTCGCGCTGAACCGGCGGGCCGCGGAGCTCGGTGGCGAGCACAACGCGGATACCGGCTACGAGGACATCTCTCTCACCATCGAGGTGTTCAACGAGGACGTGCCCGCAGCACTCGCCCTGCTCGCGGAGCAATTCTACCGCACACGGGTGGACCCCGAGCGCCTGCGCAAGGAGCGGCGCGTGGTAATCGACGAGCTGCGCAGCCGCGCCGACGATCCCGGGGACTATCTGCACACCAAGGGCTGGTGCCGCTTTTTCGCTGGAGCGCTGGCGCATCCGGTGTGCGGCACGTGGCGCAGCCTGACGGAGCTGACTGCGGGGGATGTCACGGCATTCCTGCGCCGGTGCTTCGTTCACGCCAACGCCGTTCTCGCCGTCGTCGGCGGCGTCTCGCGTGAGCAGGCGCGGCAGGCGATTCGGCGCCATTTCGATCACGGCGAGAGCGGGCGCGCGCCGGGGGCGCCGGCGATCCGCCGGGGTGCCAGCGGTACGCTGCGTCTGCGTCGCCTGGGCGGGGGACAGGCCTACGTCACGAAGATGCTGGAAGTGAAACCGGAGCCACGGGAGCTGATCGCCATGGGCATGGCGCTGGACGTCGTCGGCTCGGATCCGGACAGCCGCCTGTTTCAGGAGGTGCGGGAGCGGCTGGGGCTGGGGTACGACGTGTCGGCGACGCTGGATTGGGGTGGCGACTGGGGCGTGGCGATGATTTCCGCGAGCGCCGCGCGCGGGCAGATGAAACGCTTGGTTCGGACCGTGGAGGAGACATGCGAGCGTGCCGCGCGCGAGGGCTTCGAGGCCGACGAGCTGGTGCGGGCGCGCAAGAAGATCCGTTATCGCTACGCCTCGCTGGCGGAAAGCCGGCTGAACCAGGCGCTGTCCCTGGCCGAAGGCGCCCTGTCCGGTTTCCCGACGCCGGCGGAGGCGGAGCGGATCGCGGCGGAGCTGGACGCGGCGGAGATCAACGCCGCCTGGCGGCGCGGCTTTCGCAGCCGCAGCCTGACGGTCGTGCTCGCCGCCTGAAGGCGCCGGATTTACGGTGAAGCCGCAATTGGCTACAGAGAGCGCCCGGGAGGAGCTATGTCGCAGCGCTACTCGGCCGTAGCGGCCGATACCAAAGTGGAGACCCCGGAGGGCTCCATGACGATTCGGGCGGCCGCCGGTCAGGCGATCGCCGTGCTCACTCGCGCCGCCAGCGGGGCGCACGTGTTTCGCCTGATGGAGGACGTGGAGAAGGTGGCGGAGAGCCAGCCGGTTCTCCGGCTCACGCTGGAGAATGGTCGTAGCTTTCGCCTCGGTCCGGAGCAGATCGTGTACAGGGCGGGCATGAACGAGGCGCGCGCCGGCGACATCGCCGCCGGTGACGAGCTGGAGGCGGCTTTCTGTTTTCCCGCGGGCTACGTCTACCACGACGACGACGGTAACGAGATCACGTCGACGGGTGCCGTGCGGGTCGCGGCCGTGGAGCCGGGCGGCGCCGCCGACATCTATCGCCTCGCGGTGAATCAGACCGCGACGTTCTTTCTCAGCGCCGGCGCACTGTGCAAGGCGGACGGGAAATGGAGTAGGGAGCGAAAAGCGGAAAGCTGAAGGCGGGAAGCAGGAAAGCGAGGGCCGAAAGCCAGCGGGCGCGTCTTCCGACTTTGAGCTTT
>CAZYMF010000404.1:0-2322 GCA_964648215.1 uncultured Binatia bacterium (SeqCode) | reverse complement strand
GCTAACGCGCCACCCGCGGCAGCGCGGCTCAACCAACCCGCGAAGGCACTATGCACAGGCCCACTGCCAATCACACGGCCTCGCTTGGCTTCTCTCCGGCCAGCTGGAGCGCACGCGCTAAGAGCGCCTCTGAGACGTGCATGCCGGCCGTGACCAGTTCATCGAGTACGGGTGCCACGAGGGAAATTGCCCCTTCATCCTTCGCCAAGAGCGCGACGCCGATCGTCCCTATCACCGCAAGCCCGTGCGAGGCAGCACACCGGCGACCCTCCCGATCGTCGAGCACCACGAGCGAGTCTGAGTACTGCAGGGCGCACGTCAGGACCGCGGACTCACCTGCCCCGAGCCGCCAAGCGACGACGCTTTGCGGAGTGACCGGGGCGGAAGCCACACGAAGCCAGGCAGCATTCTCGACCGACTGCACCACCGGATCATCGGGACCCTTTGCCTTCAGCTCCTCCGCAACTGCGTCTGGAACGATCAGATCCCGTCCCAAAGTGCGGAGCAGTTCCAGGTGCCCGGCCTTGGCCAGCAGGATCAGCGGTGAGGCGTTAACGACGGCCGGATCGGGCACGATTCACTTCCTGCTCCAGCTCCTCCGGATCGATCTGAACCACGTCGATCTTCCGTTCGGCCAGCGCCTCGATGAAATCGGCCCGGGCGACGCCCGCGATTTCCGCGGCGCGGCCCTGGGAGATCAGACCCTGACGGTACCAGTCAATCGCCGCGGCAAGCTTGACGTCCTTCGCCAGCTCGGTCGGTGATCGGTGCAGGGAGCTGGGAAGCTCATCCGGGAGCTGAATGGTCACCGATGTCATCGTTCGCCTCTCGATTGCTGAGCCGGACAAATCATACCTGTTTGCCCGCTGGTTTTCGAGGACGCCGGGCGAGACGCGCAAGATGGCGCGCCGCCCGCGCGCGCCCCTATCCCGCTCGATCTCACCCTGATGGCCGCAATAGCGGCGCGCCGCCTTCCGTGCCTTGCGCGGGACTTCCGCGCGCTCTCTCAGCTCGATTCTTCCCGCTCGATCTGAAAGTGCTCCATGTACGGACCGAAGCGCTCGGCGACGAGAGCGTCGGTGAGGCCGAAGTCCTCGGCGCGGTAGCGGTGCTCGCCGTGCTTGCCGCGCGGGTTGTCGTCCTTCCAGGCGCGCAGTCGTTGCTCCGCTGCCGGGGTCATGGCGATGCCGAAGTGGTCGTAAACGCGGCGGACCGCGCCGACGGGATCGGCGAGGATCTCGCGCAGGTGCAGATCGAAGAACTGCTTCGAGTCGTGCTCGCGACGGACCTCGAGCCCGCGGTTCAAGCGCGCCGCCCACAGGTCGAGCAACCACCTCGCCACCGCAGGGCGGTCCACGTCGTGCTCATAGAGCGCCCGCCAGCCGGCAACCAGGCTGCAAATCGACGGAATCACCTTGCCCGGGTCGCGATGCGTCTGCACGATGCAGGCGTCGGGATAGATCGCCAGCAGCGCGCGCAGGTTGCCCATGTGCAAGGGGTACTTCAACAGCCAGCGACGCTCCGGGGACGTGGAGCCGATCAGCTTCAGCACGTCCCGGTGGCGCCGATAGGTCGCCAGCATGTCCTGCCGCCCGTACCACTCGCTGTAGGACGGGATGGTGGAGTTGCAGTCGAAGGTGTCGTCGGTGAAGCTCTGCAAGAAGAGGTGGCGGCACTCGTCCGGTCCGTCGGCGGTCATCAGGTGCACCGCCTTCAGACTCGGATCGGTCTTGTACATCCACTCCAGCTCCTCCACCGCCCGCTGGTAGCGCGGATCGGCCTCCCACTGCGCCCGCGGCGGACGCGGCGACGGGGCCGCCGCCAGCCAGTACTCGAGGACCTGCATGCTCGGATCCTGCGAGAGGAGGTGATGCAACGCCGTGGTTCCCGTGCGCGCCAGGCCGAGAACGAAGATGGGCCGGCGGATCTCGCTTTGCAGGATCGCCGGGTTCTCGTTCCAGTACTTCTGCACCACCAGGCGGTTCTTGAGGATGCCGAGCAGCTGCGCCTCGATCATGCCGCGGCCCACATCCGTGAGCCGCGACTCCCGATCGTAGGCTTCGAGCAGGACCCGGAAGCCCTCCAGGTACGACCGGTCGCCGAAATCATCGTAGCCCACGTCCCGGCGCGCCGCCTCGTGCAGCGCGTCCGCCGACTGAACCAGGCTGACCTTCTTCTGCGCCGAAGATTCACTCATTTTTCACCGACTCCTCCGAGCTTCTCGGTGTAGACATTCGCCGCCTGCGGATCGAAGCGTTCCAGCAATAGCCGCTCCTGCGGCTTCTCGGAAGCGGTCTTCGGAATCTCGTCGACCACTTGCAG
>CAZYMF010000403.1:0-2330 GCA_964648215.1 uncultured Binatia bacterium (SeqCode) | reverse complement strand
TACGCAAGTTGCAAGCAGAACAGTTGCCGTTCTGAGCGTGCTCACAACGTCAATGGACCTTGTGGGGACGTAGTTAGTTTCTTAGTTCTCCGACCGCCGCGCTCGATCTGGCACAACCGTCCTGGCAACCTCGTGAGGCACGCGTGCTCCAAGAGCGTCACCCAACGGCAGCGAGCGGCGCGGGACAACGCGAGTTTTCAGCAAACTAACAAATTAACTACGTCCCGCTTACCTCCACTGTTCTGTAAACTCAATCTCCCCGAGAAGGACATGGGTCCTGCGTTTTCGGTTCGGGTCAGCTCATGGGGCCCCTGAAACTAGAAATATGGATGGAACGCGGCTGCGTCGTCATACAGACCCGCCCGCTACTGCTCAGCGGATGACCCCCAATCCCGGGATGAGCGGTAGATCGAGGGCGGTGACCCACCCCGGCGGCAGCGCGTTCACCGCCGGCACGGCGTTGAGCGCGCGCAGGCCGGTGGCGAAACAGCCTGCCGCCGCGGCGTCGCGGCCACTCCCGTCGGTGAAGCGAAAGGCGGTCTCCTGGGAGATCGACGGCGAACCCTCGATCTCCACCCGGTACACGTCGTTCTGAGTCCCGCGCGGCCAATCGGGAGCGGCATCGGCGCCGACGCGGTTCACGTGCTCGAGCTGGATGCGGGTCTGCCCGTTGTAGATGCCGTTGATCGTGAAGTGGATGGCCGCCACCTCGCCGGCGTTGATCACGCCCTTGGCGGTCTTGATCGGCTTGTCGGTGACCCACTTCTCCCAGGTGGTCGTGATCGCGTCGAGCTCGATACCGGCACCGTGGGCCATCATCGGTACCGTGCCTCCCCACGACATGACGAGAATGTCGGGCTGCTCGAGCAGCGCCTGGAACTCGGGCGGTTTGCCGATCCCCATCTCCAGCTCGTAGTCGCCCTCGTAATTGATGTAATCGAGGATCTCGAGCGCGCGCACGATGCGCACCTCGGAACAGAGCCCCATGAGCGTCATGGGGAACAGGTCGTTGGCAAATCCGGGATCGATCCCGGTCGTGAAGCACGACGCGCCGCCGGCCGCGCACGCCTCGGTGATGGGCTCGATCCACTGCGGCGGGTTCTGGGCCATGGCGGGCCACACCCACGGCGTCATCGCCGTCGAGCAGACGTCGATGCCCGCCTTGAGGAAGGCCGAGATCAACCGGATGTTGTCGCGCGCGTACGCGGCCGTCGGACCGTAGTGAACGAGCGCATCGGGCGCGAGCGCGATCAGCGCCTGGACGTCGTCCGTTGCCGTGACGCCGATCGGGTCGGTGCCGCAGATCGCGCCGGCGTCCTTGCCGACCTTGTCGGGATTGCTGACGCCGACGCCAACCAGCTCGAAATGCGGATGCCGGATGATCTCGGGGATCACCAGCTTCCCGACGAAACCGGTGCCCCAGACGACGATTCGCTTCGCCATGCCGATCCCTCCTATCGCATCATCTCGCCGGCGTTGACCAGCAGGTGCTGGCCGGTAACGGCCTTGGCATAGTCGGAGGCGAAGAACATCGCCACGTCGGCAACCTCGCCGTCCTCGGTCATGCGACGCAGCGGGAAAGCGCCGACGATCTCCTGCAGGGCCTCCTCCCTGGAAATGCCCTTGTACCTCGCCTGCCCCTTCACGTGCCTCTCGACCGGGGGCCCCCACATCCACGACGGCACCACCATGTTGCAGCGGATGTTGTCCGGCCCGAGCTCGTCCGCGAGGTAGTACATGGCGGACAGCAGCGCCCCCTTGGAAGCGGCGTAGCCCGCTTGCGGCAGCGCCGGCTTGAACATCGACTGCGAACCGATCAGGACCACGGCGCCTCCGCCGCGAGCCTTCATCGCTTCGGCGACGGGGCGGAGGAGCGTGAGCACGCCGAGAACGTTGGTCTCGAACGCGGCGCGCCAGGTCGCCGGATCGGCCTCGTAGAGGCCGCCCCAGGCGTGCTCGTAGGCCGCCACCTGGACGAGGGCATCGACTCCGCCGAAGCGCCCCGTGGCCAACTGCACGAGCGCGGCGCAGGCCTCGGGATCGGTAATATCGGTGGCTCGCGCCGCCATGCGCTGGCCGGACGGATCGAGCTCGGCCAGCACCGTGTCGAGGTTGGCCTGGGTTCGCGCCGCAACGACGACGTTGGCCCCCTCGCGGAGCGCGCGCGTCGCGCACTCGCGCCCGAGCCCGACGCCGACGCCGGTGATGATGACGGTCTTGTCTCGAAGGATCATGGGGGGGCACCCTACCATGACCGTCTCGGCAATTTCGACGGCTGAACCGTTGCCGCCGCCCTCGTCGTCGCGGCCGTCCGCCCCGCCTTCCCGCCG
>CAZYMF010000402.1:0-2362 GCA_964648215.1 uncultured Binatia bacterium (SeqCode) | reverse complement strand
GCGAGGTCGATCGGCTTTTCCTCGTCGGCGGGATTGTGCTACGCCCGACGCCACCGGGAGGACGCAAATCATGGACGAGCTCCGAGAGATCGAGGCGATCAAGCGCCTCAAGTACCGCTACTTCCGCTGCCTCGACCAGAAGAAGTGGGACGAGCTGAAGGACTGCTTCATCGAGACCGCCAGCTCGGCGTACGGCGACGGCAAGTTCTCCTTCACCGGCCGGGACGAGATCATGCGCTTCCTGGTCGACGCCCTCGGCCGGCCCACGATCCTCACCGCGCACACCGGCCATCACCCCGAGATCGACCTCACCGGCGCCGACAGCGCCGTCGGCACCTGGGCGCTGGAGGATCGGGTCATCGACGTGGAGCACAAGGTCACCATCCGCGGCGCCGGCTTCTACCACGACGAGTACGTGAAGGTGGACGGGCAGTGGAAGCTCAAGTCGACCGGCTACCAGCGCACCTTCGAGGAGATCGAGAGCCGCAACGACACCCCGAGCCTGGCGCTGACGGCGAATCGGTTTGATAAAAGATAGGTCAAAGGTGAAAGGGAAAAGGTTTGGGGCAAAGGAGGACGTCTTTTCCTTTGACCTTTAACCTTTGACCTTTCGACTCGCTTTTGAGGAGCTTCCATGCATCGATTCGAAGGACGAACGGCCGTCGTCACCGGGGCCGGATCCGGGCTCGGACGGGCCACGGCGATCCGGCTGGCGCAGGAAGGCGCGGCGGTGGCCTGTCTCGACCTGGCGCTCGACGCGGCCGAGCAGACGGCGGCGGCGATCACCGAAGCGGGCGGCCGGGCGCGCGCCTATGCCGTCGACGTGTCCGATCCGGTCTCGGTGCGCGACACCGTCACCGCCGCGGCCAAGGACCTCGGGCGGCCCTCGGTGTTGGTGAACTGCGCCGGCATCGGCAAGTTCGCCCACTCGCACGAGATGCCTTTCGAGGACTGGTCGCGCATCATCGGTGTCAACCTCACCGGCAGCTTCCTGATGGCGCAGGCGGTGCTGCCGCACCTGCTCGCGGGCGGCGGCAACATCGTCAACATCGCCTCCAACGCCGGGTTGATGGGTCAGCCGTACAGTGCCGCCTACTGCGCCTCCAAGGGCGGGGTGATCCAACTCACCCGCGCCCTCGCCGACGAGTACTTGCAGCGGGGCGTGCGGGTGAACGCCGTGGCTCCCGGCGGCATGAAGACGCCGATGCAGAAGACCTTTCTCCTGCCGGAGGGATCCGACCCCAACCTGATTCGCAAGCTGATGACCCCACTCGGCAACGCCAAGCCCGAGGAGGTCGCCAACCTGGTCGCCTACGTCGCCTCCGACGAGGCGCGCTACATGACCGGCTCGATCGTCTCGATCGACGGCGGGCTGACGATCTGAGCTGGGAAGGGCTGGTTTACAACGGATTCAACGGATTGAACGGATTCGGATCGTTTCCTCACCGGAGTTGATCGCCAAGCTACGGGCGTGGGGATACAGCGATCACGAAGGGGCGGATCGAAGAGGACGGAGACAAGCCATGCGTTTCTCGTACGCGGAGTCGATGTGCGATCCCGGCCATTATCTGCCGTTGGCGCGGGCGTGTGACGAGGCGGGGTGGACGTCGTTCATCGTTCCCGACAGCATCTGCTACCCCGAGGTGTCCGACAGCAAGTATCCCTACACCCCCGACGGCGACCGCCGCTTCCTCGAGGACAAGCCGTTTATCGAGCCGTTCTCGCTGATCCCGGCGCTGGCGGCGGTCACCGAGCGGCTGCGCTTCACCACCTTCGTCGTCAAGCTGCCCATCCGCCAGCCGGTGCTGGTGGCGAAGTCCGTCAGCTCGGTGGCGGTGCTCAGCAACAACCGCTTCGGCTTCGGCGTCGGCCTCAGCCCGTGGCCGGAGGACTTCCAGGTCTGCGGCGAGGAGTGGAGGTCGCGCGGCAAGCGCATGGACGAGATGATCGAGATCCTCCGCGGCCTTCTCACCGGCAGGTTCTACGAGTTCCACGGCCGTCACTACGACGTGCCGAGCATCAAGATCTGCCCCGTGCCGACGGCGCCGGTTCCCGTTCTCATCGGCGGGCATTCGGAGCCGGCGCTGCGCCGCGCCGCCCGCCTCGGCGACGGCTGGATGCACGCCGGCAGCGGCGAGCTCGAGCCGATGCTCGCGCGGCTGGGCGAGCTGCGCCGCGAGTGCGGCCGCGAACGCGAACCGTTCGAGGTCCACGTCATCGCGCTCGAGGCCTATACCGTCGACGGCGTGCATCGTCTCGAAGACCTCGGCGTCACCGACGTGATCGTCGGCTTCCGCAACCCGTACTCCGAGCCGATCGACTCGCAGACCCTGGAGCAGAAGCTCGACCTGCTGCGCCGCTA
>CAZYMF010000401.1:0-2370 GCA_964648215.1 uncultured Binatia bacterium (SeqCode) | reverse complement strand
CGACTGGGAAGCGCTCCGACGCCTGGCAAGAGGGCGCTCTCGCGGACCTCACCCTCCGACAAGCTCAGGGTGAGCGGATACGTCCGCAACCCAATGCCATGACGCGCTGTCTCCAAAATCTGCGCGCCACGCGACGAAATTGGGGGATAGTAGTTCGGGGTGAGCGGATACGCCCAGGGATGCGTCGCCATATTTCGGCCGAGGAGTACCAGGCCAGGCAAGAAGATCGCGCCCGGGCATGATACATAGGGCGGCAGGCGCGCGTGGTCGGAAAGGGATACCAGTCAATGTACGAACCGAAGCCGATCGATACGAGTCGTGTCCGATTGCCCGACGGCATTACCGAGCTGATCGAACGACTCGCGGAGAACAACCACGACATCTGGGCGCAGCAACGCCTGGCCGAAGGCTGGAGCTACGGCCCGCGGCGCGACGACGCGAAGAAGCAGCATCCCGATCTGGTGTCGTACGGCGAGTTGCCGGAGTCGGAGAAGGAGTACGACCGCGCCACGGCGGTTGCCACACTGAAGGCGATCGTGGCGTTGGGGTACCGGATCGAGAAGGGGTAAGGAAAGCCGGCGGTCGCCGATACATGCGTTGAGCGGAAGTCGCGCCAACGCCGGAGCTGGCGGTCGCGATCACATCGAGAAGCGCCGGGGGCGGCGTGTCGTCGTTGCCGTCGCGTCAGTGCGCGTGCAGGCGGACGGCGCTCATCAGCATCAGCCAGTCCTGCGCTTCGTCCAGCATCAGCTCCTCGGTGTCCCGCAGCAGCCGTTCCAGCGAGGTGCGGCCGTCGACCTCGCGGGCGCGTCGTTGCAGCTCCTCCAGTTGCCGGCACATATTTCCACTGCGCTTCTCGAGACGAGAATATTCCCGATGCGCGCGCAGGCCGCCCAGCGAGGCGCCCCAAGCGGGAGAAACGATGGCGACCAGCGTCAGCAGCTGATGCAGCCAGTCGCGGGCGATCGCGCCGTGCTCCCACGAAAGCCAGACGTGAAGACCGGCGGCGAGGAGGGCGAGCACGAACAGGCCGAATCCGGAGTACTCGAGCCACAGGTTGAACTTTCTGGCCCGGTTGGCCGTTGTGCGATGGTACTCGAGCTGATTACCGATCCAGGCGCGCTCGATGAACGCCAGCACGTTGCCGTACGGCTTGCCCCAGCACGTCTCCAGCGGGCCGATCCGGTGCACCACTTCTCGGAACGCCAGCAGCACCCACTCCTGCGCCCGTGACTGATCCGGAAGATCGACGAACGCGGCGGGGCCGGTCGTCTCGACGCCGGCGGCGGTCAGAAAGCTGGCGGCCCGCAGTCGCTCGGCCAGGAAGCGGCTCTCGATCCATTTGCGTCGCACCCGCAGCTGGTCGGTCGATATCACGATGATGAGGATCAGGGCCAGGAGCGCGAACTCGATGCCGAAGCCCCACGCCGCCAGCGGCGGAAACAGCGTCGCCACGGCCACGGCAGCCACGGTAATCGGAGCGAGCACGTAGACCGTCAGACCCGCGCCCAGGTACCGGCGCTGGTTTCTCGCGGCCATGGACTCGGCACGAACGCGGGCGGGCAGCAGCTTCTCGCGAACGGCCCGCTTCGCCTCGTCGGCCACCTCCTGCGTCTCGACCGGGCCTTCCGTTCCCGGAGCCGGCGCGAAGAAGAGTTCCCGGAACGCGTCATCGACGGCGCGCTCTTGCTCGTCGGGGGCAACTCGCAGGCGGTTGAGAGTTTCGATCCCTTCGAGCGGCGCGGCGGAGAGGCGATTGGCCGTCTCGTTTCTTACGTCGTAGGGGGGGACGGTCGAGATCGTGATGACCGGCCGCTTCAGGATGTCGGCGTGCTGGAGAACGCGAACGACGCCGGAGTTGTGATGTCCGTGCTCGTCGCCGTCCCAGATGGCGATCAGGACGTCGCAGCGATCCACGATCGCCTTCCCCTGAGCCCGCTCGACGTACCGCGCCACGGACGGGTCGGCGTGGCCCAGCCGGACGGCTCCCAGCGGGCAATGCGGCTGCCGGCGGATCTCCTGGGCGACGAGCTGCTCGGCGTCCCCGGTCGGATCGCCGACGAAGCCGTAGAGCAGAGTCGTATGCCGCGCCCGCCGGATGATGTGCCGCGTCTTCGCGTCGAACAGATCGGGAACGATATGCGCGAGCGCCCGCCGGACGTGGGCGCCGATGGCCTCATGGTCCGCGATCACCGGGTCGCCAATGGCGCCGACGCGAATGCGGAACGGTACGTCACCGTAGATGTCGTCTCGACGTGCCACGAGAGCTCACCCGCCCGGCAGATTCTCGAACGTCACGGTTCCCTGCTCCTCGCCGAGCGACGTCGGCTCGTCCGTCCCCGGCCGGCGGTTTCCCGCGTGCACCCAGGC
>CAZYMF010000400.1:0-2382 GCA_964648215.1 uncultured Binatia bacterium (SeqCode) | reverse complement strand
GCGAAAGCCCCTACGCCGATTGGCCGGCGTTCGACATCGTGGCGCAGTCGATGGGCGGCATCGTCGGCACCACGGGCCCGCGAGACAGCCGCGGCATGCCGTGCGGGGCGAGCGTCGGCGATCTGTTCCCGGGCGCGCTGGCGGCGCTCGGCGTGGTCTCCGCGGTGCACGCGGCGCGGCGTACGGGCGAGGGCCAGTTCGTCGACGTGGCGATGTACGACGCGGTGCTCAGCCTGTGCGAGAACATCGTCTACAAGTACGCGGCCGCGGGCCACGTCGAGCACCCGAAGGGCTTCGGCCATCCCGCGCTCTGTCCCTTCGACATCTACGAGACCCGGGACGGGGCCGCCGCCATCGCCGCCCCGACCGAGCCGCAGTGGAAGCTCCTCTGCGACATCATCGGACGGCCGGAGCTCGTCGACGACGGGCGCTCGTGCAACGTGTTCGAGCGCGTGGCGAACCGTGACTTCGTCAACGACGCGATTCTGAGGTGGACGCGCAGCCGCAGCACGCGCGAGGTGGTCGCGGCGTTGGCGCGCCAGGTGCCGGTCGGGCCGGTGAACACCGCCGCCGACATCTTCGCCGATCCGCACGCCAGAGTTCGCGGCATGCTGGTCGAGGTGGAGCAACCCGGCGCCAACCGGCCGATCACGCTGGCGGGCTCGGCGATCAAGCTCACCGGCACGCCGTCGGGCATCTACCGCCGCCCGCCCCGCGTCGGCGAGCACACCGAGGAAGTTCTCGCCGAGGCCGAGCGACTTTCGCCGCAGCAGCCGTCATGACGCCGTTGGCTTCGTCCGAGAGGGATGAAAATGACAGACCGTCCAAATTCCTGTCCTTCTTTGTTCGTCATCCCGGCAATCCTCAGGCCGGGATCCATCCGGATGAATGGCCGCGGCACCGCTGTCCGCACGACGGCCCGCGCCTGGATTCCCGCCTGGGGATTGCGGGAATGACGGAGGGGAGGAAGGCCGCCGACTTGAGCGCGCCAGCGCGACCGCTGCCCATCCTATTTTCGAAGAAGGAGACCCCATGACCATGCGGCTGCGCCGCTCCGAGCTGGCGACCCCGGCGTCGAGCGTGAAGATGATCCAGAAGGCGGCGGCGAGCGCGGCGGACCTCGTCTTTCTCGACCTGGAAGACGCCGTCGCGCCGGCGCAGAAGGTCGCGGCGCGCGACAACGTCGTCCGCGCGCTGAACGAGCTCGACTGGGGCACCAAGCTGCGCGCGGTGCGCGTCAACGGCGCCCACACGGAGTGGGCGTACGCCGACACGATCGCGGTGGTCGAAGGCGCTGGCCGCAACCTGGACCTGCTGATCCTGCCCAAGGTGAAGGCCCCGCGTGACGTGTGGTTCTTCGAGACGCTGCTGGCGCAGCTCGAGGGCAAGCTGCGCCTCGACAAGCGGATTGGCCTCGAGGTCCTGATCGAGGAGACCGAGGGGCTCGCGCACGTCGAGGAGATCGCCGCCTGCTCGCCGCGCCTGGAGGCGCTCATCCTCGGCTTCGGCGATCTCGCCGCCAGCCAGGGCGTCCGGCTCGGCGGTCTCGGTGCCGGGAGCGAACGCTACCCCGGCGATCTGTGGCACTACGCCCGCGTGCGGATGATCGTCGCCGCCCGCGCCAGCGGCGTCGATCCGATCGACGGACCGTTCGCCAACTTCCACGACCCCGACGGGTACCGCCGAGAAGCGATGTGGGCCAGCACGCTCGGCTGCGTCGGCAAGTGGGCCATCCATCCGAGCCAGGTCGAGCTCGCCAACGACGTGTTCGCGCCGACCGAGAAGGAGATCGCGACCGCGCGCGCGATGGTCGACGCCTATCGCGCGGCGGAGAGCGGTGGCGAAGGGGCGCAGGGTGTGAGCGGCATGCTGATCGACGCCGCGACGGCGCGCATCTTCGAGGCCGTCCTCGAGCGCGCCCGCCTGACGGGCCGCTTGTAGCTTGCCATGAAGGGATCTCTTGGTGGCACAGGCTTCCAGCCTGTGTCCGCGCGGTCCCGAACAGCGACAGATTCACATAGGAGGATGACATGGAAACACGTCACGAGCTGTGGATCGGTGGCAAGCCGTGTCCCCCCAGCGCTGGCCGCTATTTCCCCTCCACCAATCCCGCCACCGGCGAGAAGCTGACCGAGATCGCTCGCGCCGACCGTGACGACGTGGCGGCGGCGGTGGCGGCGGCGAAAGCCGTCTCCCTGGATTGGCGCGAACGCAAGCCGATCGAGCGCGGGCGCGTTCTGCTCGAGATCGCGCGGACCATTCGCGCGCGGCAGGCCGAGCTCGCCGAGCTCGAGCAGCTCGAGACCGGCAAGCCGGCCTATCACGCGCCGTTCGAGATCGAGCTGGCGGCGCAGTACTTCGAGTTCTACGGCGGTCTGGTGA
>CAZYMF010000399.1:0-2506 GCA_964648215.1 uncultured Binatia bacterium (SeqCode) | reverse complement strand
CTTCGATCCACACCGTGATCGCATTGCCCAGGCCCGCCCGGCCTTCGAGCTCGAACCCGCCCTGTTCGCCGACGATGGTGCGCGCGCCGTCGCAGCCGATGATGTAGCGGGCGCTGACGTCGAACTCCTTGCCGTCCAGACGATTGCGAACCCGGGCCACGGCCCGCTCCGCCATCTGGCGGACGCCCACGACCTCGTTGTTGAACCGGATGTCGGCGCCGAAGGAGCGGGCGGCGTCCAGCAGGATCGGCTCCAGGACATGTTGCGGTGCGTTACACATCTCGCACGGGCTGGCGGCCTGGTAGTCGGCGCGGCGGTCCTCGCCGGCGCCCCAGGTCATCATGCGCGACAGCTCGCGCCCGGCGAAGGCCGTGGCGAAGACTTGCTTGCCCATCAGATGTTGCGGCAGCGCCCGGCGTTTGACCTGCGGCTCGATGCCGAGGTCGCGAAAGATCTCCACCGCGCGCTGGTTGGTGATGTGGGCGCGGGGCGAGTCCGCCGTGGCGCCGTACTTGGTCAGCGTCAGCGACCGCACGCCCAGACGGGCCAGCAGCGCCGCCGCCGTCAGGCCGGCGGGACCGGCACCGACGACGAGAACATCGGTTGCGATTTCCTCCACAGCGATCCCCCTGCTCCGCCGCCATCATCGGCGGCTCGATTTTCGTTATTCAAATGACAAGTAACAGCTTGACGTTCGCTTGTCAACCGACTAATGACACTTCCCATGAGCACTCGAGCCGAGCAGCGAGAGCAGACCCGTGACCGGATCATCGACGCCGCCGTGCGCGCCTTCGCGGAGCTGGGTTTTCGCGCTGCCAGCACGCGCGACATCGCCGCCCGCGCCGGGACGAATCAGGGGCTGATCACCTATCACTTCCGCAGCAAGGAAGCGTTGTGGAAGGCGGCCGCGGATCGCATCTTCGGGCTTCTCCGCGACAGCTTTGCCCGGCCCGACACGGCCGCAGCCGCAGCGGACCCGCGCGAGTTGGCGCGAGAGGCGATTCGCCAGTACGTACGCTTCGCCGCCGCGCACCCGGAGCTCTTCCGGCTGATGATCGAGGAGGGCAAGAGCAAGGAAGCGCGGATGCGCTGGCTGGTCGACACCCACCTGAAGCCGCTCTACACCGGCTTCGAGCGCTTGGTGCAACAGTACAACCCGCAGATCGATCCGGCCCTGCTCCCGCACGCGTACTACGCGCTGGCGGGTGCCGCGTCGTTGATCTTCGCCGTGTCGCCCGAGTGCCGCCGCCTCACCGGCCTCGACCCGACGCAGGCGCGCGCCGTCGAAGCCCACGCCGAGTTCGTCGCCAGGCTCCTGGTGCCGTGACGGAGGTGGGGGCACCCCAGCAAAGCCGACGGCACCCCCGCCGGGCAGTATGCACGGGAATGCGCCTCCGGAGCTATCTCGCCGACCGATCACCGGCATTCGGGGTGGGTAAAGCGGCGAAGATCGCGCCGTGGCAAGCGGGAGTCTACTGGGCCGACGAGGCGAATGCCGATCTCTTCGCGTTCACCCTCGACAAGACGAGCGGGCAGTTCTCACCAACCACTCGATACCGCGACTACGCCATCAACCGGGACCTGATCCACTGGGAGAGCCAATCGACGACACGGGCCGATAGCGAAACCGGCCGGCGCTATCGGGAGCATGCCCAGCGCGGGACGTCGATCATGCTCCTCGCCCGCTTGCGCACCGACGAGCGCGCATTCTGGTTTCTCGGACCGGCGACGTATGTGCGGCACGAATCAGAGCTGCCGATGGCCGTCACCTGGCGACTGCACTACCCGCTGCCAGCGGATCTCTTCACTTCCTTTGCGGCTGCGGTGGCGTAACGTTGCGGCGCCCGAGAGGCCAGCGCCGAAGCCCGAACTAGAGCCCGCCGGGTCCTCGCAGACGGGGCAGGCATGGGCGCCTGCCCCTGTCCACGAGTCCTTCCGCACGTTCACGGTGCGCACCACCGACCCTGTCGTCTGCGCGCAACAACCCCACCATGCGCGCGACGCCGTCCCGGCTGAACAGGGTCGTCTTGACTGCCTTCCGGCGAGAAGCGACGGCTCCACCTCGGGTTCAGCGCGGAGGCGTAACCGCAGCACCACCGCCGCTGCGAGGGGAACACGGCTGGAAACCGGTTGGGCGATCCGGTTCGACGACCTCGTAGAGCGTCGCCGCGTTGCCGAACAGGATCTTGCGTTGGATCTCTCCCGGATGATCCGACAGCGCCGCGTCGATCTTCTCGCGAACGTTGCCATACAAACAAACGGGATGGGGATAGTCGGTTTCGAACAGGATGCGATCGGCGCCGATCACGTCGACCAGCTTCTGCGGCGCGAACTCTTCGAAGAAGGTGCATGCCCACACCTGCTCGCGCAGGTACTCGCTCGGCTTCTTGGCGAACTCGGGTTTCTCCGCCCGCACGTTCGCATATTCGAATCCGTGGTCGAGGGCTTCATGAACGAAGGGAATCCAGCCGATGCCGCTTTCCACCGACACCACGCGCAGGTGCGG
>CAZYMF010000398.1:0-2513 GCA_964648215.1 uncultured Binatia bacterium (SeqCode) | reverse complement strand
ACCATCAGCGGCCCCCAGACGATGATCACCGCCACCTCGCCCATGCCGATGTACTTCAGCGGCCAGGTGTAGAAGAGAACGAAGAACGCGCCGGCCCCGAGCAGGGCGAGCGTCGCCTGGCCGCGCACCTGGACGAGGACCAGGCCGGCCGCCAGCGCGATGAGACCGGTCACCACGATGTAGAGCAGCACCTGGTTCCGCGTCATCAGCCCGTGCTCGAGCGGCTGCGGGCCGTACTGGGCGCGGAAGTAGTTGTCCTTGTCGACCCCCTTCAGGTGATCGGTGAAGTCGTTGACCAGGTTGTTGGTGGCGTGCGCGAACAGCAGGCCGACGGTGACCAGCAGCCAGAGCAGAAGGTCGAACTGCCCGTCACGGGCGGCGAGAAGGCCGGCGATGGCGGCGGAGATGAAGGTCATCACCAGGACGGCCGATCGCGTGGCGATGAGCCAGCGCGAGATCACGTCGAGCCCGTCCCACTCCTCCTTGGTCACGCGGGGAATGACGTTGACGGCCTTCGCCCACATCGAAACGTTCATCAGGAAGCCCTCCGTCGCGCCGCCTCTTCTACTGCGATCGCGGGGCGTATGCCAACGGGTTGCGGCCCACGCCGCGTAGGACGGCCGGCATTGCCGGCCCTACGGGACGGACACATGCGCAGACCGCCGCCAAGGGACGCGACTCCACGCCGAAGGGTCCCCTCTCCCCTGGGAGAGGGACAGGGTGAGGGAAAACAAGCAGCGGCCCTGCGCCTACCAGTCGTCCCGAACCCAGTCGTGGTAGCGTCGCGAAACCCGTTTCACCTGCTCACCGAGCCGGATCAGCAGCTCCCCGTTCTCGTAGAGGATGAACCAGGTCGCCGCGGCGACGCCACAGACAAATCCGAAGAGAAACATGATCACACCTCCTGATTCCATCGCCGAGCCGCGGGCGCGGCGTCGTCACCCCGCCGTGACGCCGGCGCCGCGCGGTAGCACCATCGGCAGCAGCGGCCGACGGCGGCTGCGCTTGAGCTCGTCGAGCTGGGCGCGGGCCGCGTGATCCGCCTGGTCGGCGCGAATCTGGTCGAGCCGCGCATCGAGGTCGGCGTCGCCGCTGTCCTGGCTGCCGGCGACGACCGAGACGGTGCGCTCGATGTACTCGCGCACGGACTCCAGCGCCTGGATGTCGGCGTCCGGCGTGATGTCGGCGATGCCCTGAATGGCGCGCTGTAGCTTGAGCCGCGCCTGGGCGTTGGCGAGCCGCGCCAGCATGCGTGTCTTCTCCTCGCGCAGCCGGTGGATCTCGCTCTGGAACGTGACCAGGTTCTGCTTGGCCGCCTCCGCCTCCTTGGTCAGATCGCTCAGCTCCTGCGTGATCCGCTCGATGTCGGCGGTCAGACGCTCCTTGCGACCGATGAGAAACAGCGCCGCCTCGTCATCGTCGCGGTCGACGGCGAGCTGGATCTGTCCGAGGACGCGAGCGAGCTCGCCGGTGGCATCGTCGAGCTGCTTGCCGAGCTTGTTGCGCAGGTAGAGGATGCTCGCCGCGGCCTCGCGCAGCTTGCCGTACTGCTTGACCCGCTCGCCGATGGCGGCCTCGTAGACCGCCGCCGGGTTGCGGCGCTCGCGGCCGCCGAGCCACTCGCGCAGCGTGCCGCCGATCAGGTTGCTCAATCGTGCAAAGAAACGCATCGGGGACCTCCCTTCGAAAAGCTGGTGTGTGCTGCCAACGACGTCGGGTCGTCAGGCCCCGTCGCCGTCGTCGCTCGCGCTGATGCCGAGCTCGCGCATCTTCTGCTGCAGATTCTGCCGGTACATGCCGATCTCCTCGGCGGTCTTGGAGATGTTGCCGCCGTTGCGCGCCAGGGCGCGGGTGAGGAAGTCGCGTTCGAAGTCCTCGACGACGCGCTGCTTGGCGTCCTTGAACATCGCCGGCAGCCCGGGATCCACGAGGCGCGGCGTCGCCGCGGCCGGCGCGCCGCCGAACAGGTCGGCGGCGGTGATCTCGTCGCCCGCTGTCAGCAACAGCGCCTGCTCGACCACGCTGCGCAGCTCGCGCACGTTGCCCTTCCACGGATGGGTCATGCAGGCGCGCAGAGCGTCGCCCGACAGCGGCTTGACCGGGCGATCGTAGCGCTTGGCGGCCGCGGTGAGAAAATGCTGAATCAGCAACGGGACGTCTTCGCGCCGCTCGGCCAGCGGCGGGATCACCAGCTCGACGACCTTGAGACGATAGTAGAGATCCTCGCGGAAGCGCCCCGAGCGCACCAGCGTCTCGAGATCGTGATTGGTGGCGGCGATGAGCCGGACGTCGACCTGGATCGGGGTGTTGCCGCCGACGCGCTCGATCTCCTTCTCCTGGATGGCGCGCAGCAGCTTGGCCTGTGTCTCCGGCGGCATGTCGCCGACCTCGTCGAGAAACAGAGTGCCACCGTCGGCGGCTTCGAACTTGCCTTCGCGCTGCGCCGTCGCGCCGGTGAAGGCGCCCTTTTCGTGGCCGAACAGCTCGCTCTCGACCAGCTCGCGGCTGAAGGC
>CAZYMF010000397.1:0-2541 GCA_964648215.1 uncultured Binatia bacterium (SeqCode) | reverse complement strand
AAGGACGGTCTCGTTTCCAACCTGCCGTTGGAGTCGGATGCCCGGCGGAGAAGAACAGAGAAGAGAAGAACTCGGAAAGATACGAGGTCGCGGCCATTCAGCCTGAGGGATCCCGGCCTGAGGATTGCCGGGATGACGGAGGTGGGGGAATTGACGACTGGATCAGTGAGTCATTGACGATTGGCGGAGAAGGCCGGGTCCTGACCCGTGGGTTCCGTCTCCTTCAAGGAGAGGGCCCGGGTGAGGTGGGGGATGGCCGCGACGACTCTTCTTCCGACCGTCTCGCCGCAGGTTCCCGCAGCTCTCGACAGGAGCTCGGCTTCAAGTGAGCTCGTCGCGCAGGCGCGCGGCGATGCGGGTGGCCAGGGCCATGATCGTGAGCTGCGGGTTCACCTTGCACGACGACGGAAACAGGCTGGCGTCGGCGACGACCAGGCCGCGGAGGCCGTGGTGTGCGCCGTAGGAGTCGGTCACCGAGCCGGCCGGGTCTTCCCCCATGCGACAGGTGCCCTGCGGGTGGAAGGCCATCATCTCGAGCTCGGTTGGCTTCAAGCGCTCGTCGAGCAACGCCCGCGCTTCCGCGGCGCTGCGCAGGATCGGCCGCCGGCTGATGCCGGAGAAGACGGCTTCCGCCCCCGCCGCGAAGAAGATCTGTGCGGTGAGGCTGATCGCGCGGGTGAGCTTGAGGACGTCTTCGCGAACCATGTCGTACGTCACCAGCGGCCAGCCCTGGCCGCGGCCACGCACCCGCCCTTGGGAAACGTCGGAGATCAGGGCGCCGAACGAGGCCAGGTGCGGGTAGCGGCGCATCAGCTCCTTGTGCGCCGCGCCGACGCCCGGCAGCGCCGGGGCCTCGACGCTGGGTGGCACGAACTGCCCCTGGATGAAGATGCCGTCGCGGGTGAACTCGTGGACGTTGTACGCCTGCGGCACCTCCTCCCACGCCTTCACCTCTTCCTCGAACACCGCTCCCACCCGAACCGCGGGGTGGATGTGCAGGTTGCGCCCGCGCCAGCCCGAGGGGTCCGGGATGCCGCTGCGCTCGAGCAGAGCGGGGGTGAGCAGGGCGCCGGCGGCGACGACGACGCGATCGGCGAGGACGCGGATCTGGCGCCCGGTCTCGCGATCGCGGTCGTCGAGCGCGCTGGCGAGGACGCCGAAGGCGGCGCCGTTGGCGGCGAGGATGCGCTCGGCGCGGCAGCGCGTGTACAGGCGGGCGCCGGCTCCGACGGCCTTGGGCACGTAGCTGACGTGCGTCGCCTGCTTGGCGTCCTGCGGGCAGCCGAAGGCGCACACCCCGGTGCCGAGACAGCCTTTCTCGTTGCGCGGGATGCGCGCGCCGGCAAAGCCGAGCGCCTGGGTGCCGCGCTCGAAGAGCCGGCTGTTCTTGCCGTAGACCGCGTCGGCCACCGGCTCCACGTTGATCTCGTGCTCGACCCGCTCGTAGTAGGGTTGCAGCTCGGCCGCGAGGACGTCGGCGACGCCGAAGTCGCGTTGCCAGGCCTCGAGCACGTAGTCGGGGGCACGATAGCAGGTGCCGGAGTTGATCGTGGTCGTGCCGCCGACGCACTTGCCGAGCGGGATCGGAATGTTCAACCGGCCGACCGTGCCGGTGAGGCCGCGGTTGCGGTAGAGGAGATCCATCATCTCGCGCGGCCGGCCGGTGAAGTCGGCGCCGCGGTAGTAGGCGCCCTCCTCGAGCAGACAGACGTCCACGCCGCCCTCGGCGAGCTCCTTGGCGACGACGGCGCCGCCGGCGCCCGAGCCGATGACGCACACCTGCGCCCGGACGTTCTCGTCGCGATCGAGAGTGGCCGCGTCGACGATCATGCCAGACGCGCCCGATGGCTGGTGGCGTTGGGTCCGGCCAGCAGCTTGTCGCGCAGGTACGACTCATCGTAGCCGATGGCGGCGCAGACCTGCGGCGAGTCGTAGAAGTGCAGCATCACGGCGAGCTTCACTCCCTTGAGCACCTGGCGGCGCAGGGCCGAGGACGAGCTCTCCCAACCGGCCAGGTGCTGCTCGCGCTGCTCGGCATCGAGACGAGAGAAGCGGCGGCGCCGCGGGCCGAACACCAGGGGGGCGATTTCGATCACGTGGACGAGCACGGTGAGGCCGACGGTGCCGAGCGGGTGCAGCGAGCCGAAGTAGCGCCACACCGCCTCGTCGAGCCGCTCGGTCCGGGCGCCTTGGGCGAAGGCGCCGCCGTCGGGAACCATCGCGCCGGTGATCAGGCGCAGCAGCTCCGCCGTTCGTCCCTCGGGTCTTTCCCGGCGGGCGGCGGGATCGCTCACCTTCATCCAGAGATGGCAGCCGAGAACGATCAGGACGATGGAGCCGTCGACGAGGAAGTTGAGCAGATAGAGGAATGCCGGCTGGACGAAGAGAAAGAACAGCAGACAGGTGAACGAGGAGGCGAACTTGCCCGCCGCCAGGATCGGCATGAGGTCGCGGTGGGCGACGGGATCCTGCGAGATCCGCCAGGCGAGCAGGGTGACCAGCACCATGTAGGCGAAGCCGAGGCTGAGCCAGAAGCGCAGC
>CAZYMF010000396.1:0-2566 GCA_964648215.1 uncultured Binatia bacterium (SeqCode) | reverse complement strand
GGGGCTCGACCGCCTTCTCGCAGAGGATCAGATAGGGCACGTAGGCCTGGCTGTATTTGAGCGAGTCGCGCTCGTAGTAGCCCGCTGTCGGCAGGATGATGTCCGCCTGCAAGCCGGAGGTGCCGCCCTTGAAGTTGACGTCGACGATCAGGTCGAGCTTGGGCCACAGGTGTTCGCGCGCGACCTGCGGCGCCGGCCAGCGCCGCAGCGGGTTCGAGCCGGTGAAGAGGAACACCTTCGGATCCTTGCCCGGCTTGGGGTGGATCGGGATCCAGCCCTTGTCGATGGCCTCTTTCATGTACTCGGCCGTCGGTCGCGGCACCGCGGGGTCGTGATACTCGCGCTTGTCCCACACCGTCTTGTAGCCGGCATGGACATAGAGCCACGGCATCAGCGGCGTGCTGTTGGTGTGACCCATGAGCTCGATCATGAGGGCCTCGTACTGTCGCCAGGTGAACCCGGTGACCAGCGAGCGCCACATGACGCGCATCTTCAGCTCGAGCGGCAGCTCCCGGGCGCCGAACGAGAAGTGCTCGAACCCCTGCACGGGCCACCAGGACGCGACCCGGAACCCGCCCCCGCTCTTGCCCTGGTTGCCGGTCAGCGCCATCAGCAGGATCTCCGCCCGCTGGTTCAGGTCGCTGTGGTAGTGCTTGCACGAGCCCCACGACGAGTAGATCATCGCGCTGCCCGCGGCGGCCAGCTCCCGCGCCAGACGGCGAATCGTCGCCGCGCCAACGCCGGTGATCGTTGCGACCCGCTCGGGGGTATAGTCGGCGTCCAGGTGTGCCCGCAGCCGTTCGACGAACGGCCGCACGGTCACTTCCTTGCCGTCGGCCAGGCGCACGGTATGGCGGCCCTCGAGCTCGGGGCGGAGGCCCCCGAGTGCGAGCGAGTCGCCGTTGCCCTGACAGCCGGGCACCTCGGCGAGCGCCTTGGTCGCGCCGTCCCAGAAGTAGAGCACCTCGTCGCTGCCGCCGGCGCGCAGATCGGCCTGGCGCAGGTAGCGGCCGGTGTCCTCACGAACCAGGATGGGCAGGTCGGTCTGCTCCCGGACGTATTCCACCTTGTGCAGGCCTTCGGAGAGGATCACCTGCGCCATGGCGAGCGCCAGCGCCGCATCGGTGCCGACGCGCGGGTTGAGCCAGTAGTCGGCATGAACGGCGGAGGCATTGTAGTCGGGCGCGACGACCACCACCTTGGCGCCGCGGTAGCGGGCCTCGTTGATGAAGTGCACCTCGGGGATGCGGGTGTAGGTGGGGTTCCCCACCCAGACGATGATGAAGTCGGACTTGAACCAGTCGTCGGAGGTGCCCTCGACGTTGTACATGCCCCAGGTCTGCGCCGCGCCCGCCGGCATGTCGCCCACGCCGGCCCACGAATCGAGGCTGGTGGCGTTCATCGCGGCGAACAGCCGCATCTCGCTGGCGGTGTCGGCGCCGAAGTCGATGTTGGTCGTGCCGTGATCGTAGATGATCGAGTCGGTGCCGTGCTCCACCGCGGTGTCGATCATCGCATCGGCGATCTCGCCGAGCACCTCGTCCCAGGACACGCGTTTCCACTTTCCCGCGCCGCGCGGGCCGACGCGCCGCAGCGGGTAGAGGATGCGCGAGGGCTCGTACGTGACGTGCGTGAAGCACGCGCCCTTCTGGCAACCCCGCGGGTTGAAGTCGGGAACGCCGGGCTCCGACGCCTCGTAGATGGCGTTCTGCTCCTCGCGCCACGCCACGCCGTCCTTGACGAAGATGTTCCAGGAGCAGGCGGAGATGCAGTTGGCGCGCGCGTGAGAGGAATGAACGACGCGGTCCCACACCCACTGCCGGCGGTAGACGTCCTCCCAGCTGCGAAACTCCGGGAGCGGGGGCGGCAGCGCCGTCTCCTGGGCCGCCGCGGCCCGCAGCGGGGCCGGGAGGTCGAGCAGGCTCAACGACAACGTCAGCGCGGCGCTGTGCTTGAGGAACTGGCGACGATTGAGGGTGAGAGGGGAATGCGTGCGGCTCATGGGCGTCTCTCCTGGCGAACACCGATGCGGTGCCTCAACCATTGGTCCCTATAGATCCGATTCGGTGGGGCGACAATGACGTTTGACAGCAAATGCCCGCCCCTGGGCCCGTGCAGCGGGAAACCGCCCGGCTTGAGCGTGGCCACACGTTTGACATGCTCGGGCGGTTGCGCACAGACGGCGCCCGCGTCGCGGCCGCGGCCGGAGCCGGCGAGGTGCTGGTCTCGAGCACCGTCAAGGACCTGGTGACGGGTTCGGGAATCGGCTTCGTCGACCGCGGAACGCAGGTGCTCAAGGGCGTTCCCGGTGAATGGCGGCTCTTTGCCGCGAGCCCGTGACTGCCTCGTGCAGCGATGAGAGGTTGCGGGCTCCAGACGGTGACTGCCGGGCCGGGCAACCATCCGCGTCATCCACGTAGAGGAGCAAGAGCGTGCGCCTCGCGAGCGGCCAGCGGCGCGCATCGTTGCCATCGCGACGGCGACCATCTATGAAAATCCGCGAGTGCGCCGCGGCCGATGCCCTTGCCCCGGACATGCGGGCGCGGCAGCATGAGTCAGAAGGAGG
>CAZYMF010000395.1:0-2567 GCA_964648215.1 uncultured Binatia bacterium (SeqCode) | reverse complement strand
TCATGGGGATGCGCGGCTTCCCCAGCTCCGACCTCGTCTTCGACGGCTGCGTCGTTCCCGACGAAAATCTGATCGTTCCCGCCGGCGGCTTCCGCTCCCTCATGCAGTGCTTCGACATCGAGCGCTGCGGCAACGCCACCATGGCGCTGGGCATCGCCACCGGCGCGCTGGAGACCGCCGCCGCCTACGCAATGGAGCGCCAGACGTTCGGAAAGCCGATCGCCGAGCGCCAGGCGATCCAGATGATGATCGCCGACATGGCCACGCGGGTCGATGCGGCGCGCCTGCTCGTCTATCGCGCCGCGGTCGGGGCGCAGAGTGGCTTTCCGTCGATCCGCGAAACCTCCATGGCCAAGGTCTTCGCCAACGAGACGGCCAAGGCGGTCACCGACATGGCGATGGAGATCCTCGGCGGCTACGGCTACAGCGCGGAGTTTCCGGTCGAGCGTATGCTGCGCGACAGCCGCGGCTGGCCGCTGGCAGGCGGCACCTTGCAGATCCAGAAAATTCTCATTGCTGCCACGGTGTTCGGGCGAACCTTCGACCAACGCAAATGAACGAGTCGGAGCGGTTGCAAAGAAGCCCGATTTCGCCGTTGGCGCGAGCGGCGCTCTCGCGGCAGGGCGAAGAGATCCTGCGCGCCGTCGCCCCGGTAGTGTTGGGTTCGCTGCTGCCGGCGGAGCGCGGCGCGCGAGCGGAAGCGCTGGAGGCGGGTTTGTCGAGTCTGGACGATTACCTCGCTCACCTGTCGCTGCCCCTGCAGAGGGAGACGCGCCTCCTGTTCGGCGCGCTCGCCCTGTTGCCCCTGCGCCTGGTGCTGGTGCGGACATGGAGTCGCTGGCCCGACGTCGCCCCGGAGCGCGTCGAGGCGTTCCTGCGGCGCGCGCAGGAGAGTCGGTTCTTCCTGCTCCGGCGCGTCTACACCTCGCTCCAGTCGCTGGCGGTGATCGCCTGGTTCGATCTGCCCGCCGCGTGGAACGAGATCGGCTACCCCGGCCCGCCGATCGAGCGGCCGGCTGCAGCGGGAGCGCCGTCATGAGCGGGGCCGAGATTCGCGACGGCAGCCGGCTCGACAGCGACCTCGCTCTCGAAGGCGACGTCGCCATCGTCGGCACCGGCGCCGGCGGCGCGATCACCGCGGAGATTCTCGCCGGCGAAGGGCTGCGCGTGCTCCTGGTCGAGGAGGGCGCCTACCACCAGCCGGAGGAGTTCACCCTGCGCGAAACTTCCAGCCTGGCGCGCCTCTACCGCGACGGTGGGGCGATGCCGACGCGGGACGGCGCGCTCGCCGTGGTGCAGGGCCGCACGGTGGGCGGATCGACGGTGGTGAACTGGACGAGCAGCTTTCGAACGCCGGAGCCGACGCTGCGTCACTGGCGCGAGCACCACGGCCTCGAGGACCTCGACGCGACCGCTCTGGCCCCGTGGTTCGAGGCGATCGAGGAGCGGCTGCACATCGGTCCGTGGAGCGAGCACAATCGCAACAACGAGCTTCTCGCCGTGGGGGCGGAAAAGCTCGGTTGGCGATACGGCGCCATTCAGCGCAACGTGAAGGATTGCGCCGGCCACGGCTATTGCGGGCTGGGATGTCCCGTCAAGGCCAAGCAGAGCATGGACGTGACGGCGATCCCCGAAGCGCTCGCGCACGGCGCCGTGCTGGTCACGCGCGTGCGCGCCGAGCAACTCGAGCTGAGCGGCGAGCGCGTCACCGGCATCGCGGGCGTCGCCCTCGACGAGCGCGGCGTTCGTCCCACCGGGCGGCGGGTACGCCTGCGCGCGCCGTGGATCGTGGTGGCGGCCGGGGCCATCAACAGCCCGGCACTGCTGCTGCGCTCCGGCGTCCCCGATCCGCACGCGCGGCTGGGCAAGCGCACCTTTCTCCAGACCCACAACTACTCCCTCTCGTTCATGCCCGAGCCGATCGACCCGTTCTATGGCGCACCGCAGTCGATCTACACCGATCAGTTCACCTGGCGCGACGGCGTCACCGGCCGCGCCGGCTTCAACATGGAGGTGGTGGGGGCGCAGCCCGTCGTCAGCATGAACTTCTGGAAAGGGTTGGGCGCCGACATGGCCGACTTCGCGCGCCGGCTGCGTTACCTCCACGTCCTCGTGTCGCAGATCCGCGACGGGTTTCATCCCGACAGCCCGGGCGGTGAGGTCCGGCTCCGTCGCGACGGCAGCGCCGTGCTCGACTATCCGCTCAACGACTACATCTGGGACGGCGTACGCAGCTCGTATCTGGCGATGGCCGAGTGCCAGTTCGCCGCCGGAGCCGAGAGCGTGCACCCCGCGTGCAGCGATGCCAGAGCGTATCGCAGCTGGCAGGAGGCGCGCGCCGAGATCGGCGCCCTACGGCTGCGCTCCCCCAACGTCGTCCTGAACTCCACCCATCCCCTCGGCGGCTGCGCCATGGGCGGCGACCCGCGCACGTCGGTCGTTGACGCCTACGGCCGTCACCACCACCTGGAGAACCTGGCCGTCTTCGACGGCTCCATCTTCCCCACCAGCCTCGGCGTGAACCCCTGCCTGTCGATCTACGCCCTCGCCGCGCGCAACGCGACCGC
>CAZYMF010000394.1:0-2593 GCA_964648215.1 uncultured Binatia bacterium (SeqCode) | reverse complement strand
CCACGGCGGACCGTGCCCGCCCTACCGTGAGCCGTCGCTGGAGTCGGATGCCCGGGGGAGCAGAAAAAAATCGTCCATAACTCGGCGCCAGGTGCTTGCTCGTAGCCGTTGCGTGCGACTTACAACCGTCCCCTGCGGGGCTCCGCCCCAGCACCCCCCTTCGCGCCCGCTGCGCGTGCAATAAGCCGCGTCATTCCGAGTCGGCCTCGCGCCAGGGTCTCTGTCGACGGCGCCGGGCATTCCCGCCAATGGTGGGCCACGCAACGCAGGCGGCGGCCTCTGAGCTGTGCAGATTGACAGTCTCGAGCTCCAAGTCACAAGGTCCAAGCTGGACGACGCTCTTCGTCTTGTCGCTTGAAGCTTGCGACTTGTTGCCGTCACGACCCCAAGGACCGCACCGCGGCGACGGCGCGACGCCAGCCCTGGTACAGCTCCTCGCGCTGCTCCGGCTTCAGCTTCGGCTTGAACAGGCGATCGCGCTGGCGCACCCGTTCGAGCGCGCCGGCGCTCTTCCACAGGCCGACGCCGAGGCCGGCGAGCAGGGCGGCGCCGAGCGCCGTGGTCTCGATCACCTTGGGCCGATCGACGGTGGCGCCGAGGATGTCGGCCTGGAACTGCATGAGGAAGTCGTTGGCGGCGGCGCCGCCGTCGACGCGCAAACCGCCCAGCTTGCCGCCCGCCTCGGCCAGCATGGTGTCGATGACGTCGCGCGTCTGGTAGGCCAGCGACTCGAGCGTGGCGCGCGCCACGTGCGCCCTGGTGACGCCGCGGGTGATGCCGACCAGAGCGCCGCGTGCCTGCGGATCCCAGTACGGCGCGCCGAGCCCGACGAAGGCCGGCACCAGATAGACGCCGAGGGTCGAGTCGACCTGGCGCGCCAGACGCTCGGTCTCCGCCGCCGTCTTGATCACCCCCAGGCCGTCGCGCAGCCACTGCACGGCAGCGCCGGCGACGAAGATCGATCCTTCGAGCGCGTACGCCGGCTTGCCGTCGGCGCCGCAGGCGACGGTGGTGAGCAGGCCGCGGCGCGACTCGATGGCCTGCGAGCCGGTGAACAGGACGACGAAGCAGCCGGTGCCGTAGGTGTTCTTCACCAGCCCGGGCTCGAAGCAGGCCTGGCCGAACAGGGCCGCCTGCTGGTCGCCGGCGACGCCGGCGACGGCGGTCTCGGCGCCGAACACCTTGCGATCGGTGGTCGCGATCGGGCCGCTCGACGCCACCGCCTCGGGCAGGATCTCCGCCGGCACGTCGAGGAGGCGCAGCAGGTCGGCATCCCAGCGCCGCTCGTGGATGTTGAACAGCAGCGTGCGCGAGGCGTTGGTGAAATCGGTGACGTGGGTGCGGCCGCCGCTGAGCTTCCAGATCAGCCAGCTGTCGATGGTGCCGAAGGCGAGACGATCGGCCTTGGCGCGGGCGCCCTTCACGCTGTCGAGCAGCCACTTCACCTTGGTGCCGGAGAAGTAGGGGTCGAGCACCAGCCCGGTCTTGGCGCGCACCGTGTGCTCGACGTCGTCGGCCTTGAGCGCCTCGCAGATCGGGGCGGTGCGGCGGTCCTGCCAGACGATGGCGCGATGGATCGGGCGGCCGGTCTTGCGATCCCAGAGCAGCGTGGTCTCGCGCTGGTTGGTGATGCCGATGGCGGCGATCTGCGCCGGCTTGACCCGGGCGCTGCGCAGGGCGGCCTTGATCACCCGCTGCGTCACCGTCCAGATCTCCTCCGCATCGTGCTCCACCCAGCCGGGCTTCGGGTAGTACTGGCGGAACTCCGAGTACGCCCGCCCGCGCACCCGACCGCCGTCGTCGAACACCATCACGGTGCTCCCCGTCGTGCCCTGATCGATCGCCAGAATGTAGCGTGCCATGGCCAGCTCCTCCGGGCCGAAACAGTCGACGATCACGCCGCGACAGTCAACAGGCGCGGAAGCGCAAAGCTGAAAGTTCAAAGCTGAAAGCAAGAGCAAGGAGAGGAACAGGGTGAGGTTGTTTCCCGGCCCGCCGTTGGAGTCGGATGCCCGGCTCCCTGGATCCGCGCCTTGGGGATATCCCCCTTTTCCGATCGCGGCCCCCCGTCGTAAACTGCCGGGATGGCCGACCCGCGACTGCAGGCGTTGCAGCGACCTGCAGGAGACCGCTTCGAGGAGTGGCTCAGCGTCCCTGCGCCGGTCGAGTGCCCCGATCCGCGAATCGAGGTGCGCCGCGCCCACCCGTCCGAGTTCGGGGTGCTCTACGACCTCGTAGACAGCGGGTTCGGGGTCAAGCGGCCGCGGCCGATGTACGAGTGGCTCTACCGGCGCAACCCGTTCGGCCTCGCTCGTTGTTGGATCACCGTGGAGCGGGCGAGCGGGCGGCCGATCGGCAGTAACGCCCGGTGGCCGTGGCCGTGTGCGCGTGGCGGCGAGCGACGCGAGGCCGTGCTCGTCGGCGACGTGGTGTTGGTCCCGGAGTGGCAGCGGCAAGGGCTCAGTGCGCCGCGAAGTGTTGTCGCGCGGAGTCATCCCTGGCGGTCGCGGACCATCGAAGTGGCTTGGCCGAACGAGAAGAATCGCGGTGCGCTGCGCAAGCGTGGCAGCGCGGAGGAGTTCGCCGCCCGCGT
>CAZYMF010000393.1:0-2611 GCA_964648215.1 uncultured Binatia bacterium (SeqCode) | reverse complement strand
GCCAGGCAGGGAGCGCTCGCGAGGATGCCCCAACCAACGACCACCACGGCAACGAGAACACGCCAGCGTGAAATCCGATTCCAACATGTTCCGTGCGCACCCAACGTACCCGCGACTCCTGCTGCTCAACAGAGCAACGGCAGGGCCAGCGGATTTGGATCGCCATGGTTTGTTGAAACATACTCGGCACTTTGACCGTGGCGTCACACAATCGCCACCGCACGAAAAGCTGACATAATGTCGCCAAATGCCTTGCGCATGTACAGCGCATCTGCGGACGCTATCGATACGCTAATCTGCGTCATGGATCGCACAGCGCAGCTACTGCGTAGGCATGTCGCATGGCAGTCGCACGGCCTTTCCTCGATCATGGACGCATGGCATCGCGCATGGCGTGATGCCCGCGTGGAGCGGCGGGCGGCGCAAGCACCGCTCCCACCCGTGTCACGGGGTCGGAACCGGGCAGGAGCGCTGCGTGATCGTGAGCTGGTAAGAGCCGAGGGCGGGAGCCTGGGCGGGCGAGGAGGTGACCTGGATCTCGTAGGGCAATGCGGAGGAAACGGGGACTTGGAGAGGTGGCGGGCCCTCGAAGCGGCCCAGCGTGCCATAGTCGATGGCGGCGACATACGGCACGAAACCGTCCGCCACGGCGTCGAGCGTCAACGTGCACCCGCTCGAGCTCGTCACGGTGTAGAGGTCGGCCCCGCGGGGAACGGGCGTCGGCAGGCCGAAGAGCCGAGTACAGGCGCCCTCACCGAGCGTGCCCACGGCCTTCACCGAAGCGCTGACCGTCCCGGATGTATTGATCAGTGGTCCGAGGTCGACAATGGCACAGACCTGCGTCGGCGTTGCGGTCGCGGTGGGCGTGGCCGTGGAAGTGGACGTCGGCGTCATCGTCACCGTTGGGGTGGAGGTAACCGTTGCGGTGGGCGTTACGGTGGGCGTGGCGGTAACGGTCGGTGTGGCGCTGGCTGTGTAGGTCGGCCACGGCGTAGCCGAAGCGGTGGCCGTCGGGGTGATGGTGGGTCGCTCTGTCGGCGTGCGCGTGGGGAGATCAAGGCCCCACAGGAGCATGGTCTTCGTCAGATCCGCGGCGGAAACGCGGCCGTCCTGATTGGCATCGGCCCCCGGCGGGTGCTGGCTGGCGGTCGGGTCGCCGTCGCACAGTTCGTCGACCAACAGCTCCATGTCGGTTGCAGTGACCTGGCCGTCGCCATCCACGTCTCCGGGCACCGCCTGCGTCGCCCCCGCCGTTCGCGAGCCGAGCAGGGCAACGAGGAGCGCACCGATCAGGAGGTAAAATATCCTTTGCCGCCAGTACAACCAGGAATCCCCTGCGTCGTCACGCGCAAGTGCCGCGAAGACTCGAGCCATTGGCTGTCGCGAAGGCCGTCCGCCATCCACGGACGGTCGGATCCCACGTAGCAACCAAGCTTCGTTCGTCCCTCGAGCGAGCCCTCACGATCTTCATCATGAAGAAACTCGAACGCCTTGTCTAATCAGAATCTGGGCGAGTCAAACGGCGCGGGTACTCCAACGCGCCCCGGTCAAGGGTTACGGCCCGCAGACCCTCTTCCACCGGAGGAAGGGGTGCCCTGATACTCGTAGGCACCGAGGTCGAGCGCTCCGATCCGAGGCCGCGGCTGCTCACCGAAGGGTTGCGACGGTTCGGCGACCGGCGTCAGGCTGAACCCGGCACCGCGACCGGGGTCGATGCCGGCATCGATGGCCGCTGATCCGGCCGTCAGGTGGTAGTTGTAGTGCCGCCGGTCGACGAAACCAGGGGCCTCGCTCTGCAGGTTGTGACGGAGCTCTCCCGGCCCGGCGAGCACCGTGCCGGGACCAGCGAGGACGTTGTTGACGATCTGCGCCGGCCGCGCGCCGGGGCCGACGAAGAGGAAGCGTCCGCCCGGGTAATCGTTGACGATGCTATTGTTCACGACAAAGAGCTGGTTCACCTGCTGCCGCAAGCCTTCGGCCCCGTAGGCGACGATGGTGCTGTTGTCCGCGTGGGGCCCTTGCTCGATGACGTTGCCGACCAGAAAGGACAGACCCCCGTTGGACAGATCCACGGCGTAGCTCGCCGTCCCGTTCCGCTCGTCGGCGATACGATTGTAGAGGATGAAGTTCTCGTGCGCGCGGCTCTTGACGTAGTGGCCGATGCGCGCGCCGTGCGAGTAGCTGGCGCGCAACGTGAAGCTCTTCACCTCGCCGATGTAGATGTTGTGCGTGCGGCCGTCGCCGCCACCGTTGTCGGCGAACTCGCTGTTCTCGATCACGATCGAGCTCCGCGGGCTCGCTCCGGTCAAGATCCCCTCCTCGTTGTCGTGGAAGTAGCAATGACGCAGCGTCAGATTGGCCCCTTCCTGCCGAATGCCGGCCCCGTTTCCATCGCGGACCCTGGCACCGGAGAACTCGATGTTCTCGACGGTCGTGCTCCGTCCCTTGATGACCCAGATCGCCTTGCCCTCGGCGCTCGCTCCGTTGGCTTCGAGATGCGCCCTGCCGCCGATGGCACGGATGGTGAGGTCGTTCTGGGTCCAGACCGCGACGTCGCCGGGATAGGTGCCGGCCTCGATCTCGACAACGTCTCCGTCCTTGGCCTCCCTGG
>CAZYMF010000392.1:0-2637 GCA_964648215.1 uncultured Binatia bacterium (SeqCode) | reverse complement strand
TCGGCATTCGGCCCGCGGCGCTGCTGCTCGACCGTATCGGCGCCAGCCCTTTGCTGACGCTCGAATATGCGACCGCGGCGCACGATGCGGCGGCGCGACAGTGGCTGGCGCGGCTCTCCGATCAAGTCATCACCTACACCGACGCCGTCAGCTTCGCGGTCATGGACGCGGCCCGCTGCACCGCCGCGATGAGCTTCGACCACGACTTCGTCACCGCGGGCTTCGTCCTCTGGCAGCCGAGCTGAACAGCGCCGCCAAGGTTGCCGCGATCCGGTGGCCGTGCGATAGAATTCCCGCGATGAGCGAGGAATCGCTTCATTTTCAGTCAGGGCAACTGCGGCTCGAAGGGCAGTTGGCAATTTCCGCGGGCGCAACCCGCGGCGCCGTCGTCTGTCATCCTCATCCGCAATACGGCGGCACGATGGACAACAACGTCGTCCTCGCCGTCTGCGGAGCGCTGCAGGCGTCCGGCGTCGCTACCCTACGCTTCAACTTCCGCGGCGCCGGTGGCAGCGAGGGGGAATACGCCAACGGCAGCGGCGAAGCGGACGACGCACGCGCCGCGGTCGCCCTGCTGCGGGCGCGGCTGGATCACGCCGAGATCACGCTGACCGGCTACTCCTTCGGGGCGATGGTGGCTCTGCTCGCCGGCCACGACGACGACGGCATCTCCCGTCTGGTGGCGATCGCGCCGCCGGTCGCCATGTTCGATCTCGCCTTCCTGAAGGCGTGTAACCGTCCCAAGCTCTTCGTCTCCGGCGATCGCGACCAGTACTGTCCGCTGGCAACGCTGGAGGCACAGCTCGCCGGCGTGGCCGAGCCGAAGACCGTCGTACACCTCGCCGGCGCGGATCACTTCTTCTACGGCCACGAGGCGGCTCTGGCGCGCGCCGTCGCCGCCTTCGTAACGGAGCAAGCATCCTCATGAGCGATCTACGAGTCGGACTGTCCCGCGAGCAGAGCTTCACCGTCACCCACGAGCTGACCGCCGCCGCCATGTTCGAGGTCCTTCCGCTGGAGGTCGCGAACATGCCCGAGGTGTGGTCGACCCCGGACATGATCGCGAAGATGGAGGCGGTCGCGGCGGCCGTAGCGGCGCCGTTCCTGCCCGAGGGGCAGATCACCGTCGGCTCGCGCAACGAAGTTCGCCACCTGGCGGCCACCCCGGTAGGCATGGCCGTGCGGGTGAAGGCGACGCTGAGCGCTCTCGCAGGCCGCAAGCTGACCTTCGCCGTCGAGGCCCACGACGAGAAGGAGAAGGTCGGCGACGGCGTGCACATCCGCTACATCGTGGATCATGCCGATTTCCATCGGCGGCTGCGGGAGAAGGCGGGGTCGTGAGTCATGCTCGTGAACGGTGAGATGAAGAACATTCGCGTGAGCTGTGACTCGCTGGTGGCGCTGCCAAGCTGCACCGCGGACGGCAGCGTCCTGTTCGCCAAGAACAGCGATCGGCCGGCGCAGGAGCCGCAGCCGCTCGTGCAGGCGGCGCGGCAGCGGCACGCGCCAGGGAGCAAGCTGCGCTGCACGTACATCGAGATCGACCAGGTCGCCGAGACGGCGCGGCTGATCGGCTCGCGTCCGTTCTGGCTGTGGGGCTTCGAGCACGGCCTCAACGAGCACGGCGTGGCGATCGGCAACCACACCGTCTTCACCAAGGACCCGCTGCCGAGCGAGCCGGGTCTGATCGGCATGGACCTCGTTCGTCTCGGCCTCGAGCGCGGCACCTCGGCGTTTCACGCCGTCGAGGTGATCACCGCCCTGCTCGAGCGTCACGGCCAGGGCGGCTCCGGCTACTGTGACAAGGACTGGGCCTATCAGAACTCGTTCCTCGTCGCCGATCGCCGCGAGGCGTACGTGCTAGAGACCTCCGACCGGCGCTGGGCGCTGCGGCGCATCCGTGATCTCGGCAGCGCTTCCAACCACCTCACCATCGGCGACGACTGGGACGCGGTCTCCCCCGACTTGATCGAGCACGCAGTGGAGGAAGGCTGGTGGAACGCCGAGACCGACGTGCGCTTCGACTTCGCCCGAGCGTATCGCGACACCAGCATGGCTCCCGAGATCATCTCCAGCGGCCGTCACGGTCGCACCTGCCATCTGCTGGCAGCCGGACGGGGCAAGCTGACTCCCACCGCGTTGCGCGCGGCGCTGCGCGATCACTACGAGAGCGGCGCCGTGCACAAGCCCGGGCGCGAGGCGGACGACGAGAAGTACTACTCGGTGTGCATGCACGCCGATCCGGTGGGCACGACGACGGCGAGCATGGTCGCGCGTCTGGGCGCGGAGGACGAGCCGCTGGTCTACTGGGGCAGCCTCGGCTCGCCGTGCGTCGGCGTCTTCCTGCCCTACTATGTCGACGCCGATCTGCCGAAAGCGCTCGGCCGCGGCGGCGAGCACCCTGCGCCCGACTCGCCGTGGTGGCGCTTCAAGCGCCTGCTCACCCTGGTCGAGCGCGACTTCGTCAAGCACGGCCCGCGCGTGCGCGCGTTCTGGGACGAGGTCCAAGCCGAGGTCGAAGCGCAGCGAGCCGAGATCGAGGCCCGCGCCCGGCGCGAGGGGACGGAGGTTCTCAGCCGGTTCATGCGCGACAACGTGGCGCTGATGAGCGAGCGACTCGAGCAGATCATCGGCGAG
>CAZYMF010000391.1:0-2669 GCA_964648215.1 uncultured Binatia bacterium (SeqCode) | reverse complement strand
GACGTACCTGACCAAGCCGATCAAGCAGTCCGAGCTGCTCGATGCCATGCTCGCGGTGATGGGCGACGCCACCACGGCCGCCCCCGCCGTCGTGCCCCTCGGCGCGCCGGCCGCCGAGCCGGTGAGATCGCTGCGCATCCTGCTGGCGGAAGACAACGCAGTGAACCAAACGCTGGCGAAGCGGCTGTTGGAGAAGCGTGGCCACCGGGTGGCCGTCACCGGCAACGGGTCGGAAGCGCTCGCGGCGCTGCACGATGAGGCGTTCGACCTGGTGCTGATGGACGTGCAAATGCCCGAGATGGACGGCATCGAGGCCACCGCTGCGATTCGCGCACGGGAACGGGCAAGCGGCGCGCACGTGCCGATCATCGCGATGACGGCCCATGCCATGAAGGGCGACCAGGAACGCTGCGTGGCCGCCGGCATGGACGGCTACGTGTCGAAACCGATCAGCGCGCAGCGGCTGTTCGACGAAATCGACCGTGCCCTCCTCGCCGCGCACAAGCAGCCCGCCGTGGCCGCGTAACTCGGACTACGGCAGGGCGAGACCGAAGTCTATCCGCCCATTGAAAAACGCGAAGACCCCCGTCGACAAGCTACCAATGAACCTGCACCGGACAGAGCCCGGTGCCACCGGGTGGGGCCGGGCTCTGTCCGGCCCGTCGAAGGTTCATTGGCTCAACGCACCGGTGCCGCACCGGTTGAGTTCTCAGGGTGAGCGGGAAAAGCTCTTTGAAATCCAGGATGGGGCTCCGCTCATGCTGAGCGTGTCGAAGCATGGGGTGGGGTTTTTCAACGGGCTGCCATCCGCGTAGGACCACGCACGTAGTAGTCCGAGCTTACGGCGGCGTCGTGTTCCCTGTACAAAGGCCACCATGGACGCCTACAGCCCCGGGAGATCAAGCCCGAGCCGACGCCAGACCGACGTGGGTCGCCGCATGGCGGAGATGGAACCCGGGCGAATGTGGCATGAAGTTGTTCGCGTAAACCGGGATGAAGTGCTCGCTATCACTGGTTGGGCAATCGCGGCTGGCCGGGGAGCGTGATCGAGCGAAGGCTCTTGTTGAAGTTTTCATCTTCTCGGGAGGTGCATATGAAGGCCAGGACCACACAAGCGATGCAGTCGCGAGTACTCGTCGCACGCCGCTACGTCGAGCATGGGTTTCTGGACGTGGCAATGCGGCTTTTTGCCCAGAATCCGGCTGTGGTCGAGCCGGAGGACTGGACGGAGCTCGCCGAGAAGATGATCGAGCGCGACCGAATCATCGATGCCGTGGAGGTGTGTAGGCTCGGGGGCGTGCCGCCGCCGCGGGAGCGCCTGCTGGCGCTCGGCGACCGCTGCCTCGATCGGCGAGACACCGATCGCGCCATCCACTTCTACGAGATCGGAAGCGCGGACCGGACGCGTTGGAGCCGCCTGGTGGATATCCTCACAAGCTTGCCCGAGCAGGAGCTCCGCGCGATCGAGCTCGCCGAACGGTATCTCGTAGGCGACTCGCCCCTCGGCGACACGCCGCACGTCGGCCTCGTCGACCACGCCTCGGGAACGCCGCCACGGCTGGCGCTGGTAGGATCGAGCAAACGGTAGATAGGACTCACGAACGCGCCCCGCTGTCCGGTCCTCGATTTCGACGCGAACGCCCCGCGTCACCGCCTGGGCGTGGCGCCAGAGCATCACCGACATCGGGCGCAGACGACGACGCGGACGGCCGCGCCCGGAATCGTCGTGTAGCCGTGCGCGCCGAATAAGCGCGCCCCTGCACACACGGCCCCGGCGGCGCTTGTCTCCTCCCGGCGCCGCCGGGGTTTCCCCAAGACCCGACGTACCCGTCATGAAGCCGCTGGCTTCGCCCGAGAGGGATGAAAATGACCGGCAGCGGGGAGCACGGGACAACGATCGTGAAGCGTCTGCCGGCGCCGCTTTCCAGGTCGCCATCCACCGGATTGATTCCCTGATTTCGGTACGGAAGTGTCGCGGAGGAAACGGCGCTAACCGTCACCGCATGGCGTCTCGCCTGTTGGCCTGTCATTTGCCTTGTTGCAATCCCAGGAGAATGGACCGCCTTCCCCCCAAAGACCACACGGGCGACGTGGCCCTCCTGAGGTTTCTCGCTCGGGCAGGGCTGATCGCCGCTGACGTCGCGGGCAGCGCCGAGGCCGCCCTGACGGCGAACGGCACCATGTGCCCGCAGTGCGGCGCCGCGCTGCACGCCAACTGTGGCAGTTGCGGTGCCCGGCTGCGGATCTGCCCGCACTGCGGGACATCCGTCCCGGAGGCGCGTACCGCCGCGAATGGCGTACCGGCCGTGCCCGTACCAGCGGCGCCCGCGCCACCGGTGACCGCAGCGTCGCCTCCCCCCAAAGGGTTTCGGGTCCTGGTCGTGGACGACCAGGAGGACCAACGCGAGATGATCGCCTTTACACTCGAAAATACGCATTTGCCCCTGTCGATGACGACCGCCGCGAACGGACAGGAAGCCCTCGACCTGGCGCAGGCCGACCCGCCGGACCTGATCCTGCTCGACATCATGATGCCCGACATCGACGGCTTCGAGGTGTGCACCCGCCTGCGCGCCGATGTCCGCACGGCCTCCATCCCGATCATCATGCTCACGGCGCTCGCCGACGACATTCGCTGCGAACAGGGTCTTCGCGCCGGCACCGACGAC
>CAZYMF010000390.1:0-2700 GCA_964648215.1 uncultured Binatia bacterium (SeqCode) | reverse complement strand
ATGAGCGACGACGGCTACGCCGCCATCATGGCCCAGCGCCCCGAGATCATGCGGGCGTCGCTCGGGATCGACTACGCCGCCTACGCAACCGGCGCGCTGGCCTTCGACTACGAGCGGCTGCTCGCCGATACCGGCTACGACATCGACAAGACGCGGGCGGTGCAGGCGGCGACGGCCGTGGGCAACACGCCGCTGGTCGAGCTGCGCAACATCACGGCTCTGGTTCGCGCCACGGCGAAGGCGGGCAAGGGAGCGCGGATCTTCGTCAAGGACGAGGCGAGAAATCCCTCCGGGTCGTTCAAGGACCGGCGCGCCTCGCTGTCGGTGCACGAGGCGAAGAGGCGCGGCTACGCCGGCGTCGTCGCGGCGACCAGCGGCAACTACGGTGCCGCCGTGGCCTCGCAGGCGGCCAAGGCGGGGCTGCGCTGCATCGTGGTGCAGGAGGCGTTCGACAGCCGCGGTTTCGCGCAGCCCGAGATCGCCGAGAAGACGCGCGCCTGCGAGGCCTACGGCGCCGAAGTCATACGGCTCTCGGTCGGGCCGGAGCTCTTCTACGTCTTTCTCCGCGTGCTGAAGGAGACGGGCTTCTTCAACGCCTCCCTCTATACGCCGTACTCGATCGCCGGCATCGAGACGCTCGGGTACGAGCTGGCGATCCAGACGGAGATCCTGACCGGGCGGAACCCCGATGTCGTCCTCGCCACCCACGCCGGCGGCGGTAACGTCACCGGCACGGCGCGCGGCCTGCGCCAGGCTCGTGCCACGAGCACCCGGATGGTTGCGGCCAGCGTCGATCTCTCCGGGCTGCACATGGCCTCCGATCGCGACTTCAATCGCAAGTCCTTCACCACCGGCCACACCGGCTTCTCCATCCCCTTTACCACCTGGCCGGACCGCGCCGACGTCCCGCGCAACGCCGCGCGCCCGCTGCGCTACATGGATCGCTTCGTCACCGTGACCCAGGGCGAGGTGTTCTACGCCACGCAGCTCCTGGCCGAGCTGGAAGGGATGGAACGGGGCGCTGCGGGCAACACCTCGCTGGCCGCGGCGCTCGCCATCGCGCGCGAGCTGGACGAGGAGCGGATCGTCGTCGTGCAGGAGACCGAGTACACCGGGGCCGGCAAGCACCCGATCGCCCAGCTCAACCTCGCCAAGCGCCTGGGCATCGAGGTCCGGCGCGGCGATCCCGGCGAGAGCCGGCCGGGCCGCTGCATCGTCATCCCCGAGCATCCGGCGCAGATCGCCGCGGTCGAGGTCGAGCTCGAACGCCTGCGGCGGCTCTACCTGGAGCAAGCCGCAGCGTCGCTTCCCGCCGGCGCCAGCTTGACCGACGTCGACCTTGCCTTCCTCGCCGCCGACACTCGCACCACCGAGTCGCATGTAGAGGAGATCTTGCATGAGCTGCGACGAAAGACCGGATGACTTCGCGACGCGGCGCGCGCGGCTCGAGAAGATGTCCGACGACGAGCTGCACGCCTACTTCTGGGAGCTGGCGGACAGGATCGTCGCTCCGCTGATCACCGAGGCGCGCACGCACACGACGCCCTCCATCGAGCGCTCGGTGCTGCTGCGCATGGGCTTCTCCAGCCTCGAGGCGAAGGACCTCGTCGCCCGGATGCAGGAGAAGCGGCTGCTCGGCCACGGCGCCGGCCGCCTGGTGCTGGAGCTGGCGCAGCGCCACGGCCTGCCGGTGCGCGCGGCCGGCGCCGCCTTGCTGGAAGGGCGCTTCTGGGAGGAGCTGGTGCGATGAAGCTCTCCCCCGACGAGAAGCTCGACCTGCGCGAGGTGCTCGCCGACCTCGAGCACTATCGGCCGCGGCGCCAGGGTTGGACCTGGCGCAACAAGGTCGAGCGGCACCAGGTCGGCCCCTTCGTCCTCGCCGACACCTCGGAGGATCTCGCGCGCTCGGTGCCGCTGCCGGCGGCGCATTCGTTCGGCGACATCGATCCCCAGTGCGACGTCGTCATCACCACGGAGATTGCCTCGGGGCGTTTCGAGGACGACATCCGCCGCATGCGCATGGCGGCGTGGCACGGCGCCGACCACATCATGGTCATCCGCACCACCGGCCAGTCGCACATCGACGGGCTGATCGAGGGCACGCCCGAGGGCGTGGGCGGCATCCCCATCACCCGCAAGCAGATCCGCGCCACGCGCAAGGCGCTCGATGCGATCGAGGACGAGGTGGGCCGGCCGATCAACTTCCACTCCTACGTCAGCGGTGTCGCCGGGCCCGAGATCGCCGTGCTGTTCGCCGAGGAAGGCATGAACGGCGCGCACCAGGATCCGCAGTACAACGTGCTCTACCGCGGCATCAACATGCACCGCTCGTTCGTCGACGCCGCCGAGGCCAAACACATCATGGCCGGTGCCGGCATCCTGCAGCTCGACGGCGCCCACAACGCCAACGCGACGGCGAAGGAGGCGTGGAAGATCACGCCGGAGCTCTTCGTGCAGCACGCCATCAACACCGCCTACTCGCGCGCCGCCGGCATGCCGGCCGAGCTGATCGCGCTCTCCACCGTGCCGCCGACCGCGCCGCCGGCGCCGAAGCTGCGCCTCGATCTCCCCTACGCCGTGGCGCTACGCGAGCTGTTCCGCGGCTACAGGTTCCGGGCCCAGCAGAACACGCGCTACATCGAATCCGACACGCGCGAGGCCACCGTCACCCACGTCATCGACGCCCTGATCTCGCGCCTC
>CAZYMF010000389.1:0-2733 GCA_964648215.1 uncultured Binatia bacterium (SeqCode) | reverse complement strand
GAAGCGAACGGAGCTGCCTTCACGCTGACGGCGCCCGAGCCCGGCGACTACCACCTGGCATACACCCTGGACACGAACGGCGACTCGATCCCCGCTGTCGGTGACCCCTTCGGGATCTACGACAACCGCATCACCGCTCCGGGCGACCCGATCACCGTGCCGGTGAGCGGGTCGCAGAGCAGCCTCGCGCTCACCTTCGACGACACCGCCGGATTCCCCGGTGTCTTCGGCACCGTGACCTACACGGGAAGCATGGGCCCCGTCGATAACACCCGCCCGATTCGGGTGCAGGTGTTTCGCGAAGGCGACCTGACCGACCGCGTCGATCACCAGGAACGGCTGGTCGACAACGGTGGTTCCTACAGCTTTCTTCTCCTGGAACCGCGGCTGTACTACATGCAGGTGTTCCTCGACCTCAACGACAACGATGTCCTCGATGCGGGTGAGCCGTTCGAGATCTATCCCGATCGCTATGCGCCGCCGGGAGACCCGCTGCCGCAGGGCATCACCCAGGTCGACGTCGTCTTCGGAGACGGACCGGATCCGACGCCGACGCCGTCGCAGGACCTGGTGGTTACGGGCACGGTCGAGTACACGGGCTCGCGCGGGCCGGTGTCGGCAGACGCACCCATCTTCGTGCTCCTTTTCGACAATGCCCTGTTGGACGGCGCCCCGGTTGCCGGCGCTCTGGTCACCGAGAACGGGGGCGCCTTCGAGCTCGGAGCACCGGGCCCCGGTGACTACTACCTGGTGTACCTCTTGGACACGAATGGCGATGGGGACCCAGCCGTCGGCGATCCGTTCGAAATCTACCAGGACCACTTCACGACCCCCGGCGACGTCGTGACCGTGCCGCAAACCGGCCTCGTCCTCAGCTTCGACGACACCGGCGGCCTCCCCGGAGTCCGCGGTACGGTGACCTACACGGGGGCCATGGGCCCGGTGTCGTCCAACGTGCCGATCCACGTCGATGTGTTTCGCGACGCCGAGCTGACCGATCGTCTGGACCAGAGTCAGGACCTGACGACCAATGGCGAATTTTACCAGTTCATCCTGCTGGAGAATACGCCTCACTACATGGTGGCGTTCCTGGACCTCAACCGCAACGGGAATCGTGATCCCGGCGAGCCGTTCACGATCTACAACGGCGAGAGTTCCGCCCCCGGCGATCCGTTGCCCCAGGAAGGGGGCTCCGTCGTGGACATCAGCTTCGGCGATCCCCCAAGCGAACAGACGCCAACACCGACGCCCACCCCCACGTCGGGGGCGGTGACGGCAACGGCCACGCTCACGGCCACGCCGCAAGTCGCCACGGCGACGGCCACGCTCACGGCCACGCCGCAAGCCGCCACGGCGACGGCCACGCCGCAAGTCACGATGGCGCCGGCTACGCCCACGGCCACGCCGACGTCTTCGAGCACGGGCGGCGGCTGCCGGATTCAAGCCGAGGGTGGCTTCTCGTGGCCGCTGCTGCTGCCGCTTGCGGTCTTCGCCTTCCTGCGGCGGCGGAAGACCGGGAGCGCGTGAAAGCTGGGGCGGGTCAGGTCGTGCTCGAAGTCCTGCTTGCCCGTGGCCGAGAAGGAACGAGGAGGAAGGAGGAGGGGGAGGAGCCGTCATGACGACCGACTACAACCGCATCGGCGATCTCTATCGACGCGCCAAGGAGCAGCCGTGGCGACTGCGGATCGAGGGACCCTCGATGATGCAGCTCATCGGCGATGTCCGCGGCAAGAAGGTCGTCGACATGGCGTGCGGCGAGGGTTTCTTCACCCGTCAGCTCAAGCGAGCGGGGGCGGCCGAGACCGTCGGCTTCGACATCTCGCAGGAGATGATCGCGCTCGCAAAGGCCCACGAGGCGAAGGACCCGCACGGAGTCGAATACTTCGTCGAGGACGCCCGTTCGATCGGGACGCAAGGCGCGTTCGACCTTGCCGTCTCGGCGTGGTTGCTCGTGTACGCGCACGACCGCGACGAGCTCGCCGTGATGAGCCGGGGGATCGCCAGTCGCGTCCGGCCGGGGGGCCGCTTCGTCACCCTGACCACCAACCCCGAGCTGTACTTCTTCGATCCACTCCCGGATTACAGGAAGTACGGCTTCGAGACCCGTCTCGCCGGTTCCGTTCACGATGGAGCGCCGATCACCTGGACGATCAACCTGGACGACGAGACGTCGTTCGAGATCGAGAACTACTACCTGCCGGTCGAGGCGCTCGTGGGGGCGCTGCGCGGGGCGGGCTTCCGCGACGTCTCCGTTCACCCGCTGACGCTCGCTCCCGACCCGGCCGCGGGGGACGAGGGCGACTACTGGGCGGACATCCTGGCCTGTCCGCCCGCCATCATGATCGACGGTATCAAGGCGTAGGACGTGAACGAACCCCCGCACCGGAACTCTCCCGCGGACCTGCGGTACTGATCAGGAGGCCATCATGAACAGAATCGCCGTCTACGCAGTCTGCACGCTAGCCTTGCTGGGCTTCTCGTGCAGCGACAACGACAACGGCGGCTCGGCGCCGCCCGTCGGCACCAGCGCCGAGAGGCCCACGTTCGACTGGGGCTACCCGCGCTACTCCGAGTACGTCGACGGGCAGCACGTCGGCAAGACCCTGTACCAGACGGATCCTGCCTGCAGACAGCGCCTGATGTTCTACACCTGCGACGCGGTCGACGCGACGACACCGAACAACGACACCACCAACCCGACCATGGCCAGCGGAGCGCTCACCGGCAGTTTCG
>CAZYMF010000388.1:0-2756 GCA_964648215.1 uncultured Binatia bacterium (SeqCode) | reverse complement strand
GGCGCGAAAGCTCGGGCGTCGTGTTCCAGTCGTACTCGCCGGTGAGCAGGAACACCCCCAGCCGGGACGTGTCGATCTTGGCCAGCTCCTCGCGCAGGTCGTGGTCGACGGCGTGATAGTACAGGTCGCCCTTGAACACCGGCGGAGCGCCCTGGCTGTAGACCCAGATCGTTTCCTGACGGAGGCTCTTGGGACTGGTGGGGCTCATAAGGCCGTACATCACGTTGGCCTTGAAGGCATTGCTCACGCGCGGGTGGTTCCACAGGTCGAGGTAGCTTCCGGGAGTCATCGCCGCGCCTTCGAGCGCGATCACGGCGCGAAAGCTCTCCGGGTGGTAGCGGGCGAGGTCGAGCGCCAGGTGCCCGCCGATCGAGCTGCCCATGAAGACGGGACGGGGCAGGGCCAACGCCGCGGCGAGGGCGAGGGGCACCTGCATGAGGAAGTCGCGGGTCAGGCGGTACTCGTCCGCCCACCACTCCGGCCCCACCGGCGGCAGGCTCTTGCCGTGATAGGGGAGATCGTAGGCGATGCAGCGGAAGTGCCGGGTGACGGCGTCGTCCTCGAGCAGGTGCCGCCACTGCCGGCCGTCGGCTCCGGCGGTGTGCTGCAGCAGCAGCGGGATGCCGGTGCCGCTCTCCTCGAAGTAGACGCGATGGTCGATGCCGTCGAGCTCCAGGTGCGCGTACCGGCCGGTGGCCTGATCGAAGCGAGCCATCACTGTCCGTCCCGCGATTCGCGCAGGATCTCCAACAGCCGGCGCAGCGCCGGGTAGTACGCCGCGATCTCCAGGAGATCCGCGTTGAGCGCCACGCCGTGGTGCGTCGCGGCGGCGAGCAGGTCCTGGTAGAAGGGGCGCGGCACCGCCTGCAGCATCTGCTCCCACGTGTCGCGCGGCGCGGTGACGAAGACGTCGCAGTCGCTCGCCGCCGGGCAGGCCGCAACGCTCTCGACCCGCCCGTCCTGCAGGCGGATGGCGTGGCTCCGGTCGCCAACGTCGAGCCGCAACGTCGCCGTCCAGTGCCGTGCCGCGATGCGGAATTCCCCGTCGCCATCGAGCCGCTGTGCAACCGATCCCCAGTCGATCATCCGGTCCCTCGCCAGCGCCCCGACGGCTATCACAATTTTATTGATCGAACAATAAGTTTCTGCTAGCGGTGTGGGGCGCGCAGAGACAGGCCATGCCCGATCCGGACTTCTCCACATTCCCCGTGCGAGCCAGGGGGCGGCAGTTCGAGGACTTCGCGGAAGGCCAGGTCTTCGACCATCACTGGGGCCGCACGTTCAACGAAGGCGACAACTCGCTGTTCGCGACCGTGGCCCTGCGCTTCACGCCGCTGTACTTCAACGCCGAGTACGCGCGCGCCCATGGCCACCCCGGGGTGGTGATCGATCCGCTGCTGGTGTTGTGCACTACGGTCGGCTTATCGGTGGAGGACCTCTCCGAGGCGGGTGGTCCCTTCCTCGGCGTCGACGAGGTAGACTTCCACCTTCCGGTCTACCCGGGGGACACGCTGACGGCGCGCAGCGCGGTGGTGACGAAACGCGAGTCGGAGAAGCGGCCGCACTTCGGAATCGTCACCTGGCGCACCGAAGGCCGGAATCAGAAAGGACAGGTCGTGGTGAGCTACCGCCGCACCAATCTCGTCGCCAAGCGGAGCGTCTCGTGAAGCTGCTCAGCGGCGCCTGCGAGAGCATTCCGGCGGCCTACCTGACGGAGGAGCGTCTGGCCATCCGCGACGCGGCGCGCGAGATCGCGATGAAGGAGGTCCTGCCGATCGCGAACAAGCTCGATCCGGTCCAGGGCGAGATTCCGCTGGAGCTGCGCCGGCGGCTCGGCGAGCTCGGCTACTTCGGCATCCTCATTCCCCAGGAGTACGGCGGCCTCGGCCTGGGCGTGTTCGAGTACGTTCTCGTCACCGAGGAGCTGGCGCGCGCGTGGATGAGCGTGGCCAGTCTGATCGCCCGCGGCAACGGCCTGGGCGCCGGCTTCCGCGAAGAGCAGCGCAAGCGGATCCTTCCGAAAATGGCACGCGGCGAATCTCTCGGCGCCTTTGCGCTCTCCGAGCCCGACGCCGGATCGGACGTGGCCTCGATCCGTTGCCGGGCCGAACGCGACGGCGATGAGTGGGTCATCAACGGCCAGAAGATGTGGTGCACCTTCGCCGACGGCGCGGACTTCATCGTTCTGGTGGCGCGCGCGACCCCCTACGATCCCGCGCACCGGCACGCCGGCATCGCCCAGTTCCTGATCGAGAAGGAGCGCGGCTCGTTCCCGCCGGGCATCAGCGGCACGCCGATGCGCAAGGTCGGCTATCACGGCTGGAAGACGTGGGAGCTCTCGTTCGAGGATTTCCGCATTCCGGCCGACAACATCCTGGTGCCGCAGAGCTCGGGAAAACAGGCGAGCGACGGGTTCAAGCGCGCCATGCGCGGCCTGTCGGTCGCGCGCGTCCACACCGCGGCCCGCTCGATCGGCCTGGCGCGCGGCGCGCTGGAGGACTCCATCGTCTACGCGCAGCAGCGGGTTCAGTTCGGGCGCCCGATCGGCGATTTCCAGTATCTGCGCTTCAAGATCGCGCAGATGGCGACCGAGATCGAGGCCGCGCGGCAACTGATGTACGCCGTTGCCAACGACATCGATCACGACCGACTCAATGACGTCCAGGCCTCGATGGTGAAGCTGTTCGCCAGCGAGATGTCCGAGCGCGTCACCAGCGACGGCATCCAGATCCACGGCGGCGCCGGCTACACCAGCG
>CAZYMF010000387.1:0-2769 GCA_964648215.1 uncultured Binatia bacterium (SeqCode) | reverse complement strand
AGGCGAGCCAGGGCGGCGCCGAGGCAGCGGTGGACGCCGTAGCCGAAGGCGAGCTGGATCGGCACCTCGCGATCGACGTCGAAGGTATCGGCGTTCGCGAACTCGCGCTCGTCGCGGCAGGCGGAGCCGGTGAGCAGCGCCACGCGCGCGTCGCGCGGCATCGTCACGCCGTGCAGGGTCACATCGCGCAGCAGCGTCCGCCCTTGGTACTGCGACGGCGGCCAGTAGCGCAGGACCTCTTCCACCGCGTTGGCAATGCGCCCGGGATCGCGGATCAGCTTGTCGCGCTCGGCGGGGTGGCGCGACAGCAGGACGACGGCGTGGCCGAGCAGCTTGGTGACCGTCTCGTTGCCGGCGGCCGACAGCAGGTTGCAGAACGAGACGATCTCGATCTCGCTCAGCCGCTCTCTGGTGCCCTCCTCGTTCTCGACCTCCGCCTGCAGCAGCAGGCTGGTCATGTCGTCGCGCGGTTGCTTGCGCCGTTCGGCGACGAGCTCGGCGAAGTAGCGGAACAGGCTGGCGTTGGCCGCCAGCGCCGCGGGCGGCATCTGCGGGTCGTCGGGAGAGCGGGTCAACGCCTCGTCGGTCCACTCGCGAACCTGGGTGCGATCCGCGGGCGGCACGCCGACCATGGTGCTGATCACCTCGATCGGCAGCAGCGCGGCGAAGTCGCGGACGAAGTCGCACTCGCCCTGCTCGGCGATGCGGTCGAGGTAGCGGATCGCGAGGGCGCGGACGGTGGGCTCGAGAGCGGCAATGCGCCGCGGCGTGAAGGCGGCGCTGACCAGTTTGCGAAGCCGCGTCTGCCGCGGCGGGTCCATGAACAGAATGATGGGAAACGCCTGCGCCATCTCGGGATCCATCTCCAGCACCGTGCCCTTGGCGGAGCTGTAGGTCTCGTGATCGACCGAGGCCGCGAGCACGTCCTGGTAGCGCGAGAGGGCGTAGAAGTTGAGCTCTTCGTTGCGGTAGACGGGGGCGTTGTCCCGTAGCCAACGATAGGTCGGGTACGGATCTTCGTGGAAGCTGTAGGAAAACGGGTTCAGCTCCATGGCGAGAGCGCGCCCGCGGCAACGCCCGGCCGGCTTTGACTGACGAATGTCATGTGACATACGTCATAGTGCTCACCGGGAGCTGAAATCAAGGCGGAGTAGAAGGTACTATGGAGATGAGATCTCACGACAAGCTCTTCATCGATGGCGAGTGGGCGGCGCCGGCGACCGCGGCGACGATCGAGGTCGTCTCCCCCCACAGCGAGGAGGTCGTCGGGCGCGTGCCCGAGGCGCGCGAGGCCGACGTCGACCGGGCGGTGGCGGCGGCGCGGGCGGCGTTCGATCAAGGACCGTGGCCGCGCATGACGGCGAACGAACGCGCCGATCTCATGCAGCGCCTGCTCGCCGCGCTGCAGAGCCGGGCCGACGAGATGGCGGTCACCATCACCACCGAGATGGGCAGCCCGATCTCGTTCTCGAACCTCGGTCAGGTGATGGCCTCGCACATGGTGCTCGACTACTTCGTCAACCTGGCGCGCCAGTACCCGTTCGAAGAGGTGCGCGCCGGGCTGCTCGGACCGACTCTGGTGCGGCGCGAGCCGGTCGGCGTCGCCGCCTGCATCGTGCCGTGGAACGTGCCGCTGTTCACCACCGCGCTCAAGCTCGGGCCGGCGCTGGCGGCGGGATGCACGGTGGTGCTGAAGCCGGCGCCGGAGACGCCGCTCGACAGCTTCCTGCTCGCCGACGCCGTCCGCGAGGCGGAAATCCCGGCGGGGGTCATCAACATCGTTCCCGCCGGCCGCGAGGTCGGCGAGTATCTGGTCAAGCATCCCGGCATCGACAAGGTGGCGTTCACCGGCAGCACGACGGCGGGGCGGCGGATCGCCTCCCTGTGCGGCGAGCGGCTCAAGCGCGTGACGCTGGAGCTCGGCGGCAAGTCGGCCGCCATCATCCTCGACGACGCCGACCTCGGCGAAACCGTTGCCGGCCTGCTCCCCGCCGCCTTCATGAACAGCGGCCAGGCCTGCGTCGGGCAGACGCGGCTGCTGGCGCCGCGCCGGCGCTACCGCGAGGTGTGCGACGCGTTCACCGCGGCGGTCGGCGGCATGCAGGTGGGCGATCCGATGGACCCGGCCACCCTGTGCGGCCCGCTGGTGGCGGCGCGGCAGCGCGACCGCGTCGAGGGCTACATCGCCCTCGGGCGCCAGGAAGGCGCGAAGATCGCCGTCGGCGGCGGCCGCCCGGCGGGGCTTTCCAAGGGCTGGTACGTGGAGCCGACGGTGTTCGTCGACGTCGACAACAAGATGCGCATCGCCCAGGAAGAGATCTTCGGCCCGGTGGTCTGCATCATCCCGTTCGACGACGAAGAGGACGCCGTGCGCATCGCCAACGAGTCCGACTACGGCCTGGCCGGCTCGGTGTGGACCGGCGACGTCGACCGCGGCCTCGCCGTCGCGCGCCGCGTGCGCACCGGCATCTACACGGTCAACGGCTTCATGATGGAGTTCAGCGCCCCGTTCGGCGGCTTCAAGTGCTCGGGCCTCGGCCGCGAGCTCGGCCCCGAAGGGCTCGCCGCCTACCTCGAGGCCAAGAGCATCAATTTGCCGATGGGCTATGAGGTGAAAGCAAGCTGACGGGGTTCCGCACTATCTTCGCTCAGGCGGCTCAAACGTCTGAGGCGGCCTTACGGAATCAACCGCAGCCGTTGCGTTTGATCGTTCCGTCTCCTGCGGGGCTGTGCCCCTGCACCCCCCGAGGAGGAAACCGAAAGGCGCGG
>CAZYMF010000386.1:0-2782 GCA_964648215.1 uncultured Binatia bacterium (SeqCode) | reverse complement strand
GCGGAGTCTTGAACGACGAGCTTCCCCTGCCCCTCGGCGTCGACGAACATCGCCGCCAGGTCGTTGCCCGCGGCATCGCCGACCGCAACCACGCCGTGGTCCGGCCGGCCGGGCATCGAGGCAATACGCACATTGTTGCCGCCGCCCGTACCGGCAAACGTGACCGGCCCGGTGAACGTGCCACCCGCGGACGAGATCGGCTGGCCTTCTTCGAATCCCGCCAGGCCGTCGGCCGTGCGCGCGTGGGCGGCCGTGTCGGCCCGCAACGCGTAGGCGGTCGCAACCAGGGGCTGACGGAACGGGAGCGTTTCGCCGTCCACCTTCAACTCCAGCCAGCGCTCGTCGCCGGCGAACAGGTCGGCATCCAAGGCGCCCGTGCGGCCCGAGCCGCTGCCGACCAGAAGGTTGAAGACACCGTTGGCCAGCGGCGCAGCGGGGTGCCGCTCGTAGTACAGCCGCGTGCCGTCGGTCGCACGGTCCCAAATGCCAACCTCGATGCCGGCGGTCGCCGAGCCGTCGGGCGCTCCGTTCAACCTGCCCTGCAGATTGAACGCAAGCGGCACCGCGCTCGCACCGCGAGGCGGCAGCAAGAGCTGCGGCACGCCGCTGCAACCGTCCAGGGCGTTGCCAACGGCACGGATCAGCTCGTCGACGGTGACCACTCCGTCAACGCTGGGATCCATGGACGAACAGTCGTCGACCGAAAGGCTGCCGAGCGCGATGTTGACGCCGCGCACCAGCTCGTCGACCGTCACGGTGTGGTCGCCACTACAATCTCCCACGCAGGCCGCGGGCGAGATCGGACCGCCTGCGGCCTTCCAAAACCCCGCCGAGTGCAGGCGGTCCCCGGCAGCGTTTGTCCCGAGACCAATCGGTGAGGATTGCCCGAGGCTCAGGCCGCCGGGCGCATCGGGGTCGCTGAGCCCGCCGGCGTTGAGAGAGGGGGCAGGAAGAAGGAAGCTGCTACTGCGCATCTCCGCCGCCAGGCAGACCTGGAAGGTGACAAGAACGGAAGCGACGCCGGTGAGGCACAGCAGCCGGCTCGACATGTCAGCAGTTTAGCAGTCTGTGGCGTGACCGGTGAAAGCTGTATGGCCGGGCTCACTTGAAAGACTGATGCAGGTCACCGCGCCGGGCAGACAGGTCGAACTTGCTGGACGAAGGGATTCCCAGTGCTGTATGGGGGATCCCAGTCGGGAACGAGGTCGGGCGACATGCCTCGACCTGTCCGAGACCAGGCTTGGAACGTCAGATCGTGTGCGTTGGGTCAACAGGCACCGCTGACACTTGCCATGCGGCCGTTGGGGCGCGCGACGTGAGGGTTGGGCGAGCACGTGTCGAGCAGGTGTCGGGCACGTGCTCGGGACGCTGGTACGACCCGTGGACCGGCGAGTGCCTCGGCACGGCGGAGGAATGACTCATGACTGACACGACGCCGGCGCTCGGTTCCGCGGCACCGCTGCCGACTCGGCCCGAGCCGGACTCGCCGCCGACGCGCAATCTCGCGCTCGGCTATCTTCGCGCCTCTCTCGTCGTGCTGGTTCTCGGGCATCACTCGATGTTGGCCTACACCGACCTGCCGCTACCGGCCACCACGTCTCTGGCCGCTCAGCCGCAGCTCTGGCGAGCGTTCCCGATCGTCGACCGGCACGCGCAGTGGGGAGGGTTCACCGTTCTCAGCAGCTTCAACGACAGCTTCTTCATGTCGCTGATGTTCTTCATCTCGGGACTCTTCGTGTGGTCGAGCCTGCGACGCAAGGGTGCCGCAGCGTTCACTCGCGGTCGGACGCTCCGCCTCGGCCTTCCGTTCCTGGCGGCCGCGGCGATCGTGGCGCCGATCGCCTACTACCCCGCTTACCTGCAGGCGGGCGGGCATGGCCTGACGGAGTATGCTCGAACGTGGCTGGCCTTTGGCGACTGGCCGACCGGCCCGGCGTGGTTCATCTGGGTGCTGCTCGCGTTCGATCTCGCCGCCGCCGCGCTCTTCGCCGTGATGCCCGGTTTCGGCGTTGCGATCGGCCGGCTCGGCGCCGACGCGCGAGCGCATCCGGTCCGATTCCTCTTGCTCCTCGCCGGCATCTCGGCGGCCGCCTACGTCCCGATGGTCCTGATTTTCGGCTCGATGTCGTGGACGAGCATCGGGCCATTCCAGTTCCAGACCTCGCGCGTGCTCCACTACGCGGTCTACTTCCTCGCCGGGATCGGTGTCGGCGCCTACGGGATCGACCGCGGGCTGCTCGCGCCGGACGGCGCCCTCGTCCGTCACTGGGGCCGGTGGCTTGCCGCGGGACTGGGCGCCTTCTTCCTGAGCGCGGCCTTCGTCATCTTCGTGATGACCCAGCGCGACGCGATCTCGCCGGCCGGCGCCGCGGTGGTGGGCGGCGTGCTCTACGCCGTCACCTGCGGGGCCCTGTCCTTCAGCTTCCTCGCCCTGTTCCTGCGCTTCGCCAACCGCCGCCGCTGGATCTACGATAGCCTGAGCGAGAACGAATACGGGATGTATCTGGTCCACTACATGTTCGTGTCGTGGGTGCAGCTGGCCATCCTGGCAATGGCCCTGCCCGCGATCGGGAAAGGGCTGCTGGTCTTCGTCGCCGTGCTGCTGCTGAGCTGGGCAACCAGCGCGGCGACTCGCAGCATTCCCGGCGTCGCGCGCGTGGTCTGAGGCCGCGGTCGCGGGACCCTTCCGGCCCCTCGGCGGCGAGATCTCTGCTTCGCTTCGCGCTGGAGGCCGGCGCTCGGCGGGCGATTGCTACCCGAAAGCGAGCGGCACCTTGTGCCG
>CAZYMF010000385.1:0-2788 GCA_964648215.1 uncultured Binatia bacterium (SeqCode) | reverse complement strand
CATGCGGCCGGTTTGACTAGCTCGGTCCCCGGAACGAATAATCCAACCATGGAGATGGGGGTGCCTCCGTCCCTCCATCGGCCACGGGAAGACCATCATGCCAGCGCGCAAGAAGCCCTTGCCACCGAAGCCGGCGGTCACCGCCTCGGAGACCAAGCTGCGCGCGGCGCTGCAACGGGAGGTGACGCGGCGGGAGAAGGTCGAGCGCGAGCTGAGGGCGCAGAACCAGTTCGTCTCCGCCATCCTCGACACGGTAGGGGCCCTGGTGGCCGTGGTCGATCGCGAGGGGCGCATCGTTCGTTTCAACCGCACCTGCGAGCAGACTCTGGGCTTCACCTTCGCCGAGGTCGAGGGGCTGCCGTTCTGGGACCTGCTGCCGATCGCCGGCGAGGTCGAGCCCGCGCGCCTGGTCTTCGAACGCCTGCTCGCCGGACGCTGGCCCGCGAGCTACGAGACGTACTGGTACACACGGGATGGGACGCGCCGGTCGCTGATCTGGTCGACGACCTTCCTGAACGACGCCACGGGCGAGGTCGAGTACGTCATCGGCACCGGCGTCGATGTCACCGAGCACCGGCGGGCGGAGCAGAAAGCGGCGGCGCTGCTCGACGTGGTCAAGGACATCGGCGGGACGCTCGATCTCGACGAGATTCTGCTGCGCGTCGAACGGCGCCTGACCCACGTCCTGCCGTGCGACGCGGTCCTCACCTTCTACTGGGACGCCACTCGACGCGTCTCCAGGATGATCTCCCAGTACGGCCTGCCCGAGGATAGCGTCGCCGCGGCACAGACGTTTTCCTTCAATCCCCGCGAGTCGTTCGCCGGCCCTTTCACCCACGGCGAGACGGTGCTCGTCGACAAGGTCGAGGAGCTCGACTGGTTTCCCGCGGCCGGCGGGGCGTTTCGCGTCCACTCGCTGGTAGTGGCGCCGCTCGAGGTGCGCGGGCGCATTCTCGGCTCGCTGATCGCGCTGTCGACCTCGCGCCAGCCGTTCGACGCCGGCCAGCGCGATCTGTGCGAGGGAGCGGCCCGGCATCTGGCGCTGGCCATCGAGGCCGCCGATCTCTACCGCGCGCAGCAGGACGAGGCTCGCGTGTTCGGCGTCCTGGCGCGAGTCGCCCAGGAGCTGATCGCCTCGCTGGATACGCCGGCGCTGCTCGATCGCCTCTGCCGGCTGACCACCGAGGTTATCGAGTGCGACTACAGTCATACCTGGCTCTGGCAGCCGCAGGAGGACGCCTACATGGCGGTGGCGGCGCACGGCGATCCGCCCGAGGTTTGGGAAGGCATCCGGGTCTTTCGCTTGACGCGACCAATGGTCGCGGGGTTGCTCGAGCGCTTGGATCGCGACGGGATCGTCAACGCGGACCTGAGCCACGTGCAGCGGTCGGAGCTGGAAGTCGCCGCGGTGGCCAGTGGGGTCACCGTCGGCATGCAGCTGGCGCTCCGGCGCGGCGGCGAGATCGTCGGCATCCACACGCTGGGCTTTCGCCGCCCGCACGAGCCGTTCACGCCGCAGCAGGAGCGGATCGGCCGCGGCATTGCCCAGCTCGCCTCGCTGGCGCTGGAGAACGCCCGCCTGGTCGACGAGCTGGCACGCGCCAACCGCCTGAAATCCGAATTCGTTGCCACCATGTCGCACGAGCTGCGCACACCGCTGCACATCATCGTCGGGTACAACGACCTGCTGCTGAACGGCGACTTCGGCGGCCTGCGACCGCAGCAAGCCGACACGCTCGAGCGCATGCGCCGCAGCTCCCAGCAGCTGCTCGATCTCATCAACACGACGCTCGATCTCAGTCGGCTCGATAGTGGCCGGCTGGCCCTCGAGCTGCAGGATGTGCAACTCGGCGAGCTGCTCTCCGACATCGCCGCCGAAACACAGGAGCTGCAGGAGCGCTCCCAGCTGCGCTTCAGGTGGGAGGCCGCGGCCGCGCCGCGGCTGCGGACGGATCCCCTCAAGCTCAAGGTCGTGATCAAGAACCTCGTCGCCAACGCGATCAAGTTTACGGAGACCGGCGAGATCGCCGTCGCTGCGCGGGCCAATGGAGATGCTGTCGAGATCAGCGTGAGCGACACCGGAATCGGCATGGGTCCGGAGGTGGTGGCGGTGATCTTCGAGCCCTTCCGCCAGGCCGACGGCTCGATCGCCCGGCGCTACGGCGGCGTCGGCCTGGGGCTCTACATCGTCCACCGCCTGCTGCAGCTCCTCGGCGGCACGATCGCCGTCGAGAGCACGCCGGGGCGCGGCTCGACCTTCCGCATCCAAATCCCCCTCGCCGGGACTCTCGATCCGTTGGCGTGACCTGCCACGGCAACCGCGACCAAGATACGCCAATGGAGAACCGGGAACCGAGAACCGGGAATGCCGCGGGCGCCTGTTTCCAGGACGCCTGGCGCGTCGCCGGCGACGGCGGCCCGGGCTTCACCTGGGACAACCGCAACCGTTTCGACGCGTACATGTTCGAGCCCAACCGGCGGATCGACTACATCCTCGTCGGCCTCGCCGACGGCAACGGGCGCGGCTGGATCGAATCGGCCCGGCTGGTGATGACCGAGGCGCGGGGCGACGTGTTTCCGAGCGACCACTTCGGCTTGCTCGCCGAGATCCGGGCATGAGCCAACTTCGATTCAGAGACAACGGCGAGCGGGCCGAGTTTCCCATCGCCATCATCGGCGCCGGCTTCGCCGGCATCGGCATGGCGATCCGACTGCTGCAAGCCGGGATCCGCTCGTTCACCATCTTCGAGCGCGCCGGCGAGATCGGCGGCACGTGGCGCGACAACAC
>CAZYMF010000384.1:0-2830 GCA_964648215.1 uncultured Binatia bacterium (SeqCode) | reverse complement strand
GCATACGGCTTTCCGTTCAGTGGTTCACCTGCGAGAGGACTGACACTCGCTGTGCCCTCAGTGGACACCTCAAAACCGGCCAGTCGTGGACAGGTCAAAACCGGCCAGTCGAGGCGGGCGTCGAGACGAGTTGCGTTTAGCTCTTCGTCCTCTCCTCGTGCAAGGCGTGGTGGGCTCTGGTTCGCCAGCTCTTCGGTCCGCACTTGAGCACGTGACCGTGGTGGAGCAGGCGGTCGAGCATCGCGGTGACTGCCGGCGTGTCGCCGAGGAGCTTGCCCCAGTCGTCCACCGGACGATTGGAGGTGAGCATCGTGCTCGCGCGCTCGTAGCGGCGCATGATGATCTCCAAGAGGTCCTCGGCCGCGGTCGCGGCGAGCTTGCGCATGCCGAGGTCGTCGATGATGAGCAGCGGCACGGTGCTGAACTCGAGCACGAAGTCGGCGCGGGTGCCATCGATCGAAGCGTCGGCAAGCTCCTCGAGCAGCACGTGCGCTTCGCGATAGAGTACGCGATGGCCCTGGAGGATCGCGGCGCGGCCGATCGCCTGGGCCAAATGGCTCTTGCCACTACCGGGCGGGCCGAGAAAAAGGGCGTCCTCGCGCTCGGTGATGAAGCGGGCGGTGGCGAGCTCGAAGATGAGCGCGCGGTTCATCTTCGGGTTGAAGGTGAAGTCGAAGGAGTCGATCGTCTTCTCGCCGTCGCGGAAGCAAGCCTGCTTCAGGCGGCGCTCGAGGAGGCGATCGCTGCGGCGCTGAAGCTCGTCGGCTACGAGCAGTGAGAGGAAGTCCAGCGGCGCGAGCCGATCGGTCTGGGCCTGCTTGATCCGGGTCTCCAAGACGGCGGCCATGCCTCCAAGCCGCAGGTGTTTGAGTGAGCGGATGAGTTCGGCGAGGTTCATGGTTCGTTCTCCTTCGTGAGCTGGGTGATCAGATCGCGGTAGTGGGTGAGGTCTCGGATCAGAGGGTCGAGCGAGCGCAGGCGAAGCTGCGCCGCCGGATGTCGCTCGAGGTAGCGGCGCAGGAACTGGTAGCTCGGTGCGCCGATCTCGAGCGCCGCCTTCGCGGCGTCTTCGGTGAGCGCGGGGCCGTAGCGGCGCGCGAGGGAGAGCACGCCCTGGATGCGGCGCAGTGCGGTCTCGCCCTCGCGCGCGTAGATCGTGTCGCAGAGCTTGCCGATCGCGTCGCCGGCGCGGTGGCTGCGGAGTAGGATCTGCTCGGTCGTCGCCGGGCGATGCTTCGGCCGATCTTCCTCTCGGGTGCGGTGCCACCCGCGCCGTTGGCGTACGTGCTCGCGCAAAAGCGTGCTCGTCTTCGGGTCGAGGATTCGCACGTGCAGATCGTCCCACTGGACGAGAAGGTCCGTGCCGATGCGTCCGGGCGGCACGGAGTAGTACGCACACTCCACCTCGACGTGGCCGTCGGGGTGCACGGTGCGGGTGCCGAAGCGGTAGTAGCGAAACGGCTCTGCGGGCAGCGCTTGGAGCGCCGGGCGCTCCTCCTCGAACATCGCCGCGACTTGGCGCTTCGTTGTGCCGTGGATCCGGGTGTCGGCCCAGCGGTTCTCCCAGTGATCGAGATAGCGCTGTGCCTCCTCGATCGACTCGAAGCGCAGGCCCTTGAGCGGGCGCTTGCCGTGTTTCACTCCCGCTTCCACCTTTCCCTTTCGATCGGGATCTCGCACCCGGCACGGGAGGGCGACGATGTCGTAGTGAGCGAGCACGTCGCGGTACAGAGGATTGAGAATGGGGTCGTAGATGTCGGGGCGGAGCACGCCCTCCTTCAGATTGTCGAGGACGACGGTGCGCGGAGCGCCGCCCAGACGGCGCAATGCCTGTTCGTGAAGCTTCGCCCAGATCTCACTGCTCGACTGGAAGCTGAGCAGCCGCACCGACTTGCGGCTGAATCCAAGCGTCAGAACGAAGAGCCACGTGCGGCGGTACTTCCCGGTGTTCGGGTCGCGCACCATAGGCCCCTTGCCGTAATCGACCTGCGCCTCCTCGCCGGGTGCGGTGACGATGACGGCCCGGGCTTCGGGCACAGTGCCGCGCAGCTTCGCGACGAAGCGCCGCACGCTGGCGTAGCCCGCCGCGAAGCCGAATTGATCGACGAGGTCGCGGTAGATCGCGGCGGCGTCGCGCCGGAGCTCGAGCGCGCCCTCGATGACCTCCCGGTACGGCTCGCAAGCACTTGCCTGGGGTGGCGTCCTTTCGACCGGCGGTGGGGGCGAAGCGGGCCCCACAGAGCCCGGCGTAGCGGCGGGGCGGATCTCGGCCACCTGCCCCGAGTCGGTGGACATCTGACTAGCCGGATTTGAATCGACGTCAGAGTCGGTGGACACCTCCCCACCACTGGCCGGTTTTGCTCGCAGCCGCCGCGAACGCGGTGGCCGGACTTCGATCCCGGCGGCCTTCAGGTAGGCACTCGCGGTCTCACGCCGGACCGTCGTCGCCTCCTCGATCTGCCGGAGCGTCCATCCTAGTCGCCCCAGCGCCAGTACCTGCTGCTTCTTCGTTTCGCTCAAGACGTTTGCCATCCCGGCGGCGAGCACTCATCTCGCCGCCTCAGTCAACGTCTCGAGCCCGGTCTACAACTGGCCGCTTTTCAGGTGTCCATCACTGGCCGGTTTTGGGTGTCCACTGAGGTCTTGTGCATCGGGAAGCACACGAGGTACATTGTCCATATCCTAGGGATTTGTGGATTGGCTGGCCCACTCTGCTGCTCAACCTCAGCTCGCAGTGGACGTTCGGCTTCGACCGTGAGCAACAGCGAGAAGCATTCTTGTACGAGATGCGACGCTGCCTCCTCAGTGATCCGGTTCTTTGGCAATGATG
>CAZYMF010000383.1:0-2844 GCA_964648215.1 uncultured Binatia bacterium (SeqCode) | reverse complement strand
ACTCACGACTCCCGCGCCTGGCGCACCAGCTCGTTCAAGCGCGTGAGCGCGTCGAGCGGCGTCAAGCGGTCGATGTCGATCTCGGCCAGATCCTTGCGCAGCGGGTCCGGCCGGCCGGGCGCGCCGCCGAAGAGCGGCAGCTGCGCGCTGGGCTTGCCCTCGTGCCGCGCCAGCCGCGGCACGCCGGCCTCGGTCAGCTCGCCCTGCTCGAGGTTGCGCAGAATCTCCTTGGCCCGGCCGATGACCGGCGCCGGCACGCCCGCCAGCTGGGCCACCTGGATGCCGTAGCTCTGGCTCGCCGGCCCGGGCACGATGCGCCGCAGGAAGACGATCTCCCCCTTCCACTCGCGCACCGCCACCGAGAAGTTCTGCACCCGCTCCTTGGTGCGCGCCAGGTCGGTGAGCTCGTGGTAGTGGGTGGCGAAGAGCACCAGCGGCCGGCCGGCGACTTCGTCGTGCAGGTGCTCGGCGACCGCCCAGGCGATCGAGATGCCGTCGAAGGTGCTGGTGCCGCGCCCGATCTCGTCGAGGATCACCAGGCTGCGCTCGCTCAGATGCGCCAGGATGTGCGCCGTCTCCTTCATCTCGACCATGAAGGTCGACTCGCCGCCGGCGAGGTTGTCGGAGGCGCCGACGCGGGTGAACAGGCGATCGACGACGCCGACGCTGGCCTCCGCCGCCGGCACGAAGCTGCCGATCTGCGCCAGCAGGACGATCAGCGCCACCTGCCGCAGGTAGGTCGATTTCCCCGCCATGTTGGGGCCGGTGATGACCAGGACCTGCTGGTGCTCGGGATCGAGCACGCAGTCGTTGGGAACGAACCCGGCGCGTCCGGCCATGAGCTCGACCACCGGATGGCGGCCCTCGCGGATCTGCAGCCCGGGCTCGCGCCGTAGTCGCGGCCGGCAGTAGCGCTGTCGCTCGGCCACGGTGGCCAGGGCGCAGAGGACGTCGAGCTGGGCGAGGGCGTCGGCGTTGCGACCGAGGCGGACCTGCTCGCCACCGATCTCCGCCACCAGGGCGTTGAACAGCTCGAGCTCGCGGGTGCGCAGCCGCTCCTCCGCGCCCAGCACCTTGGCCTCGTAGGTCTCCAGCTCCGGGGTGACGAAACGCTCGGCGCCGGCCAGCGTCTGCTTGCGGCGGTAGTCGGACGGGACCAGGGGCAGGTTCGGCTTGGTGACCTCGATGTAGTAGCCGAAGACGTTGTTGAAGCGGACCTTGAGCGACTGGATGCCGGTGCGCCGGCGCTCCTCGGTCTCGAAGCGCGCGATCCAGTCCTTGCCGCTGCGCGACAACCCGCGCAGCTCGTCGACCACCGGATCGAAGCCGCCGCGGATGACGCCGCCGGTGCGCGGGTTGAGCGGCGGCTCGTCGCCGATGGCCGACTGGATACGGGCCTGGACGGCGGGAAGCTCGTCGAGGGCGTCGCGACAGGCGGCAAGGGCCGGCGCCTGCCCTTGCTGCAGCAGGCCGCGGGTGCGGCCGACGGTGGCCAGAGCGGCGGCGAGAGCGAGGAGATCCCGCGGGGTGACGCGCTGGGCGGCCAGGCGCGCGGCCAGGCGCTCGAGATCGCCGATGGTGGACAGCCCCGCCGTCAGCTCGCCGCGCCAGGTGCCGCGCCCGAGGAGTTCCTCGACGGCGTCGAGGCGGGCGCCGATGGCGGCGACGTCGGTCAACGGGGAGAGCAGCCAGCCGCGCAGGCGCCGGCCACCCATGGGGGTCTGGGTCTGATCGAGCACCCAGAGCAGCGAGCCGCGTCGCTCGCCGCGCAAGGTGGTGAACAGCTCGAGGTTGCGCCGCGTCGACTCGTCGAGAGCGAGGCGCCCCACGCCGTCCTCGGCGGCGGGCGGTCGCAGGTGGGCGACGCTGGCGCGATGGGTGCGGGCGAGGTAGGCGAGCAACGCCGCCACGGCCGCCGCTACCGCTGCCGGGGGCGGCGCCACCTGCTGCTCCCGAAACCAGCTCTCCGCCGGCGCGGGGGAGAAGTCGGCGGCGGGCAAGCGACTCACCAGGGCCGGGGCCGCCGCCGCCTCGAGCGTCGCCAGCTGCGCCTCGTTGTCGGGCAGCAGCAGCTCGCGCGGCAGCAGGCGCCCCAGCTCGTCGGCGACGGCATCCATGTGGGCAGCCGCCAGCACCCGCATCTCGCCGGTGGAGAGGTCGGTGGCGGCCAGGCCGAACCCGTCTCCCGACGCGCACACGGCGGCGAGGAAGTTGGGCGTCTTGGGCTCGAGGCACTCCTCCTCGGTGACCGTGGCCGGGGTCACCACGCGCACGATGGCACGCTCGACCAGTCCCTGCGCCGCGGCCGGATCCTGCACCTGCTCGCAGATGGCCACCTTCATGCCGGCGGCGAGCAGCTTGGCAATGTAGGGCTGCGCCGAGTGATAGGGCACGCCGCACATCGGGATGGGCACGTCGTCCTTCTTGTTGCGCGAGGTCAGCGTCAGATCGAGCAGCCGCGCCGCCTTCTCGGCGTCCTCGAAGAACAGCTCGTAGAAATCGCCGAGGCGGAAGAAGAGCAGCGCGTCGGGGTGCTCGTCCTTGGCGCGCAGGTACTGCTCGAGCATGGGCGTGAGCTTCATCGACACTCCCGTCCGCCGCGCCGCCGGCTGCTGCCACATCTCCCCCGCCCCATGCGGCCGGATTCTGGCACTGCTGCCCCACGGCGGCAACCGCCGCGCGGCGGCCGTCACCCCGGGGCGGTGCCGTCGGCGAGGAGGCGAAGACCCAATGAGAAACCGAAAACAGTCGTCATGAAGGCGGTGGGCTTCGCCCGAGAGGAATGAAAATGACGCGCAGCGTGGAACCAGGGAAGAACCTATCTTGAAGGGTCTCCTCTCCCGG
>CAZYMF010000382.1:0-2852 GCA_964648215.1 uncultured Binatia bacterium (SeqCode) | reverse complement strand
TACGCCCCGGCTTGTAGTCCGACGAGCCGATGCCGGGGCGATCGACCGAGATCAGACGCACGCCCCTCGCCGCGCAGATCGAGGAGGCGAAGGCGACGTCGATGCGGCAGCTCATCCCCCCGTGAAAGCTGACGACCGGCTTGCCGTCCGGATCGCCGTACTCGGCGTAACCCAACCAGCGCCCATCGCGCAGCTGGAGACGCCGGTCGCAACCGGACCGCGCCGGCCTTTCCGCCAAAGCTACCGCCACAGCCGCTCGTCGAAAGGGGGAACCTCGCTAACCCCGAGGCTCGGACAGCACGAGGTACGCGTTCACCCCGCCGTAGCCGTAGCTGGTCACCAAGGCATGGCGCAGGCGTGCGGGGCGCGGTTCACGAGGAACGTAGTCGAGATCGCACTCGGGGTCCGGCTCGTCGAGGTTGTGGGTCGGCGGGATGAGCTGGTTCCGGATCGCCAGCGCCGTGGCCGCCACCTGAAAGGCACCGGAAGCCCCGAACGGATGCCCGAGCACGCCTTTGATCGAGCTGACCGGTAGCCGTGCGGCCGATTCACCGAAGGCGCGCTTGACCACCAGCGTCTCCTTGCGATCGAACGCCGGCGAAGAGTTCGCGTGCGCACAGACGTAGTCGAGGTCCGCGGGGACGATAGCGCTGCTCTCGAGCGCCCGGTGGACGGCGCGCGCGCCCGTTTCGCCGCTCGGATCACCGCCGTAGAGCCCGGCGGCATCGCAGGACGAGGCCGACCCCAACACCTCCGCGTACGCCGTTGCGCCGCGGCGCTCGGCCAGATCGGCAGCCTCGAGCAGGAATAGACAACTTCCCTCGCTCAGTACGAGCCCGCAATGCCGGCGGTCGAACGGGCGACTGGCGTGCTCGGGGTCATCGTTCAGTGTCGAAAGCTCCTGCGTCCGGCCCATGCCCGCCATCACCATCGGGATCAGCGGGCTCTCCGAGCCCCCGGCGACGCACAGGTCGATCTGGCCCGTTGCCACCAGCGCAGCACCGTGAGCGATGGCCTGCAAGCTGGCGGCGCAGCCGGTCGAGAAGGTCAGTTGCGGGCCTCGCGCGTTGACCACGCTCGACACCTCGGCGGCCGCTGCGAAGTTGGGGGAGCCGTTGGCAACGAATGGGTTGACCCGGCGCGCGCCTCTCTCCATGAGGATGGCGTACTGCTGCGCCGCTTCGCGCCAGCCCCCCAGGGCAGTTCCGAGGACGACCCCGATCAGGTCGGGGTCGCATGCGCCGGCGGGCAACCGCGCGTCGCGAAGAGCGAGCTCGGCGGCTGCGAGGGCGAGCTGGCTCACGTGGGTGGTGGTGCGCAGCTTGCGGGGATCGAGCAGCTCCTCGTAGCCGCGATCGCGAACCTCGCCACCGATCTGACAGGGGAACAGGGTCGGGTCGAACCGCGTGATTCTCCCGATGCCCGAGCGGCCCTCGATCAGGGAATCCCAGAAGCGCTCGCAGCCGTTCCCGCTGGGCCCCAGCAAGCCAATTCCCGTGATCACCACCCGACGCACAGCAGCCCGTCCTTCCGCCTCACAAGCGCAAGTAGCTCGCCACCAGGTCTTTCATCAACTCCGACGGTCCACCGCCGATACTGAGAACGCGGGCGTCGCGAAAAACACGGGTCATCCAGTTCTCTTCCAGGAAGCCGTAGCCGCCGTGCAGCTGGAGACACCGCTCGACAACCCGTTGCACGACCTCGAAAACGTGAAACTTGATCATGCAGATTTCTTTCGCCTCCACCTTGCCGTCGCGGTAGGTCTCGCACACCGAATGGATGAAACGCTGGCAGATCTCCACTTCGGCGGCCATCTCGGCGATGCGATGGCGAATTGCCTGCAGCTGAGAGAGGGTCTGGTTGAAGGCCGGACGCTGCTGCAGGTAGCGAATGGTTTCCCGGAGGACGTACTGGGCCACGGCGACGCCGGAAGCGCCGCCGACCAGACGTTCCTCCAGGATGTTGCGCGCCACGTAATGGTAGCCGAGGTTCGGCTTGCCGAGCGTTAGCCGTTTCGGAACTCGGCAATGATCGAACTCGATCCAGCCGGTCGGCGAGGTGTGCATGCCCAGCTTTTGCAGGTTTTCCTTCAAACGAAACCCGGGAGTCTCGGTGGGAATAATCACCAGCGACAGGCTGTTGGTGGCGTATTCGGGTCGTGTGCGCACGAGCGTGATGATGAAGTCGGCAATCGGGGCGTTGGTGATGTACTTCTTCTCGCCGGTAACGACCCAGAAATCGCCGTCATCCTCGGCCGTGCAGTGAATCGCGCGGACGATGTCCGACCCGCCCGTCGGCTCCGAGGATGCGACCGCGCCGATCTTCTCCCCCCGAATGGCGGGTGCCAGGAACTCCCGCTTCTGCTCGTCGGTGCCGAGCCTGGCCAGCAAGGGAGGAAAGATGTTGGTTTGGGCGATGGTGCTCAGCGTGAGCCCCATCATCTTCGATCGCGGCAACTCCTCGGCTAAAACGACATTGTACCCGAAGTCGAGGCCCTGGCCGCCGTACTGGGGGTCATGAGTCAGACCGAGAAAGCCTTCTTGGGCCAGCTCGCGAAAAACCGAAAGGGGGAAGCCCCGCTGTCGTTCCCACTCATCCGCGTGGGGAGTCAGGCGCTCTTCGACGAAGCGACGGACGCGAGCCCGAAACGCTTCATGGGCTTCGGAGAAGAGGGTCATGCCGATCCGCCAACAGCGCACCGGTAGACGTAGTCGACGATGGCGCCGAACTCGTTGAGCTCGACCACCTGGACGGGATCGATCTGTATGTTGTATTCGTCTTCGATGGCGACCTGGAGCTCGACGAAGGCAACCGACTGCATCTGCAGCTCTTCGTCCACGGTGGCCTTGTCG
>CAZYMF010000381.1:0-2856 GCA_964648215.1 uncultured Binatia bacterium (SeqCode) | reverse complement strand
CTCACGGCGGTCGGCGTCGGCACGCGGATCGTGCCGGTCATCCGCAGCTACGACGTCGTCATTCCGATCGGCATCGCCGTGCTCACGGCGCTGGCCGCGAGCCTGTGGCCGGCGCTGCGGGCGGCGCGCTTGCGGCCTGCCGAGGCCATTCGCTACGTGTGAGTCGCGAGGCGCCATGCCGATTCTCGAAGCCCGACATCTGCGCAAGGTCTACGACACGCGAGCGGTGAAGACCGTGGCGCTCGACGACATCGATCTCAGCATCGAGGACGGCGAGTTCGCCGCCCTGGCGGGCCCGAGCGGGTCGGGCAAGACGACGCTGCTCAACCTTTTCGGCGCCCTGGACACGCCCACGGCCGGGACCGTCCTGCTCGACGGCGAGGATCTCGCCAGCCTCGGCGCCTCCCGCCTCGCCGAGCTGCGGCTGCGCAAGCTCGGCTTCGTCTTCCAGGCCTACAATCTGATCCCGGTGCTGAGCGCGCGCGAGAACGTCGAGTTCGTCATGGAGCTGCAGGGCGTGCCGGCAAACGCGCGGCGGGCAAAGGCGCTAGAGCTGCTCGTCGAGGTCGGCCTCGGCGAGCTGGCCGACAAACGCCCGCTGGAGATGAGCGGCGGACAACAGCAACGCGTCGCCGTCGCCCGCGCCATCGCCAGCGAGCCGCGGGTCGTCCTGGCGGACGAGCCGACGGCGAATCTCGACTCGGACACGGCCGGTCACCTGCTCGATCTCATGGAACGCCTGAACCGCGAACGCGGCATCACCTTTCTGTTCTCGACCCATGATGCCCTGGTCATCGACAAGGCCCGCCGCACGATCCGCCTGCGCGACGGGCGCGTCACGAGGGACGAGCGCAAGGCAGCCTCGTGAGATTCGCGCTGTGGGCGGTGATCCTTTCCGTCGCGCTGCTCAACGGCGAAGCCCGGGCCCGGGTGCTGTGGCAGCGGGGGGAGGCCAGGCTGGAGCTGTCGGGGTCGTTGCGGGAGGTCGCCGTCGCCACGCACGGCACGAGCCAGAAGGATTTCAGCGCCGCCGTTGCCGGAAGCCTCCCCGAGCCGACCTGCGTGAGCGCCGCGTTGTTCCCCGATTGCCCGGCGTTCCTCACCGTCGGACACCAAGGGGTCTGGCAGAGCCTGACGCGCTTGCGGACGCACTGGAACCTCCGCCTGACGCGGACACTGAGCGCCACGGTCGTTTACGACAACGAGCTTCAGCTCGGCGCATTGCAGACCTTGGAGCGGGGTCTCACCGAAGGGCTGAGCCCGCCGAGCTACCTGTCGCTCGACCAGCGGATCGCGCGGTTCGACTTCGGCGGAGCGGCAGACGAGGGGACCTGGCGCCACCTGCTCTATCGGGCCGAGCTCCGCTACGAGGGAGACCACGCCGAGGGGATCGTCGGTCGCCAGCGGATCGCGTGGGGCGTCGGGCGGCTGTGGAACCCGATGGACCGCTTCAATTTCATCCCGCCGCTGGCGATCGAACCCGATCAGACGCCCGGCGTCGACGCCGTCGACGGCAAGTGGCTGTTCAGCGGCTTCACCTTCCTCGAAGGGGTGCTGGCGCCGCAGGACCGCTGGAGCGATTCCTCCTACGCGCTGCGCCTGCACGGAGTGCTTCGCGACACCGACTACTCGCTCGTCGCCGGGAACTTCCGCGATGCGCCGGCGGGCGGCTTCGACATGGCGCGCAACCTCGGCGACACGGCCGTTCGACTCGAGGCCGTCTACGCTCAACCGAGCCGTTCGGTGTGGCCGGTCGGCGCCTCGGCCCCGGCGCAGCTACGCGGGTTCTGGCAGGCGGTGGTCTCCGCCGACCGCAACTTCGATGTCGGCAACGGGCTCTACGTCCTCGTCGAGCACCTCTACAACGGCAACGCCCTCGGGTTCGGGCGCGGCTTGGCCGGCCCTCTCCTGTCTCTCTTCGAGGCCACCGATCAGCGGCCGGCGAACGTGCCGCCCGACGTCCCCGGGCCCTTCGTCACCACGGCGTCGGCCGACAGGCTCGGCGGCAGTCAGGTGGTCACGCTGAGCGCGCATCAGACCGGAGTCGAGCTGGGGTACGACGTGTTTCCCGCCCTGCACTCCGAGCTGTTCACCCTGTACGACTGGGAGGGAACCAGCGTCGCCGTCGTGCCCGCCGTGCGCTACGACCCCTACCCTTTCCTGGAGCTCACGATCGGCGCGCAGCTCTTCGCCGGTCCGGAGAGGTCGGAGTACGGCAGCGTCGAGGATCTCGGCTTTCTTCTAGTCGACGCGTTCTTCTAGCGGGGCGGCGGCCCCAGCGAGACGGGGGGTCCCGTCTCGGAAGCTCGCTCGACTCCCGGTCACCTCGTCGGCGAACGAGATCGGTCGAGGCACACAAATGCGTGCGCGAAACGCTCGACTATGGTAGCGACCAACCCATGTCTCGGTTTTTCCTCGCGGCGATCGCGCTGACCCTCCTGATCGTGCACCCGGCCACGGGCGGCGCGCAGGAAGCCAAGCCGTGGGTGCTGAGCGCCAACAACTGGCAGGAGGCGGCGGATTTGTTGCCGGCGCCCGTGTTGAACCGCGTCAAGAAGGGGCAGTACACCTTCAAGGTCGTCCCGGTCGATCCGCTGAAGTTCCACGCCAACTACTCGCTCAAGTTCTGGCAGGCGAGCGAGGCCAACGCGGGGAAGTACGCGATTGCCGACGGCGTCTGCGGCTTGAAGGAGGTGGCGACGGGCAAGATCCCGTCGTTCTTCTTCGGCCTGCCGTTTCCGAAGATCGACCCCGCCGATCCCCAGGCCGGCTGCAAGATCGCCTGGAACTTCGCCGCCGCCAACTTTCAAGGCGAGGGTGGCGGCGCCACCTTCACCATCAACGGCATGGACGAAG
>CAZYMF010000380.1:0-2909 GCA_964648215.1 uncultured Binatia bacterium (SeqCode) | reverse complement strand
GGGATGCCCGAGCCGGAGCCCATCATCGCGTCGCCGCCGCACTGCACGAGCTTGCCGCCGGCGGCGTCGCGGGCCAGGCCATCGGCGGCCGTCGGGATGTAGCCCTTGACCCAGTCCGGCGTGCCGAACTGCATCCAGCTGCCGATGTAGCCGCCGGCCCAGACGAAGTTGATGTGCTTGTGGCCGAGCCGCTGCAGGTACATGTTGGTGAACTCGGCCATGTCCTGCTCGCAGAAGCGCTCCACCTTCCAGCCGCCGGTCTCCTCGAGGATGGCGTCCAGGATCCTGTCCTGCAGCTCGATGTCGGCGACGGAACGGCCGGCGAGGACGAGCTGGAAGCTGATGCGCATCTCCTCGGTGAGCGGGGCGACCTCGGGGTCCGCGACCAGGTCGGGCATGTCCGAGAGCGTCTTGGAGGCGTCGTTGTACATGAGCCAGAAGGCGGGCGCGAGGTCGGCGCCGGCCAGGTTGAACTGGCGATGGAAGATGTAGCCGATCTCGTTGTCGTAGATGCGGTAGTAGATCTCCGCCCAGGCATCCCAGTCGGGGACGGCGAGCGTGTAGACGCGCATGTTCTCGTGCACCGGCAGACGGTAGGCCGGCAGGGTGCCCTCGACCTTCCACTCGGTCTGACCGAGGTGCGGCGCGAGCTTCACCGCGCACCTGGTGTACACGCCGAGGCCGCCACGGCTGCCGAGCGTGCCCCGGCAGATGCCGCGCACGGACGGGCCGGGACCCTCGCTGCAGAACCAGCCGTCGCCGGAGCCGAGCGAGCCGGTACGCACGATCTCACCCTCGGGCGTGACCCACTCCATGCCGAGCACGTTCTCGGCGTTGCCGCCAAGGAAGTAGGTGAATGGTCCCTGGCCGGCGTAGGCGCAGGCGCTGGCGACGACCGAGCTCGAGCAGCCCACGCCGGGGATGTTGATGTTCATGCCGCGCTTGAGCGCTTCGGCCTGGAGCTGCGCGTGGATCACGTAGGGCTCGACGACCGCATACATGTGCTCCGCGTCGATCTCGACGATGGCGTTCATGCGACGCAGGTCGAGCTGGACGGTGGGGTCTTCATCCCTGATCACGGCGTTGAACATGTACCACCCGGTGCCGGTGGGCTTGACCTTGAAGCCGTGCTCGTTGGCGGACAGCACCACCTGCTGGACTTCTTCTGTGCTGGCCGGCATGGCCACGGCGGCCGGACGCGGCATGTAGTGACTGTGCTCCGGTCTGATCAGCTCGGCGAGGTACTGGAACGCATAGCCGTCGAGGATCGCCGCGTCGCGCGAGACGTTCTCGGCGCCGACGATGTCCTCGAGGGCGCGGTAGGCATCGTCGGTGATCTGCGGCGAGTGCGCCGCCGTCTCAGCCGGCGTCGTGGGCTTGGCGTAGCTGGGGCTCATGCGGACTCCTTCCCGAGGCCGGCGGCGAGCGCGACCAGCTCGAGCACGTCGTGGACCTGCAGATCGGCGCCGGGGCCGCCCGCCGCAGTGTCGGCGGCAACCGCCTCGTTGAAGTTGAGCTCGCAGCGCGAGCAGGCGCTGACCAGGGCTTCGGCCCCGGTGGCGGCGGCCTCCTCGACGCGCTCGGCGGCGGTGGCGGCCGAGTAGGCGGGGAAGGCCTCGCGGCAGGCGCCGCCGGCGCCGCAGCACCAGGCGGCCTCGCGGGAGCGTTCCATCTCGCGGAGCTCGAGGCCGGGGATGGCGGTGAGCAGCTCGCGCGGCGGCTCGTAGACGCCCTTCGCGCCGTTGTGCCGGGGGCGCGGCGGCTCGTAGACCACCGCCTGGCCGTAGATCTTCTTCTCCACGCCCTCCCACGGCGTGTAGGGCTCGCCCTGGCGGCCGAGGTTGCAGGGGTCGTGGTAGGTGACGCTCAGGGGCACGGGGGTGGTGAGCGCGAGGCGTCCCTCCTTGACCAGCTTGTCGGTGAGCTCGACCGTGTGCAGGACCTCGGGCATGGCCGCGCCGCCCTCGAGGTGGGGGTAGACGCGCGTGAAGACGTGGCGGCAGTCGGCGCAGGGCGTGACGACCGTCTTGACCCCGGCCTCGGCCCACTGGGCGAGCATCCTGGCGCCGGACTCGGCGGCCTCGGCGCGGTAGCCCATCTTGTCGGGAAGGCCGCCGCAGCAGCCGTTCTCGAAGAGGCCGACGGAGAGGCCGGCGGCCTGCAGCAGGCGCGCCTGCGTGCGCACCGTGTCCCTGAGGCTCTCCTCGAGCGAGTACCTGCAGCCGGCGTAGAAGACCACGTCGACGGGCTCGGCGGCCGGGTCGGCGAGGCCGAGGCCCGCGGCCCAGGCGTTGCGCGCGGCGGGGGTCACCGGGCCCTGGCCGGCGAGGCCGGCGCGCGTCTTCGCGATCAGCGGGCGGTAGGAGTCGGGGACGCGGTCCAGCTCGACCAGGTGGGCGCGCAGCTCGCGCAGGGCGAGGATCGGCTCCATGTCGTAGCGGCAGAGCTTGCAGGTCACGTCGCAGCTGCCGCAGAGCTGGCAGCGGAAGGCGACGTCGACGACCTGGTCGGTCACTTCACTGCGCCCGTCCATGAGCGACAGCGCGGTGATCAGCTTGCCGCCCGCCGAGTAGGCGTGGAACTTGCCCGCCTCGACCGAGGGGCAGCCCTTGGCGAAGCGCTGGCTGCGCACCAGGTCGAAGGGGATCCACTTGCAGTAGGAGCAGCGCGTGCAGCGCATCGCGTCGGGGCGGTAGTCGGTGAGCGCCATCAGGAGGCCGCCTTTCCGGCGAGGGACGCGGGCGCCTGCGGCGCGCCGAAGCAGAGCTTGCCCGGGTTCATGACGCCGGCCGGGTCGAAGATCGCCTTCACCTTGCGCAAAGCATCGCGGGAGGCGGCGTCGCGGTTGTAGACGGGCCCGGCCCAGGCGCCGTAGGGGCGCGAGAAGTAGGCGCCGGCGGCGATGAGGT
>CAZYMF010000379.1:0-2914 GCA_964648215.1 uncultured Binatia bacterium (SeqCode) | reverse complement strand
CGCATCAAGTGTTCGCCTTGACCAACAAGTTCGTCGCCTGCACCGCATCGATCTTCGCGACGGCGGCGGGCTTCGCGGCGTTGATGGTGTCCGACATCCGGCCCATCCACGAGATGGGTCTCTGGGTCGCCGTCGGAATGGTGTTCACGTGGGTCATCGTGTTCACCCTCTTTCCCGCGTTGCAGAAGCTGCTGCGAACACCGACCGAGCAGCAGCACGCCATGACCGGTGCGTGGCTCGTGCGCTTCGTCGCCTGGTTGCCGCGCTTCACCTACCGCTGGCGCTGGCCCCTCGTCCTCACGTCGCTGGCGCTGAGCGCGCTCGGCGCGGTCGCCCTGTTCGGCCTCCCGGGCATCGTCGGACGGGTGCCGGTGCTCACCGATCCGGTCGAGTACATGGATCACGCCTCGCCCCTGTACCAGGACATCCGGCGTCTGCAGCCGATGATCCCCGGCCTCTCGATCACACAGGTGTGGCTCAAGGGCCCGCTCGGCAGTGTCTCCGAGCCGGCGGTGTTGACGGGCCTCGACAGCTTTCAGCAAGCGCTGGAGAGCGACCCGGACGTCGGTGCGGCGGTCGGCGTCACGACGATCTTGCGCATATTCCGCTATATCGCCGGCGCGGGCGACCGCTGGCCCACCGACCCCGAGGCCGTCGAGCAGTTGGCCGGCGACCTCGAAGATCTGATGGCCACCGAGCCCATGCTGCAGAGCTTCGTGCAGCCACACACGCTCGCGCAGACGCAAATGACGGTGATCACGCGCACGGCGGAGTACGAAGGGTTCGTGCGGCTCGACGCCTCCATTCGCCGCCATTGGCGGGACGCGGTGACGGCCCACCCCGCGCTGCGCCCGTTCGAGCTGAAGACGGTCGGGTTGAATCCGCTGCACGCGAAGATGGCGCAGAACCTGGTGCCGACGCTGGTCCAGAGCTTCGCGCTGACGGTGGCCGTCATCTTCGCCGCGTTTCTGCTCGTCTTCCGCAACGGCACGGCGCGGCTGATGGCCATGCTGCCGTCGCTCTTCGCGATCCTGGTAATGTTCCTGGTCATGCGGCTGCTGGGCATGCGGCTCAACATCGCGACGATCCTGATCGCCTCGACGGTACTCGGCACGTCCGAGAACGATCAGATCCATTTCTTCTATCACTTCCTCGAGAAGCGGCGGGACGGCACGGTCGAGGAGTCGCTGCGTCACACGTTGCGCATTGCCGGTCGGGCGATCCTCTTCGCGACGCTCATCAACGCCGGCGGCTTTCTCGCCTTCGGGCTCGGCCAGCTGCCGCCGATGCGTCAGTTCGGCGTGCTCGCGGCACTCGCCTTTGTGCTGTCGATGGTGGCGGACTTCACCGCCCTGCCCGCCGCGCTATGGATCTTGTTCCGCGCCCGCCCGGACGCGGACCGAACGGCCCCGTAGCCGGGCTCCGCCGCGTCGGTGCCCGGCGTTGCCCCCTCACGCGGCTCCGGCCTGTTGGGCCTTCTTCATGAGTTCGGTCAGAAGGTTCGAGGACCTCTCGAGGTCGTCTTTGCCCAGCCGCAGACGGTATCGGCCCCGCAGCCGATCGTAACTGAAGTCGAGACCGCTGTCGCGTAGCAAGGCCTCCGTTTGTGCCGTTTGCGGCAGCTTGATCAGGGCTTCCGTCGTAGTCTGCTGCGGCTCGAAAATTACGAAAGTGGTGGCTCGATTCCAGTGATGCAGGATGCTGCCCAACCAACTTTCTTCCGCCGTCGGAGGTTTGGCAGCCGACGCGGCGGCTTCAACCGGATCGGGCGTCGCCCTGCGTCCCGTCATCTGCTTGATGTGAATGCGGTAGAAGATGGGCGCGACCTGTTTCTGGTGCTCCGTGGCGACGTAAGCCGGCTCCCACCACATCGCGCGCTTTTGCAAAACCTCCCAGGCCTCCACGCGCTCAGCGCCGAATTCAGGCGTATCCGGCAACTCCTCGTAGCGACCGGAAACGACGACGCTCATCCATTGATGGTGGCTCGTCCGTTCATCAATCTCCAGACAAACGAGCGGATTGGAACGCATCCACTCGATCTTCTGTCCCAGCGTGCTGAACCCGTAGATTTGTCCTGGCGTGCTGAACCCGTAGAGGTGCTTTCCATCGTACGAAAAGTAGATCGGAAGAACGTAGGGTTGGTTGTCGTGGGCGCACGCCAATCTACCGAAACTAGCGTGCTCCAGCGCGGTGCGACATTCGCCCTCGGTCATCTCGTGAATGAACATCACGACACCTCCTGACGGCACCGCGTGGCCTCGCGGTTCGGCTCCCTCTGGGTTCGCTCCTGGTCTCGACGATCACGTCGTTCACGAGCCGTTGTCTCCGGCGGGGAGCATCCGCACCACGACATCGTGAGCTCTGCCGTCTTGCAGCCTCGGCAGCATGGAGTCTAGCAGAGTCTTCCCGTCGAGTGTGATGCTTTCCACACCGCCGTTCACCAAATGCGGATTTTCGACTCGTATCTGGTAGGTCGTGGTCCGCTCGCGCAGCGTGACCTCGAAGCCGGGCCAGGTCTTGGGAATGCACGGGTCCACCCGCCAGCCGCCCGGCTCGGGCCGAAGGCCGAGAATGACCTCCAGCCCAAACCGGTACGCCCACCCGGCGGAGCCGGTGTACCACGTCCATCCGCCGCGACCGCTATGAGGCGGCACGCTGTACACGTCCGCTGCCAGCACGTACGGTTCGACCCGATAGAGAGCGGCGGCATCCGGTGTGAGTGCGTGGCGGATGGGAAGCAATTTCTGAAACAAGCGCACGGCCAGATCAGCCTCCCCGAGCTGCGCCAGTGCCCACAGCACCCAGATCGCCGCATGCGTGTACTGTCCGCCATTCTCCCGCACCCCGGGCGGATACGCCTTGATATAGCCGGGATCGGCGTCCGTGCCGCCGAACGGCGGCGCGAGCAGCAAGA
>CAZYMF010000378.1:0-2940 GCA_964648215.1 uncultured Binatia bacterium (SeqCode) | reverse complement strand
CTCCCCTCTCGACATTGCCCGGCGCCTGAGCCAGAGGTGGACGTATGCACGAGGTGAAGGTGCTCGGCGGGCTCGGCGAGGTCGAGCGCGAGGAGTGGGATGCGCTCGCCGCCGGGGGCTCGCCTTTTCTCGAGTGGGACTGGCTGGCCTCGCTGGAGGAGTCGGGCTGCGTGGCCCGCACGACCGGGTGGCTGCCGCAACACCTCGTGGTGCGCGATCGCCGCGGGCGGCTGCTGGCGGCGTGCCCGCTGTACCTCAAGGGTCACAGCATGGGCGAGTTCGTCTTCGACCACGACTGGGCGGCGGCGGCCGAACGCGCCGGGATCGAGTATTATCCCAAGCTCCTCGTCGGGGTGCCGTTCACCCCGGCGACCGGGGAGCGATTTCTCACCGCGGCCGGCACCGATCGCGGCGCGCTGATCGAGGCGCTGGGACGGGCGCTGCGCGAGATCTGCGACGGCAACGATCTGTCCTCCGTGCACGTCAACTTCTGTCGCAGCGACGAGGCGGAGGCGCTGCGCGGCGTCGGCTTCCTGGAGCGTGTCGGCTTTCAGTACCAGTGGTGCAACGCCGGCTACGCCACCTTCGAGGACTACCTGCGGCATTTCCGCAGCAAGCGCCGCAACCAGATTCGGCGCGAGCAGCGTGAGCTGGCCGCGCAGGAAGTGCGCATCGACATCCGCGCCGGCGAGGCCATCCCCGACGACTGGTTTCCCGTCATGTTCGACTTCTACAAGAGCACCATCGACAAGCTGTACTGGGGCCGGCAGTATCTGCAGCCGCGCTTCTTCGACGAGCTGCGCCGCCGTTTCAAGCGCAACCTCTGCTTCGTCATGGCGTTTCAGCACGGGGCGCCGATTGCCGGTACCTTCAACGTGCAGAAGGGCGGCGTGTTCTACGGCCGCTACTGGGGCGCGTCGCGCGAGCTACGCCACCTGCACTTCAACGTCTGCTACTACGCCGCGGTGTCCCACTGCATCGACACCGGCCTGGAGCGCTTCGAGCCCGGCGCCGGCGGCGAGTTCAAGACGCTGCGGGGCTTCGATCCCCAGCCCACCCGCAGCATGCACTACGTCCGCGAGCCGCGCCTGGCCGCGGCCATCGATCGCTTCCTGGCGATGGAGCGGCGCGAGGTGGAGCGCGTGGTCGGTTGGATGCGCGAGCGCAGCGAGCTGAAGGTGCTGGCAGCGGACGAGGCGTGAGGCGGTCAGCAGTCCGTTGAAGAACCCCACCCCATGCTTCGACACGCTCAGCATGAGCGGAGCCCCACCCTGATTTCAAAGGAGTTTTCCGCTCACCCTGAGCTTGTCGAAGGGTGTCTTCGCGTTTTTCAACGGGCGGTCAGGCCCCGCCGACGAGCTTCAGCTTGTTCTTGGCCGCCTTGCCCACCTTCGTGCGCCCCTGCTTGGCGGCGAGATGCGCGAGCAGGTCGCGGGCGGCCGATCGCTCCTCGCCGCGCCCTTCGGCGAAGTTGAAGGCGACGTAGAACAGATCCTCCGGGGCCAGCGCGCGCTCCTTGCGCAGACGCTCGGCGGCGGGGAAGGGCGACTGGGTCAGCTCGCGGAGCAGGTCGAGGGCGGGATCGTGGCGGCGAACGACGGCGCCGAGGGCGTGGGCGTGGGACTTCAACAACGCCACGGCGAGGGCGAACCTGGTCTCGGGATCGAACGCGGGCGTGTCCCTGAGCAACGCCAGCCACCTGGCGGCGAGCGGGAAGTCCTTGCTCTTGCGCAGGCGCTCGGCGCGCGCGCGAACCTGGTCGGCGAGCCGGCTGGCGTCGAGGGTGTTGAGGAACTGGAAGTAGGCGCTGAACAAGCGATCCTCGCGCTTCTCCAGCGCGATTTGCAGCCGCTGCCACAGCGCCGCGAGGGCATCGCGCTTCCAGCCGCGGTCGTGCGCGAGCAGAATGTCGGCCAACGTCCACGCCTTGCGTTCGTCGTCGGTGGCCAGGAGCTCCTTCATGAGGGCGGCGCGGGCCGCGGGTAGCTTCTTCAGCGACGCCGCCGCCTGGTCGCGGCGGGAGTAGCTGTCGTCGGTGAGGTAGCCGATCAACGTCTTGACCACGGCGCCCGACTCGAAGGCGCCGAGCTTCTGCACGGCGAATCGCTTGACCACTGGCTGCGGGCTCTCCGCCAGGCGGTTGAGCTGCGGCAGATAGCTGCGGTCGAGGGCCTGATCCTCGAGCAGGTGAATCGCCGGCCGCAAGATGCCGGCCTCGTCGTCCTCTTCGAGCAGCGGCAGCAGCGCGCCGATCTCGTTGGCGGTGAGCGTCTGCCCGCGCAGGCACTGCACCAGGGCGCCGAGCGCGTGCGTGCGCACCACCTGCGGCTGCTCGTCGTCGAGCAGGGCCAGCAGCCGCTTGCGCGCCTTCGGTTGCGCCAGGGCGCCGAACAGCTTGGTGGCGCCGACGAGGGCCGTGCGCTGTCCCTTCGCCGCGAGCTGCTCGGTGCGGACGAACAGATCGGCGGCCGCCCGCGCGTCGAGCGCGGGAACCGCGGCGATCAGGGCATCGCAGGCGGCGCGGCTGTTGTCGAAATCCTCGCCGCCGATGGCCTGGAACAGGAGATCCAGCGCGGCGGCGGTGCGCACGCGGGCACACAGGTCGATGACGGCGTTGAGACGGCGCCGCGGGCCGTCCCGAGCGAGCTTCTTGACGGCGGAGACGGCCGCTTGCCCGTAGTGCTCGAGCATGGCGACCACGCGGTGCCGGACGGCGTCGTCCTCGCTGTCGAGCAGCGGTACGAGGTGGCTGACGCCGTCGCGCGGCCGGACCCGCTCGAAGTAGCCGACGGCGAAGTCGCGGACGACCACGTTTTTCGCCTCGAGGGCATCGCCGACCGCTTTCACCGCCTTGGGGTCGTCGGCCCCGAGATGGGTCAGGACCAGCAGGGCGGCACAGCGCGCCTCGACGTCGGTGCCGCCGACCAGGCCGATCAGGCC
>CAZYMF010000377.1:0-2957 GCA_964648215.1 uncultured Binatia bacterium (SeqCode) | reverse complement strand
AACACGAGCAGGACGAAGACCATCGGAATCATCCACCAGAGCTTTCTGTGCCACAGAAAGGCCAGGAGCTCCCCGGCGATGCCGAAGCGATTGCGCAGACCCTCGACGAAGTTCATCTTCTTTCTCTCCCTTATCAAGATGCCGGGACTAGCCGCTGTTGGCGCAGAAATTTGGCCAGCTCTTTGGCGGCCACGGCGTGTCCCGCCGCCGTCCAGTGACCGTCATGGTGGAAGTAGAGCGGCGCCGCCCCGGCCGCCGCCGCGCGGAAGGCCGGGAACAGGTCGAGGCAGGACGCGGCGTTCGCTCGGCACCAGGCCATGATACGCTTGCGCGGCGCGCTCAGATCCCACGAGCGACCGTGCATGGCCGGGTAGGCCTCGAGGGTTTCCTGCCACCAAGCTGGATAAATCTCGTAGCGTGTCGGGATCACCATGACCGCGAAATGCCCATGTCGGGCGGCTACGGCTTCGCGAAGCTGAGCCAGCAGGTCCTCGGTATGCTGCCAAGCTTTCTGCCATTCCGTGTCCGGCTCTCGGGCGAACACCCCGTAGTCCACCGGGATACCGTCGCGCTCCGGCGCCTGCCGCGGCCCGGTGGCGCGGAGCAGGCCGATGCGATGCAAAGGCGCAGCCAGCTCGGGATGGCGAAGCAGCAATTGCCGGATGTACTGGTAGGACCGCAGGCGAGTCCGCCAGCCCTTGCGCTTCTGCGAGAGGCCGCCGCGCAGACCCGCCGGCTGCTCGACCCGGAGCAAGCGCCCTTGGGCGTCGTAGACCGGGCGCAGCACGTCTTCGAGGGTCGGACTGTTGTTCTTCACGTCGTTGCCCGGGTAGAAGACCAAGACGACCAGGTCCGGGTCGTAGCGCATGCCGGCATGCTCGAAGTACAGCAACTCGCTCGCCGTGCCGTAACCGCTGACCCCGGTGCCGATGACCTCGACATGCGCTCCGAGGTCCTGCCGCAGGCGCCGCGCCAGGGTGTCCTGCAACGGCACCTGCAAGGCTTCGACGAACGAGTCGCCGAGCAGCATGATCCGCTCGCTGCCCGCGGGCTTGTCGTACGCGTGCTCGACGTCGCGCAGCCCCTGGTGATTGATGCGGATCGGGACCGTGAACTCGCGATCTTCCTGCGTCCACCAACCGGTCTTGTCCGGAATGTGCTTCCAACCCAGCTCGCCGTCCCCCTGCCAGAATCGGTCGGGAACCAGGTGCAGCGCCCGTACGCCTATCTCGATCGTCCCCAGCCCGAGCGCTACGCCGAACGCGATCAGCAGCACCCAGGCGAAGAGCTCCCGTCCTCGCCCCACGGCTCGGCCGCTACGCCTTCGAGACCACGGTGTTGCCCAGAACCAGACAATCCATGCCGCTGCGCTGGAAGGTGCTGAAGGCATTGGCCGGAGTGGTGACGATCGGCTCGCCCTTGAGATTGAACGAGGTGTTGAGGACGACCGGGACTCCGGTCGCTTGGCCGAAGCGCTCGATCAGATTGTAGTACCGCGGGCTCTCGGCCTTGTGCACGGTCTGCAGCCGCGCGGTGCCATCGACGTGGGTGATCGCGGGCAGCACCTCGCCCTGCCCGTCCTTCACGTCGACGACGTAAAGCATGAACCGAGCCGGGTAGTGCGACGGAGCATCGGGCAGATCGAAGTAGCGCTCGGCCGATTCCGCCAGCACCGACGGAGCGAACGGGCGGAAGGGCTCGCGAAACTTGATCTTGACGTTCACGATCTCCTTCATGTCGTTGCGGCGCGGGTCGGCGATGATGCTGCGCGCGCCGAGAGCGCGCGGTCCCCACTCGAAGCGTCCCTGGTACCAGCCGATGACGTGCCCCGCCATGAGCTCCTCGACGACCCGGTCGAGAAGCTGGTCCTCGTTCTCGTAGGTCTGGTGCGGGGCGCCGCTGTGACGGACGAAATCGTTGATCGGGCCGGCGCCGAACTCCTTGCCCCAGTAGGCGTGACGCATGACGAACGTGCGCGGCTTGCCGAGAACGCAGTGGTAGGCGTACATGGCCGCCCCGAGCGCGCCGCCGCCGTCGCCGGCCGCCGGCTGGATGAAGACCTGCTTGAACGGGGTCTCCCGCTGCACCCGCCCGTTGGCGACGCTGTTCAGGGCCACGCCGCCGGCGAGGCAGAGCTTGTCGCTGCCGGTCTCCTCGTGGAGGCTCCGCGCCATCCCGAGAACGATCTCCTCGGTGACCTGCTGGATGCTGGCGGCGACGTCGGCGTAGTACTGGTTCTTCGTCGCCAGCTCCTTGTAGTTCGAGGGCTTGGGCTCGAAGTACGACGGATAGCCGGAGCCCTCGGTGAAGAAGTGCCAGGACGGATCACGCGGCTGGCCGAAGAGCTCGGTGAACTTCGGCTTGTAGGTCTGGTGCGACGAGTGGTGGAAGCAGAAGTAGTCCATGTCGAGCCAGAAGCTGCCGTCGCGGCCGACCTGGATCAGCTTGTGCACCTTGTCGACGTAACGCGGCTCGCCGTAGGGCGCCATGCCCATCACCTTGTACTCGCCCTCGTTCACCTCGAAGCCGAGAAAGGCGGTGAAGGCGCTGTACAGCAGCCCCACCGAGTGCGGGAAGCGTATCTCGCGCAACAGCTGGATGTCGGTGCCGCGACCGCGTCCCATCGTCGCCGTCGCCCATTCGCCGACGCCGTCGATGGTCAGGATGGCGGCGTCCTCGAACGGCGAGCACAAGAAGGTGCTGGCGGCGTGGGAGAGGTGGTGCTGACTGAACAGCACCTTGGAGGTCGGAACGCCGAGCTCCTTGCTGATGAGGTTCTTGACCCACAGCTTGTCGAGCAGCCAGGTGGCCATGGCGTCGCCGAACACCTTCCACGACTTCGGCACCACCTGCAGCGCGGTGGTCAGAATGCGTTCGAACTTCACGAACGGCTTCTCGTAGAACACCACGTAGTCGAGGTCGGCGGCGCTGATGCCGGCCTGCTCGAGGCAGTAGCG
>CAZYMF010000376.1:0-2985 GCA_964648215.1 uncultured Binatia bacterium (SeqCode) | reverse complement strand
ATGGAGAGCGGCCTCCCGTCACTTCGGTGCGGCGTCGTTGCTCGCCAGCCAAGCGGCCCGGCAGCCGCGGTTGCGGCAGAACCAGCGCTCGCCGTCGGCGAAGGCGGTGACGCACCTCAGACTGCCGTCGGCGAGGCGGATGATGGGGTGTCGCTCGCCGCACTGGGCGCAGGTCACGAGACGACCGGCCGCACCCTTGGTGTTGGCCGCTCGTCGCGCTCTCAGGTCGCTGATCGTTCCCATGACGCTCCGCTCCCCCCATGGTTGACGCGCCGTCTATAACACCTTGGTTCGCGCCCTGTCACCAGCGAAACCGGGGGCGCTCGCTTCCTTGATTGTACCGGAGGGCTGGGCTACGTCAGCCCCATGGTGCTCCCCTCCCGGTCTTTCGGTCTCCTCGCCTCCCTGCTGGCGCTGGCATTGCCGGCAGCGAGCCTGGCGGCCTCTCCCGCGGCCGACGAGGTGGCCGCCCGGGTCGACGGCGTCGTCATCTCGCGCGAGTCGGTGCGCGAGGTAGTGACGGCGCTGGCCAACAATCAGGAGAAACCACCCGATGACAAGCAGGTCGAGCAGATCACCCGCGCCGCTCTCGACTCGTTGATCGCCTTCGAGCTGCTCTACCAGGAGAGCGAACGGCGCGGTGTGAAGATCAGCGCCGCCGACGTCGATGCCGCCATTGCCCGCAACCGCGCCCGCTTCCGCTCGGCCCAGGCGTACGATGCGGCGCTGGCACGGCGCGGCATGAGCGCCGAGGACCTGCGCCGCGACACGCGCAAGACGCTGGCGGTCAACCGCCTGCTCGAGCAGACCGTCTGGCAGGACATCCAGATCAAGCCCGCGGAGATCCAGCGCTTCTACGACGAGAATCGCGAGCAGTTCAAACATCCCGCGGAGATCCGCGCCAGCCACATCCTGATCCGCGTTTCCGCGGGCGCCTCGGCGGCGCAAAAGGAGAAGGCGAAGAAGGAAGCGGAGGTTCTGTTGCAGCAGCTGAAGCAGGGCGCCGACTTCGCTGCCCTGGCCCGCCAGCACTCGCAGGATCCGGCCACCGCCAAGAGCGGCGGCGACCTCGGGTTCTTCTCCCGCGACACCATGGAGGCGAGCTTCGAGAAAGCGGCCTTCGCCCTCAAGCCCGGCGAGCTGAGCGGTGTGGTGCAAACGCCGTACGGCTTCCACATCATCAAGGTCACCGCGCAACGTGACGCCGGCTACTCGCCTCCGGCCGAGGTCAAGGGCGAGATCACCGCGGTGCTGCGCGACGAAGCGAAGCGAAGCAAGCAGGATCAGCTGGTGGCGGAGCTGCGCAAGAAGGCCAAGGTCGAGATCCTGCCGCTGCTCAAGCCCACCGAGCCGGCCAAACACTGAGCGCCGCGGCCGGAAGCCGCTGCCGTTCGCCGGCGCCCGATGCCGATTGTCGCGCGAGTCTGAAAGGTTTGCCCATGAAGACGTCCCCTGCCGCTACCCGCTCCGCCAAGGCTCGCCGAGGGGCTGCGGCCGCGCGCGCCGACGCCGAGCTGAAGCGTGCCGACCGCGCCCATCTCATTCACGCCTTCGCCTCGCCGGCGGTGATCGACCGCGAGGGCGCCGTGCGACTGGTGAAGGGGAAGGGCGTCTACGTGTGGGACAGCGACGGCCGCCGTTACATCGACGCCCTCGCCTCGCTGTGGAACGTCGCCATCGGTCACGGCCGGCCGGAGGTGGCGCGCGCCGTGGCGCGGCAGATGCGCACTCTCGAGTATGCCCCCACGCTGCTCGGCTTCTCCTCGGAGCCGGCCGTTCGCCTGGCGGCGCGGCTGGCGCGCCTGGCCCCCAAGGGGCTGACGCGGGTGACCTTCACCTCGGGCGGGTCGGAGGCCAACGAGACCGTCATCCGGCTGGTGCGACTCTACTGGCGACTGCGCGGCCGGCCGGACAAGATCCAGATCGTCGCGCTCAACCGCGCCTACCACGGCTCGTCCACCGGCGCCGCCAGCCTGACCGGGATGACCGCCTTCCATCACTACTACGAGCCGATGATGTCCGGGGTGCTGCGCATGGCGCGGCCGTTCTGCTACCGCTGCGAGCTCGGGCTGACCTATCCGCAGTGCGCCCTGGCCTGTGCCGACGAGCTCGAGCGGCTCGTCGAGCGCGAGGGCGCCGATCGCATCGGCGCCTTCATCGCCGAGCCGGTGCAGGGGGTGGGGGGCGTGGTGGCGCCGCCGCCGGGATACTTCGAGCGCATCCGCGAGATCTGCGACCGGCACGACATTTTGATGGTGGTGGACGAGGTGATCACCGGCTTCGGCCGTCTCGGCACCTGGTTCGGCATCGAGCGCTGGAAGACAATCCCGGACATGCTGGTCTTCGCCAAGGCGGTGACCAGCGGCTACCTGCCGCTCGGCGGCGTCCTCCTGCGCGAGGAGATCTTCCAGGCCATGCTGCAGGCCGGGCCGGGCTTCTCGCTCCATCACGGCTTCACCTACTCGGGGCACCCGGCGGCGTGTGCCGCGGCGCTGGCCAACCTCGACATCATCGAAGGGGAGAAGCTGCTCCCCGCCGTGCGCAAGAAGGCGCCGCACTTCGCCAAGCGGTTGCAGGCGCTGGCGCAGTCGCCGCTCGTCGGCGAGGTCCGCTGCGCCGGCCTGATGGCCGCGCTCGAGCTGGTGTGCGACAAGCCGAGCAAGCAGCCGTTCCCGGAAGCGGCCCGGGTGCCGTGGCGGATTCGCTCCGCCGCCCTGCGCCGCGGCGTGATCGTGCGCGCCAGCGCCGACACCATCGTCGTCTGTCCGCCCCTGATCGTCACGCCGGCGCAGATCGACACGATCGCCAGGGTGTTGCAGGAGGCGCTCGCCGAGGTCGCCGCGGAGCTGGCGCAGACCGGAGCGCTCGGTCCCGCCGGCGCCGCCGCAAGCACACTGCCGCTGCCGGGGGTGCGCTGATCGAGAGGCAGTCGATCGTTCACAGTCGCTGATCGAGGGGTCCGTCGTTCCATCGACTATCGACTAT
>CAZYMF010000375.1:0-2993 GCA_964648215.1 uncultured Binatia bacterium (SeqCode) | reverse complement strand
GGTTGAGGTTGAGGTGAGTGGCGCTCCCGCCCCGCGGCTTACGCGGCGGCGACGGGCTCCGCGAGCGGCATGTCCGGCAGCCCTTCGGGGCGCCCGCCGAGCTCGACCGGATGCAGCCGCCGCAGCCGCAGGCTGTTGGTGACGACGAAAAGGCTGGAGAAGCCCATGGCCACCCCGGCGACCATCGGGTGCAGGTGCAGCCCGAACGTCGGGTAAAACACGCCGGCGGCGAGCGGGATCAGCAGGATGTTGTAGAAGAACGCCCAGAACAGGTTGCCGCGAATCGTGCGCAGCGTGTGGCGGGCGATGTCGAGCGCGGTGACGACACCGCCGAGGTCATTGCGGGTCAGGGTGACGTCCGCCGCCTCGATGGCGATGTCCGTGCCGCTGCCGACGGCGATGCCGACCTCGGCCTGGGCGAGGGCAGGCGCATCGTTGATGCCGTCGCCGACGAACGCCACCCGGCGGCCGGCGCGCTGCAGCTCCTCGACCGCGGCCGCTTTGCCGTCGGGGAGCACCTGCGCCTGGACCTCATCGATGCCCAAGCGGTGCGCGATCGCCTCTGCCGTGCGCCAGCCGTCACCGGTCATCATGGCCAGACGCAGCCCCCGCTGGTGCAGCGCCTGGATCAGCGCGGGCGCCTGGGGTTTGAGTGGATCGGCGACCGCGAGCAGCGCGCGCGCCTTGCCGTCGACCGCGAGATAGATCGCGGTGCGGCCTTCGCGGGCCAGGCGTTGCGCCCGGTCGGCCAGCCCGGCGGTTGCGATGCGTTCCCGTTGCAGCAGCCGGTCGGCACCGAGCAGCACGCTGTGGCCGTTCACCGTGGCCTGCACACCATAGCCGGGCAGCGCCGTGAACTGGCTGATTTCCGGCAGGTCGAGCTGCTGCTCCTTCGCTGCCGCGACGATCGCGGCGCCAAGCGGGTGCTCGCTGTGCGTCTCCAGCGCGGCGGCGATCGCCAGCGCGCCGGCGGGATCGCCATCGACGCTCTCGAGGTCAGTCAGGCGCGGGCGGCCTTCCGTCAGCGTCCCGGTCTTGTCGAAGACGAGGGTGTCGACATGGGACAGCGTCTCCAGCGCCTCGCCCTTGCGGTACAGCACCCCGAGCTCGGCGGCGCGGCCGGAGCCGACCATGATCGCGGCCGGCGTCGCCAGCCCCATCGCGCACGGGCAGGCGACCACCAGCACGGCGACCGCGCTGACGAGCGCCAGCGTGACCGCCGGCGGCGGGCCGAAGGCAAGCCACACACCGAAGGTGATCGCCGCAATCAGCATGACCAGCGGCGTGAACACACGGACCACGCGATCGGCGAGACCCTGGATCGGCAGCTTGGAGCCCTGCGCCCGCTCGACCATGCGGATGATCTGCGCCAGCACGGTGTCGCGGCCGACCTCGGTCGCCGCGATGCGCAGCGCCCCGTGCTGGTTGATGGTCGCACCGACGACGCGATCCCCGGCACGCTTCGCCACCGGAACCGGCTCGCCGGTCAGCATCGATTCGTCGACGTGGCTGTTGCCGTCGCGCACCTCGCCGTCGACCGGGATCCGTTCGCCGGGACGCACGACCAGCAGCTCGCCGGCGTGCACCTGCTCGACCGGCACCTCGACCTCGGCGCCCTCACGCAGCACGCGCGCGGTCTTCGCCTGCAGGCCGATCAGTTTCTTGATGGCGCTCGAGGTGCGGCCCTTCGCCAGCTCCTCGAGGTACTTGCCGAACAGGATCACCGTAACGATCACCGCTGCGGAGTCGAAATAGAGGTTGCGCGCCTCGGGCGGGAAGAAGGCCGGCGCGAGCAGCACGGCGAGGCTGTAGGCCCAGGCGGCGCCGGTGCCGGTCATGACCAGGCTGTTCATGTCCGGCGACAGATGCCAGAAGGCGATCAGACCAGGGCGGAAGAAACGGCGGCCGGGACCGAGGAGGACGGCTGTGGCCAGGAGCGCCTGCAGCCAATTCCAAACCATCTTGGGCGCGAGGGCGAGCAACCCGCCGGCGAGGCCGGGGACGATACCCGGCCCCATCGCCAGCAGGATGACAGGGAGGCTCAGTGCGGCGGCCAGCCACAGGTCGCGGCGCATCGCGCGCTGCTGTGCGCGGCGGGCGTGGTCGGCGTCCGCTTCGACGCCGGAGTCGGCCAGGGGGCGCGGCTCATAGCCGGCATCGGTGATCGCCTGGGCGATCCCGGCCGGGGTCAGCATCGCCGGCAGGTAGCGCACCGTCGCCCGCTCGGTCGCGAGATTCACGCCCGCTTCGATGACGCCCGGCAGCTTCGCCAGCGCGCGCTCGACGCGGGCCGAGCAGGATGCGCAGGTCATGCCGCCGACGCCGATCTCGTAGTCCTCGACGAGCGGCGTGTAGCCGGTCTCGGTGATGGTCTTGACGATCGCGTCGGGCCGCAGCTCGGCCGGATCGAAGCGCAGGCTCGCCCGCTCGGTCGCCAGATTTACGCTGGCCTCGGCAACGCCGGGCAGCTTCGTCAATGCGCGCTCGACGCGCGACGAGCAGGACGCGCAGGTCATGCCCTGCACCCCGAGCTCGAGCTGTTTCAACTGGACCTGTTTGAAGGTTTCATTTCCGGCCGCGGCGGCCGGCTGGGAGGTATCCTGCGTCACTGGTCGTCTCCGTTCAGGGCGCTGAGAATCGGACATTCGGCGGTCGTCGTGCGGTGGCCGGGACAGTGCTCGGCGAGCCCGGACAAGGCCTGCCGCATGCGCTCCAGATCGCGGATGCGTTGCTCGATGTCGTCGATCTTGGCCTGCGTCAGCTGCTTGACCTCGCCGGCGCTGGCGTCCGGGTTGGCGCTCAGCGCCAGCAGGTCGGCGATCTCATCCAGCGAGAAGCCGAGCGCCTGGGCGCGGCGGATGAAACGCAGCCGCCGCACCACGTCCGGCTGATACAGGCGATAGCCGGCCTCGCTGCGGTGCTGCGGCTCGATGAGTCCGCGCCGCTCGTAGTAACGTAGCGTCTCCACACTCAGGTCGACCTGCCTGGCGAGC
>CAZYMF010000374.1:0-3006 GCA_964648215.1 uncultured Binatia bacterium (SeqCode) | reverse complement strand
CCATCGCCAAGGGCGAGCCCGACGCACACCGATGGACGGATCTCTTGGCTGCCGCGCGCGCAGACGGCGACCTGGTCATCTGCGATGTGGTGGCGGCAGAGTTCTTCGCGCTGCTGCTGGACGAGCGGAAGTTCCACCAGAGCTTGAGCGGCCTCGGCATTGCTTTCAGCGCGACGGTTCTGGACGCCGCCTGCCTCGCCGGGCGCATCTTTCGTGACTACCGCCGCAAGGGCGGCCCACGCGAGCATTTGATTCCGGACTTCCTCATCGGGGCGCACGCCCAGCGGCAGGCAGATCAGATAGCCGCGATCGATCGCGGCTATCTGCGCGCGTACTTCCCGCGCCTGCGCATCATCAAGCCGGCGTAGCGCGTGCTTACGGAGGTCCGATCCCGCACGGGGTCTCCATTGAATCGTCGCAACCCGACCATGGCGCGCGCCGTCTCACCCGCCATATGGTCGCGCAGCCGCCTTGCACCGGCGCAGCCCCTCTGGTAACCGGCCAGCGATGTGGCGGTTGCGAGCCCTGGCGGTGCTTCCCCTCGCACTTGTTCTCTCGTGCAGTCTGCTGCAACGCGCGCCGACGCTCTACGCGCGACGGGCGGCCTTCGAGCCGGCCAATCACGCCTGGACCTTCCAGCACATGTCGGAGCTCTTCCCGACCCGCACCATCTCGCGTCGCGCCGACGCGGGCCCGCTGCCGCGCGGGCGTGACATGCCGGTGCAGTTCAGCCCCGCCCGCGGCGATGCGGCGGTGGACCTCGACCGGTTCTTCGCCCGCAACCAGACCCGAGCCATGCTCGTGCTGCATCGCGGCGCGGTGGTATTCGAGCGCTACGCGGAAGGCGCCGACGCCACCACGCGCTTCACCTCGTGGTCGGTCGCCAAATCGTTCACCTCCACCCTCGTCGGGCTCGCCATCGGCGACGGCTACATTCACAGCGTGCACGACCGCCTGGTGAAATACATCCCCGAATTGGCCGGCACGGCGTACGACGACGTGACGATCGAGCAGGCGCTGCAGATGTCGTCGGGTGTCGCGTTCTCCGAGGTGTACGAGAACGGGAGCTCCGACGTCTTCGATTTCCTGGTCTCGTCGATGATGACGAACGCGAAGCGCGCCAACCTGCTTGCCGCGTCCTACCCGCGCCACCACCCGCCCGGAACGGTGTTCAACTACAACACGGCGGAGACCCAGATTCTCGGCTGGCTCGTGCGCAACGCGACCGGCCGCTGTCCGTCCCGCTACCTGCAGGAGAAGCTGTGGGAGCCGCTGGGCATGGAACACGACGCGACGTGGGTGCTCGATCGTGAAGGCCCGGACGGGATGGAGATGACCGGATGCTGCCTGAACATGGCGTTGCACGATTGGGGACGCTTCGGCCAGCTCATGGCGCAGGACGGCGTCTGGAACCGGCAACGAATTCTTCCGGCCGGCTGGGTGGCAGCGGCCACGATCCCGAGCGCCCCGCAGGTTGCCTTCGGCAAGGTCGAGCCGCCGTCGGACGTCGGCTACCAGTATCAGTGGTGGGCGCAGCCCGACGGCACGTTTGCGGCCGAAGGCGTCTACGGCCAGTTCATCTACGTGAACGCCAGGAGCCAGGTGGTCATCGCCAAGGCCAGCACCTGGCCGCAGGCGTGGGACGACGACATGGCGCGCGACGCCTTCGCCACCTTCCACGCCATCGCGATCTTTCTGGATCGACGGCCGGACGCGTGAGCCCCGCCGGCGTTCCGATCCCTGCGGCGCCAATGCCGCGCGCCGCAAAGGCGCCATCGGCTACGGCGCGTTTGTGCGGCTGGTTCTCAGCGTCGGGCCTACTCCCCGATCGGAAGCATTCGAACACGCACGCGCGAGTCCTCCAACACGACGACCGCGCCTTCCGCCAACGCCTCCGCGACGTTCGCCACGTTGGAAAGCAGCAGCTTGACCTGTGCCTCAGGGCGACGTTGACCAGCTCGGCGGAAAAGAATCACCGACGGCTTCTTCTCGCGGCGCAGCGCGAGTAGCGCACCGAAGTCGGTATCGGCTGACACGACCACGCGACCTTCCGCAGCGGCACGTTCGAAAATGTCGCTATCCGCCGAGCGCGTCAGGCCATAGTCCCGTACGTGTACGGCGTCGTGCCCCGCGCCACGCAAACCGGTCGCAACCTCGGGTGACAGCGCGTTGTCGACGAGGAACCTCAAGCGGTTTTCACGAGCGGCAGTTCGCGTTCACGCACAGCCTCCGCGGCGTAGCGCAGCGCTTCGCGCAGGTCGTCGGGCTCGAGATCGGGATAAGCGCGCAGGATCTCCGCTTCGGCCATCCCGTCGGCAATCATCCCGACCACGGTAGCGACGGGTATGCGCAGCCCGCGAATGCACGGGACGCCGTCCATTTGATTCGAGTCGATGGTGATGCGCGCGAACCGCATGCTGGCTCCTGACCTGGCGACACCATAGCACGGATCGGCCCATTGTGTACGCACCAGGTCGCGGCACCCCGGCTGACCATCCCGCACGACATTTGCTATTTTAGGGTCTGTCAGCGTCGAGCGGAGCGTTGACGCGTGAGTAGGAGCTGCCGGACTCCTTTGCAGAGCCGATCGGAGCACCGGCGGAAGGAGTGATGGCGATGCCGAGCTACAGAATCGTGGTCGATCGGGAGCGCTGCGTTGGCGACGGCCTCTGCCGCGAGCGCGCGGACGGCACGTTCGACGTCGACAAGGAACTGCGCTGCGCGGTGAGAGACGCCAAGGGGGACTCGCCGGAAGACATACTCTTCGCCGCGTGGGGTTGCCCCAACGGCTGCATCTCTCTGTACAACGAGGAAACCGGCGAACGCGTATGGCCCGGTGTCCTTGGCCGCGAGGAGTTCGACAAGCTCGCCCGGCGAAAACGCGAGGAGATGAACCCGGACGAGTGGCAATTCTGGCGGGATCTCGGCGGCGGCGATTGAGCGCCCCGCGGATCGAAAAACGCGAGTTGGCTCAGGCTGGTTCTAGTTTCAAGGGCTGCCCCCGGT
>CAZYMF010000373.1:1260-3057 GCA_964648215.1 uncultured Binatia bacterium (SeqCode) | reverse complement strand
TGAGGAGGCGCCATCTGTCCAGGCGCCGTCTCGAAGGGTGCGCGCTGGGCACGGCACTGCTTAACTCACCGGCATTGATTCTCAGCGGCATCGAGCCGGCGAAGTGAGCTGACCGGAGAAGGTGGAGCAATGGACGAGACCAACGAGCTGTTGATCGAGAAACGCGAGAGCATCGGCATCCTGCGCTTCAACCGCCCCGAGCGCCGCAACGCGCTGTCGCCGCAGCTGCTGCTCCGGCTCCACGAGACGCTCGCAGGATGGGCGCGGGAGAACGAGATTCGCGCCGTGGTGATCACGGGGGCCGGGGAGAAGGCTTTCTCCTCGGGCTACGACATCCTCGCCATCCCGACGGACGTGACGCCGGAGATGGCGCAGCGGATCCGCGACGGCAACCCGCTCGAGCTCGCGCTCGGCAGCGTGAAGAACTTTCCCTACCCGACCATCGCCATGGTGAACGGTCACTGCTTCGGCGGCGCCCTGAACCTGGCCCTCTGCTGCGACATCCGCATCGGCGCGGACGACATCGCGGTCGGCATGCCTGCGGCGCGCCTGGGGGTGGTGTATCCCTGCGACGGCATCGCGCAGTTCGCGCAGGTGCTCGGCATGGCGCGGGCGCGCGAGGTCTTCTTCGCGGCGCGCACCTATCGCGGCGCCGAGGTGCAGGCGATGGGCCTGGTCGACCGTCTCGTGCCCCGCGCCGAGCTGGAGGCGACCACCTACGCCCTCGCCGAGGAGATCGCCGGGAATGCGCCGCTGGCGCTGAAGGGAATCAAGCGCACGCTCAATCTGATCGAGGCCGCGGCGCCGCTCGCCGCCGACGCCCGCCGCGAGTGCGAAGCCCTGATGGCCGCCGCCTTCCAGAGCGAGGACATCAAGGAAGCGCAGCTCGCGTTCATCGAGAAGCGCAAGCCGAGCTTCGTCGGCCGCTAGCGTCCCGTCCCAGTGATTTGTCCAAAATCTCGCCGCTGCCCTCTCGGGCCCCCTCTCCCTCTGGGGGTGTCGATCTTCTCGAGCGTTGGGGTTCCCCCCTTTGGAAAAGGGGGGTCAGGGGGGATTTTGAGAACGGGATCATTCGGACGAATCCCCCTCGGTCCCCCTTTTCCAAAGGGGGAAGTCGGAGCGGGGAGACGCGACACTACCGGAGATCGGTCACATGCGGACGCCCGCCTGCTTCGTTGTTCTTGAGAGCAACGAGCGCGCTGGCGATCCGCGTGTACTGATCCGGGTCGAGGCGCCCGGAGCCGCACCGCAGGCGAGCCGCGAGCTGCTGTCGGTCCACGACCGAGGTCCCGGCCGGGCTGCCGTTGGTGCGGACGGTGGCGCGCGGGAAGCACACGATCGGTCGCACCTGACAGCGGATGCCGACCGATCTCTCGATCAATCGGCCGAGCTCCGCGGCACTGGCCCGGGCCTGGCGGCGCGGGTCACGATGCAACGGACGTCCGTTGAGCTCGACGGCCTGCGGCGATTCCGCCACCACGCCCTTGTGCCACTCGGTGTCGACCACCCACACGCCCGACGGACCAACCACCAGGTGATCGATGTCGTAACCATCTAGTGAAACCTGATTGACCACGGTGAAGCTCGCCGGCAAAGCGGACAGCAGCTCTGCCGTGCCCGATCCACCGCTCGTGCCGTCGCTCGCATGCGGCCAGCGGCGCAGGCACTCGAAGTACAGAGAGCCTCCCACCACGAGAACCGCGATTCCCACCCACGGCCGCAGCAGCGACACGCAGATGACAGTCGTCACCACGACGATCGCAACAAGGTCCGACTCGCGGGAACGTTTTGCCTGCA
>CAZYMF010000373.1:0-1160 GCA_964648215.1 uncultured Binatia bacterium (SeqCode) | reverse complement strand
GCGGCGCTCGGCGACATGCTGCCGTGCTACGTCGACACCCGCCGCCCCGAGGGCGTCGTCGCCCACCCGTTGTTCCCCGTGTGTCTCGAATGGCCGCTGATCGTGGCCGGGCGCCAGCTACCGTCCGAGGACGGGCTGACGGCGCTCGAGCGCATGCGCGGGGTGCACGCGACGCACGATCTGCACGTGCACCGCCCGGTGCGCGCGGGTGATCGCTTGACGACGCACCTGACCGTCGCCGGCGTCGAGCGGCGCAAGCCCGGCGCGTTCCAGGTGATGCGGCTCGACACCGTCGATACGGACGGCGCGGCAGTGTGCACCACGTGGATGGGATCGCTCTACCGCGGCGTCGACGTCGACGGTCCGGAGCGACCGACCCCCGCCCCGGCGGCGCCGGAGCCGATCGCGGCGGACGCCCCCGCGCAGACCGAGATCACCGTGCCCATCGCCGCCAATCTCGCGCACGTCTACAGCGAGTGCGCCCGCATCTGGAATCCGATCCACACCGACCGCGCCTTCGCCGCCGCCGCCGGTCTCCCCGACATCATCCTGCACGGCACGGCGACGCTGGCGCTGGCCGTGTCGCGCGTGGTGGCCGCGGGTGGCGGCGACCCGCGGCGCGTGCGCCGCATCGCCGCCCGCTTCGGCGCCATGGTGCGGCTGCCGTCGGAGGTTGTGGTGCGGCTCTTCGCCCCCGAAGGCGATATCGTGCGCTTCGAGGTGTGCAATGACGAGGGCGGCCTCGCCGTCCGCGACGGTTTGGTCGTTTTCGACAGTTAGATCCGAGGCGGCGCCGGGTGCAAGAATGCACTTGTCTCCCGCATGGCCGGGGCGGTCTTTCGCGAGCCCTGCGCGCTGGGTAAACAGGAGAGCCATGAACGCGCAGGAATTTCTCGGACTCCGAGCGACGCACAATCCGAACCGCTGGTATCTCCCGGTCGAACGCAAGCTGTGCACCGGTCACGGCTTCCTCTTCGGCGGCTGCGGCCTGGCGGCGGCGGTGACGGCGCTGGAGGCGACCACGCAGCGTCCGCTGGTGTGGGCGACGGCGCAGTACCTGTCCTATGCCCGCTACCCGTGTGTCCTCGACCTCGACATCGTCGTCCCGGTCGCCGGCCGGCACAGCACGCAGGCGCGCGCCGTCGGCCAGGTCGGCGACA
>CAZYMF010000372.1:0-3073 GCA_964648215.1 uncultured Binatia bacterium (SeqCode) | reverse complement strand
TGGTCACCGGTGGCGCCAGTGGCATCGGCAAGGCGACCGCGCTGGCGTTCGCGCGGCGCGGTGCCAACCTGATCCTTTGCGACGTCAACGAGGCCGGTCTCGCCGAGACCGAGCAGCAGATCCGTGCCCTCGGGCGCGACGTCTTCGCGCAATGCGTCGACGTCGCCAATCGTCACGACATGGAAGCGTTCGCCGACGCCGTGCACGCCCGCGTCGAGGCGGTCGACATCCTGATGAACAACGCCGGCGTCGCCCTCGGCGCGGGGATGCTCGACACGTCCCTGGAAGATTGGGACTGGATCGTGGGCATCAACTTCTGGGGCGTGATCCACGGCTGCCACTACTTCGTGCCGGCGATGGTCAAGCGCGGGCGCGGCGGCCACGTGATCAACCTGTCGTCGACGGCGGGCTACGTGGCCGGCGAGGCCCTGCTCGCGTACAGTACGACGAAGTTCGCGGTGCTCGGCTTCTCGGAGGCCCTGCGTGACGAGCTGGGCCGGCACGGCATCGGCGTGACCGCGGTCTGCCCGGGAGTGATCAACACGCCGATCACGCAGAGCGCACGGATGCGCGGCTTGCAGGCGTTGCCGGTGTTGCGCGACGGCATGATCGACGCCTTCCGCCGCCGCAACTACCCGCCCGAGCGCGTGGCGGACAACATCCTGAAGGCGGTGCAGCGCAACCGCGCCGTGGCGCCGATCTCGCCCGAGGCGTGGTTCGCCTACGTCGTCAAGCGCCTCGCGCCCTGGGCGATTGCCTGGATGAACCGCAGGCTCGGCGAGCGGATGCGCCGCGAGGCGGGCGCGCACGCGCCCTAGAAGCTCAGCGTCGCCGCCCCGGCGGCGATCAGCTCGTGCATCTTGCTTGCCCCGGTGATCACCACGCCGTCGATCAGATCCTCCTGCGTGTAGCCGCGGCCCTTCACGCAGGGCGTGCACGCCCACAGATTGCCGCCGCGGGCCATAAAGTCCTTGACCAGTGCGGCGAGCGGATCGAGCGGGCTCACCTGCGTCGAATCGATGGCGCGCTTGCGCGCCAGGTCGACGCCGCTGCTGGTCAGAAAGATCGACACGCGCAGCCCTGCCGTGATGCCGCCGTTGGCGATGGTGAAGGCGACCGATGACAGCTCGTGGTCGGTGCCGTGAGTCACGACCATGACGAGATCCCTCGAAGTCTGTGCCATTCGTCTCTCCTCTGCGAGTCCGCTGGGGTTGCTAATGGCGGTACTGGTAGCATGTGGCTCCAACAAGGCAACACGTCATCCCCGGGAGGACTCGACCGAACCAGCAAGACGCCGCCGTTTCGCTCGACTCACGACCGCGGCACGCGCTAATACCGATCGCGAAAGGGATGCGATGAAGGAAGAGACTGTCGACGTTTTGATCATCGGCTCCGGGGCCTCCGGGGCCGCGTTCGCCTGGAGCCTGGCGGAGACGCGAATGAACATCCTCTGCCTCGAGCAGGGTGACTGGATGAAGCCCGAGTCGTATCCGGGCATGAGCACCGACTGGGAGGTGCACCAGTTCGGCGACTTCAGTTTCAGTCCGAATGCGCGCGGGCGGCGCGAGGACTACCCGGTCAACGACAGCGGCGCGCCGATCCAGGCCTCGATGTTCAACGCCGTCGGCGGCAGCACCATCCTGTACGCCGCCCATTTCCCCCGCTTTCATCCGTCGGACTTCCGGGTGAAGACGCTCGACGGGGTCGCGGACGACTGGCCCGTCGATTACCGGCGCCTGGAGCCGTTCTACGACGTCAACGCCCACTGGATGGGGGTGTCGGGACTCGCCGGCGATCCGGCGTATCCGCCGAAGCAGCTGCCGCTGCCGCCGGTGGCGCTCGGCAAGCTGGGCGAGACTGTTGCCCGGGGGTTCAACCGCCTCGGCTGGCACTGGTGGCCGTCGGACAGCGCCATCACCACGCAGGAGCACGAAGGCCGCGCGCCCTGCATCAATGCCGGTACGTGTCTTCTGGGATGCTCGCAGGGGGCCAAGGCGAGCACCGACATCACCTACTGGCCCGCGGCGCTGCGGCAGGGGGTGACGCTGAAGACACATTGCCGCGTGCGCGAGATCACCGTCGACGGCAACGGCATGGCCGACGGCGTCATCTACTACGACGCCGACGGCGTCGAGCGGCGGCAGAAGGCCCACGTCGTCGTGCTGGCATGCAACGGCATCGGCACACCGCGTCTGTTGCTGAACTCGAAATCGAAGCTCTTTCCCGACGGGCTGGCCAATCGTAGCGGCCTGGTGGGCAAGAATCTGATGTTTCACCCCTATGCCATGGTGACCGGCATCTTCGACGAGCCGCTCGAAGGCTACAAGGGGCCGACCGGGTGCTGCATCATGAGCCAGGAGTTCTACGAAACCGATCGCTCCCGCGACTTCGTGCGCGGCTACTCGTTCGAGATCCTGCGCGGGTTCGGGCCGGTCTCCGGCGCCCTGTGGGCGATGCAGCAGGGCCGTCTCCCCTGGGGCGCCGAGCACCACCGCGCCTATGCCGACCTGTTCGACCGGACGGCGGGGATGGTCGTGATCTGCGAGGATCTCCCGGAAACCAGCAACACGGTGACGCTCGACCCGGATCTCCGGGACTCGGACGGCATTCCCGCCCCGAAGATCACCTATCGTCTGAGCGACAACAGCAGGAAGATGCTCGCCCACTGCGTCGCGAAAGGAAAGGAAGTGCTGCAGGCGGCCGGCGCCAGGGACACCGTCGCCGAGGCGCCGCTGCCGTTCGCCGGCTGGCACCTGATGGGGACGGCGCGCATGGGCACGGATCCGAAGACCTCGGTGGTCAACGAATGGGGCCGCTGCCACGACGTCCGCAATCTCTTCGTCGTCGACGGCAGCATCTTCGTGACCGCGGCGGCGGTGAACCCGACCAACACGATTCAGGCGCTGGCGTTGTATATTGCGGACACGATGAAGCAGAACCTGGCGAATCTGTTCGATTGATGCGACGGGGGTCGCCGTGATCAGCGAACGTTCCTGCTCTCTTTCCCCTCACTCTGACCCGGTCCGCGAAGCTGAAGGAGATCTCTCCCATGGGTAACTCGGCCGACAAGTCC
>CAZYMF010000371.1:0-3076 GCA_964648215.1 uncultured Binatia bacterium (SeqCode) | reverse complement strand
TCGTGAGAAACATACACAGGCTAGGGTTTTCCCGTCTCGCGCGGCCGGCCCACTGGGCGCAGGGTGCTGCCCAGTCCCGCCGAGTTGGCCGCGTGGAACTGCCAGTGCGGATCATCGTACGGAGCCTGGCGGCTGACGCTGCGGCGATGCGGCGCCAGCTCGGGCTCGGCACGCGCCAGCTGCTCTTCCCAGTCTGTCGGCCGCGGTAGCGGCCACGGATCGATCGCGTCGGGGAAATGGGTGCTCGTCCACGGCCACTCAGCGTGATGCTCGACCAGGCCCGCTCGTACCGGATGGCGCAGCACGTAGCGGATCACGGTTAGAAGGTGCTCGTCGCGCTGGATGGGAAAGCTCTTGAACCGCCCCTGCCAGAGGTGGCCGCTGGTGCGATGCCGGCGGTGATGGCGGCGGACGTGCGCGGTCAGCCACCACTGCATGAAGCGGCTGGCCGACGACTCGCCGTCGGCGCGGTTGGTCAGCTCCTTGTACCTCACCGCGGGCACCTCGACCTGGATGTCGATGCGGTCGAGCAGCGGCCCGGAGATGCGCGAGCGGTAGCGCTGGATCTGCGGCAGGGTGCAGATGCACTCCTTCTGCGGGTCGGACTAGAAGCCGCACGGGCATCCTCACGTTGCCTCTCATTGCGCCCCTGCCGCCATGCATCGCCCCCTCTCCCGGAGACGTCGGGACCCGCCGCCATTTGTCGACACCCTCGTGCTATAGGGGGGCAGGAGGGGAGATCGCATGCACACACCGGTCGAGCACGTTCGGGTGGGATTCATCGGCTGCGGGCGCATCACCGACCTGCAGGTGCTCGGCTACCTCGACCACCCGCGGGCCGAGGTGTTTGCCGTCTGCGATCGCGACGCCGAGCTGGCGCGGCGGCGCGCCGCCGAGTGGGGCGCCGCCAAGACCTATACCGACATCGACGCCCTGCTGCGCGATCCCGACGTCAACGCCGTCGAGATCGCCCTGCCGCACCACCTCCACCGCGATGCCGCGGTCGCCGCCCTGCAGGCGGGCAAGCACGTCTCGCTGCAGAAGCCGCCGACGCTGACCCTGGCGGAGCTCGACGACGTCGCCGACGCCGCCAAGAGCGCCGGCCGGACCGTGCGGGTGCTGGAGAACTTCATGCACTACCCGCCGCACGTCAAGGCCAAGGAGCTCATCGACGACGGCGTGATCGGCACGCCGCTCTCCGTGCGCCTCAAGACGGCCGCGGGCCGCTTCGACGACGGCTGGCGCGTGCCGGCCAGCGCGCAGCAGTGGCGCATGAACCCGGAGCTGTGCGGCGGCGGTCCGACCTGCTTCGACCACGGCTACCATTGCTACAACATGGGCCGGCTGTTCATCGCCGAGCCGGTCGAGCGCGTGCACGCCTGGATCCACGTCAACCGCTTCGGCGACGACGCGGTCTACGACGGACCGGCTCTGATCAGCTGGAAGTACGCCGGCGTGCCCAAGTTCGGCAGCTGGGAGGTGATCGCCTCGATCGGCATGCGCGTGCGCTCGAAGTACTACGCCAGCGACGATCGCATGGAGATCCATGGCAGCGAGGGCATCATCTGGGTCAATCGCTGCACCGGTGTCCTCCTCGAAGAGCCGGCGCTCGTCCTCTACCGCGACGGGGAGACGCGGGCGTGGCACGACATCCCCAGCGACTGGGCCGAGAGCTTCCGCCTCGCCGGCTACGAGTTCATCGACGCATTGATCGCAGGGCGGCAGCCGGCGCAGTCGCTCGACGACGCCCGGGAGACGCTCCGCTTCGCCCTCGCCGCCAACGTGGCCGCCCGCGAAGGCCGCGAGGTACGGCTCGACGAGGTCGGCCCCGACACGCGCGCGCTGCTGCCACTGGCGTCGTGACCGTCGCGGCCGAGCACGGTCTCGATCGGGATCTCGATCTGCCCCGCATCACCTTCAGCCGACACGAAGGCGACGGTGCCGAGCATCAGACCCAGGATGAGCAGGACCGTGGCAATTAGCCTCACGTCCGTCAGCCGACCCATGTGCCGTTCCTCCCCTTGCGAGCAGTGCCGGTAACACGGCGGGTGTCAGCAAGCACTCGGCCAGCCGCGGCGGACTCTTCCGGCGGCGCGGACGCCGGATCCCACCGGCCAGAGCCTGCAATCCTTTGCAGGGCCGGAACCCTTCCCCTGCAGAGCCTTGCGCAGACGGTCGAGCCTCCAGCCACCCACTCTCGACCTTGAACTCTCGACTCTCGACTGTCGACTCTCGACTTTTCTCACAGCCCGTAGCGCTTGAGCTTGTACCAGAGAGTCCGCTCGCTCACCCCCAGCAGCCGGGCGGCCTCGGCCTTGTTGTTGGAGGCCGCGCCGAGGGCGCGCAGAATCAGCTTGCGCTCGAGCTCCTCGACCGCCGGCTCCAGCTCCAGGCTCGTCGGGCCCTCCTCTTCTTCCGGCCCGGGGGCGTCCACCGACGGCAGCAGGGAGCGCACCAGGGTGGTGTCGACCCGCGCGGTGCGGCACAGGACCGCGGCGCGCTCCATCAGGTTGCGCAGCTCGCGGACGTTGCCCGGCCACTCGTAGCGCTGCAGCAACGCGCGCGCGTCCTCGGCGAGGGACAGGCCCGGCTTGCCGACCTCGCCACCCAGCTTGGCGAGAAAGAACGCCGCCAGCGCGCCGATGTCCTGCCGCCGCTCGCGTAGCGGCGGCAGGTCGATGTGGAAGACGTTGAGGCGATAGTAGAGATCCTCGCGGAAGGTTCCGTTGCGCATGCTCGCGGCCAGGTCGCGGTTGGTCGAGGACACCACGCGCACGTCGACCCGAATCGGCTTGTTGCTGCCGATGCGTTCGAGGACACCCTCTTGCAGCACGCGCAGCAGCTTGGCCTGCAGCGCGTAGGCCATGTCGCCGATCTCGTCGAGGAACAACGTGCCGCCGTCGGCGACCTCGAACTTGCCGGCACGCTCGCTCTGGGCGCCGGTGAAGGCGCCGCGCACGTGTCCAAACAGCTCGCTCTCCAGCAGATCGCCGGGAATGGCGGCACAGTTGAGGGGCACGAACAGCTTGTCGCGGCGCGGGCTGAGCTTGTGGACGGCGCGCGCCACCAGCTCCTT
>CAZYMF010000370.1:0-3087 GCA_964648215.1 uncultured Binatia bacterium (SeqCode) | reverse complement strand
TGGGTGCCACCAGCGCTGCCTTCGCCGTTGGGTTCGGTGTGGTTGGGGCCGGCATATCGCAGGCGGCTGGGGCCGCTGGCTGGTACGCCTTCAACGGCGCATTGGTCGGCGCCGGCGGCTACAATACCTACGAAGGGTTCCGACATGGTGAGTACGCTACGGCCTCAATCGGCGTGGTAAGCACGGCATTGGGCCTCTACAACCTCTACGAGGGGCCGCAGGTTGGGGCGGCACCCGCCCAAGGAGGAAATGGCCAAGGGGGCGATGGCCAAGCAGCGGGGCAGCCGGGTGCTTTTGGGCAACAACAGAATCCCCTGATGAGCGCCCAGCGTGGGCACGTCGGCGTAGAAGGCGACGTTCAGTCCTACGATCAAGCAATTACTTACTTGAACCAAGATCCCGAGACCGGGCGCATGATTTCCTTCTTGGAAGGTGGCGGGCGAGGAGATCTAACGGTCGAGACGAACTTGGTTAACAACGACAGCTTTAACCCGGTTACGAATACGGTGAATTGGGATCCGGGAAGTGGCCTTGTCACAACCAACGGTGGGGTTCAATCGCCAGCACTCGGACTCGGACACGAACTCGCGCATGCAGCAGGTCCGAGGTGGTTGACGGCCAGGTTGTCATTCATCCCGGCCGGACGCTACACGAACCTTGAGGAATTCCGGGTAATCAGGTTCTGGGAAGTTGGGGCGGCCACGCGCCTCGGCGAAGGTGTTCGGTATGATCACCTCGGCCAGGTGTTCCGCGCGCACGGCCCAACCTCGCTCTACTGAATGGAGGGACAAATGCGAGTCCTGGTGCTGCTACTCGTGTTCGCTGCTGTCGTTGCCCCAAGTGGATTGCAAGCTTCGGGAGAAGAAATGAGCAATGTCGAATCCTCGCTGCGCAATCTCAAGAGTGATTTGCTCAATCAGAAAGTCACCAGCGTCAGAGTGCTCTTCGCTCCTTACAAGCTTCTGACGCGCGTGCCGCTCACTCCTCAACTTTTACCGGGCAGTGCTGAAATCAACCGCCTGGTCGAAGTAAATCAGTCCATGCGTGCCAGTCTGCTCGTAGCGATCGACAAAACGAAGACCAGCCCACTCGATTCTCCTCCCGACTTGCGATGGGGCGCGATCTTTTATGGCAGTAAGGGGACGGAGCTGCACTCCATCTACCTAAACGGAAAGTTCCTATTCGGAACGGGGAGACAGGGCATAATCGACGGCAACTCGGCGAAGCTAAATGGAGCCCTGATCAAGTGGTTCGAGGACACGTTTGACCGACTGACCCCGACTCCCGCTCGATAGACGCTCCAGGGATGGCATGGGTCTGTCCGCAGCAAATCAGCTGGGGACCAAATCTGCACTTTGATACCTAAGGAATCGGAGGGAAGGCTATGAACACGCATCGATGGAGCTTGTGGGTCATGGCTGCGGCTCTCGCTTTCGCGGCGGCTTCGGCCTCCGCCCAAACCACTACCACCTCCGCGATCACATCGGCGAGCCTGCAGGGCAGCGGCGACTGGAAGACGGAGGCCCGAAAAGGGGGACAGGCTACTTTCCCGAACTCTAAACTACGCAAGATCAACGATTTAGAAGTCAAAAAGTAGCCTGTCCCCCTTTTGGGCCCCACAACTCAAGTGCAAATACACGTTCACCAACGATGTACAATCCGATGGGTCCCTATGCCCCGCAACCTCGGCCACTAACTGCCCCGTGCCTACGTCACCTGCGAAGCTGCTGGCCTCCTACAGTTACGACCAGCCGCCCACACCGAACCCCGATCCTGACGCGCCGCCGTGCGACTATGGCATAGGCCGGCTCTGCCGGGTGGACGACGAGTCGGGATCGACCACCTTCGACTACGACATCCGTGGACGGACAGTGGCGTCCAAGAAAACGATCAGCGTGGCGGGCGCGACCACAAGGTGCCACCTGAAAAGGGGACAGGCTACTTTTTCTCTCGGCCGCACAGGCGCACCAACGATGCCCCGCATCCCACGCGGCGAGTTCGCCGGGTACTGCCTTTCCTCACCTGACCGCGGAGCTACCGCCTTCAGGTTTCCAGCGGCAGGTCGAGGGCGAGCGCTTCGATGACGGCTTGCCGTACTTCGTACCAGCGGTGCGCCGGGAACCGACAGATCCACGGGCCGATGTCGCCGACCGGGACGGAGCGAATCCACTCTGGCTTCAGAACCGACGCAACACGCAGCCCCTCGTCGGGTGCCACCGCAACTTCCCAGGGCAGGCCACGCGCCTGTGTCGAGAACGGTATCACCGGTACTTCCCCCGACGAGCGCAGCAAGGAATCGTGTCCGAGAACGAGGACGGGGCGCCGCTTGTCGGGCTGGGCAAACCGATACCAGCGGACGTCGCCGCGCGTCAGCGCGGCTCGTCGGGCCATGACTCCGCGCCCTCGATTGGTCCCTGCGGCCCTCTGGCCGCCCAGTCGAGCAACAGTCGGTGTTGTTCCTCAGCCGTGAGTTCGCCAGCCGTGAGTTCGCCCGACGTGGCTTCAACAACTTCCAACCTGATACGAACGCGCCGCCCATCGAGGGGGGGAACCGTGTGGTCGAGCGTGATCGTCTTGCCACGCACGACGCCCGTCAGTTCCGTGCTCATGCCCGTAGTATGCGGCAAAGACGCGGATGGTGCAACGATCCGTCCAGCCATGCTCACCGGGAGTCCGCTGGAATGAAAAGCGGTCAATACGGAGGGCGGCGCCGGCGCGAAACTTCCGCTTGTAAACCCGCGGGGCCGGACGTACGCTGTCGTCAGGAGCAGGCTCATGGAGACGATTATCCAGTACGCGCAAACCCATCCGATCCCCGCCGGGGTGATCGCCGCCGTCGTTCTCGCGGTTCTCTATCTGCTTCTCAATCGAAAGTCGGCGGCGGCCAAGGACGCGGAGCGACGCATCGCGCAGATGGCGAACGAGACCCGCTCCCGCTACCACGGGCAGCGCCCGATCGACTGATCTACTACTTCCGCAAATCTTCGCGCGGCGCGAAGATTTGCGCCAGCGGGCACGCCCGACTCCCGATTCCCGACATGGGTTGCGGGCGAAGCCCGCGCTACGGGAAGGGCGTCGCGGTCCCAC
>CAZYMF010000369.1:0-3100 GCA_964648215.1 uncultured Binatia bacterium (SeqCode) | reverse complement strand
GCGGCCTGCGCGAGTTCGACTTCGGCCGCAGCAAGGCGGGAACGGGCGCCTTCGACTTCAAGTGCCATTGGGGCTTCGAGCCCCAAGCGCTGCGCTATCGCGTTCATCTGCCCAATGGCGGCTCGCTGCGCGAGCGCACGGCGAGCAGTCCGAACGTACAGATGCTCCGTCAGGTATGGAGCCGGTTACCGCTGGGCCTGACCAAGTGGGTGGGGCCGTTCTTCATCCGGCGGTTTGGGGCGCATTACACGTGAACGCGAGCGGGAACGACCATGAGAAACGAGGAGCGGGTGACGGGCAACAACGCAAGGCAGCGGGCCCGACCGTTCCCTCATCGAGACCTCTTCCCGTCCAGGGGAGGCAACCCTGGTGCGCTGCGCCACCGCAATCGTGAACCTCGGTCCTGAGACCATGCGCATCGTCTATCTCGCCCACCGGATTCCCTATCCGCCGAACAAGGGGGACAAGATCCGCTCGTATCATCATTTGCGCTATCTCGCGCGGCGACACGAGGTGACGCTGTGCGCCTTCGTCGACGAGCGCGAAGATGAGAGGTGGGTAGGTCCACTGCGCGAGTACTGCCACGACGTGGCGTTGGTGCCGTTGGACAAACGTGCAGCGCTGCTGCGTGGACTGGGATCGCTGGCCCGGGGCCGGTCGCTGTCCGAAGGGTACTTTCGTTCCGGGACGATGATGGAGGCGGTCGAGCGGGCGACGGCGCGAGGACGGTTCGACGTCGGGTGGGCATTTTCGTCGGTGATGGCCCAGTATCTCGCCGCGAGCCGCAGCGAACGGCGAATCGTCGATCTCGTCGACGTCGATTCGGCAAAATGGCGGCAGTACGCCGACGAGTCGCGAGCGCCGCTTCGCTGGCTCTACGGCCTCGAGGGGAACCGATTGCAAGGGTTCGAGCGCGAGCTGGCGACGACGGCCACGCGGGTGCTCTTCGTCTCCGAGGCCGAGGCCGCGCTGTTTCGCGGCTTCGCTCCGGCGGCGGCCGCGGTGCGCGTGGTGCCGAACGGGGTGGACACCGACTACTTTCGCCCGACGCGGCGCCCGGACGCCGGCGCTGCGGCCACGGTGCTGTTCACCGGGGCGCTGGACTACCGCCCAAACGTCGACGCGGTGCTGTGGTTTGCCCGCGAGGTGCTGCCGCGGATTCGCCAACGGCATCAAGACGCCTGCTTCCTCGCGGTCGGACACCGCCCGGAGCGCAAGCTGCTGCGCGAAGCGGCCGCGTCCGACGGCGCGTTTCGTGTCGCCGGCTCGGTGCCGGACATCCGCCCGTACTTCGAGCAGGCGCAAGTCTATGTTGCGCCACTCCGACTCGGCCGCGGGGTGCAGAACAAGGTGCTCGAGGCGATGGCGATGCGGATCCCGGTGGTGGCCAGCCCCTTGGCCACCACCGGGCTGGCGGTGGAGCCGGAGACACATCTGCTGGTCGCGACGACGGCGGCGCAGTGGGGCGAGGCGGTGAGCTGTCTTCTCGCTGCAGCGACGCAGCGCGAGCGCCTGGCCGAAGCCGCCGCGCAGCTCATCGAACAGCGCTACACCTGGGAGCGGAATCTCGAGCTCCTGGAGCAATGTCTACCCGGAGCGGGGCGAAGCGAAGCCACGTCTGAAGGAGCGCGATGGACGGCTTGTTCGGCATAGTTCGCCTGGCGGAGGGATCGCTCGACCCGGAGACGCTCGCGTCGCCGGCGTTCTCGGGGGCAGGGCGCGCCGTCGTTCGCACCGAGCGGGCGGTGATCTGCGCGGATCGCTGGGCCGGCGGTGTGCACGACGAGCATGGTGTCCACGTCACCGGGGCCGCCCATCTCGTGAACCGGGCGGCACTGTCCGCGGAGCTCGGCGTGTCGCAGCCGCTCGACATCGTCGCCGCGCTGTATCGCCGATCCGGAGCGGAAGGCCTGGCCCGTCTGGACGGGCAATTCTGCCTGGCCCTTTTCGATGCCGCCGCGCAGCGGCTGGTCCTTGCCGTCGACCGCTTCGCCACGCGCTTGCTCTACTACACCGAGACGAAAGCGGGCCTGATCTTCGGCTCGAGCCTGACCCGTGTGGCGGCAAGCGGCGAGCGGGTGATCGACCAGCAGGCGATGCTGGAGTACCTGCTGCACGAAGTCATCCCGGCACCACGTACGCCGTACGTTCGCGTTCGCAAGCTGCCGGCCGCACACCTGCTGATCGCCGATCGCGAAAGCCCGCGGGTCACGCGGTATTGGGACATGAGCTACGCGCGCGACGGCGATGGCGATGTGCGACGGTGGGCGACGGCGCTGCGCGGCGAGCTCGAAGGGGCGGTGCGCCGCCACGTCGAGGCGGAAGAGGCGCTGGATCGCGTGGGCGCGTTCCTCAGCGGCGGGACCGATAGCAGCACCGTGGCCGGAATGATCGGGGCGATCACGCAGCGACCGCCGAAGACGTTCTCCATCGGGTACGGCGAGCAGAACTACAGCGAGCTCGCGTATGCCCGTATTGCCGCCCGCTGGTTCGGCACCGAGCAGCACGAGTGGGCGCTGTCGGCGGCCGAGGGGTTCGCGGCGCTGCCGGCCATTGTCGCCTACTACGAGGAGCCGTTCGGCAACGCCTCGGTCCTGCCGACCTATCGCTGTGCTCGCCTGGCGCGGGAGCATGGGGTGAGCGTCCTGTTCGCCGGTGACGGCGGTGACGAGCTGTTCGGGGGGAACGAGCGCTACGCCACGTACAAGACCTTCGACCTCTACCAGCGGCTGCCGCGCACACTTCGGCGCGCGCTGACGGACCCCTTGCTGCTGGCGCTGCCCGACACGCTACCGCTGCTGGGCCGCGTGCCTCGCTACGTGCGGCGGTCGAACATTCCGAACCCGCGCCGGATGTACTCCTACAACTTGTTGCTGTCGGAGCCATTGGCGCGGCTGCTGACGCCGGAATTCCTCGCCCTGGTACGTCCAGACGAGGTGCTGGCCACCGCCGAGGCCCACTTCAGTCGACCGGCAGCGGGAACGGCGGAGCTCGATCGGCTGCTCTATCTCGACCTCAAGCTGGCGATTGCGGACAACGACGTGCGCAAGGTCAGCGGCATGGCGGAGCTCGCCGGGGTCACGGTGCGCTACCCGTTGCT
>CAZYMF010000368.1:0-3105 GCA_964648215.1 uncultured Binatia bacterium (SeqCode) | reverse complement strand
CGCGGCAGCATGTTCCTGATTCCCGAATCCCTCGACGAGGCGCAGATTCGCCACGACCTCGAGCCGCTCGTGGAGATCATGCAAGTGAAGGGGCAATCGGAATGCCGCTACTCCCCGGTGACCGGCACGTACTGGAGTCAGGATCCGAATGCGCCGGACGAGCTCTGCGACTTCGAGAACATGAGCTACTCGCGTCTGAACGGCGCCTACGTGCCGGCGGAGCAACAGGACCAGAGCTGGCTGCCGCCGCGGGCCTACGTGCGCGAGGCGTTGAAGACCGGCATTCGCTACGAGGCCGAGACCGGCATCAACCCCTTTCGGCTCGGTTTCGTCGGCGGCCTGGACAACCACAACGGCACGCCGGGGCAGAGCGAGGAAACCGACTACGCCAAGCACGGCGCGCATGGAATTCAGAGCTTTGCGGCCTCCGCAGAAATCCTCAACGAGAAGTTCTTCCTCGGCTACGAGACCAACGGCGGCGCGCTCACCGTCGCCTGGGCCGAAGAGAACTCTCGCGATGCGATCTTCACGGCGCTGAAGAACCGCGAGACCTACGCCACCAGCGGCACGCGGCCGATCGTGCGTTTCTTCGGCGGCTTCGACCTGCCGGCCGACCTGTGCGACACGGGCAGCTTCGCCGCGCGCGGCTACGCCGACGGAGTGCCCATGGGAGGCTGCCTGAGCGGCGCGCCCGACCCTGCGGGGGAATGCGCCAGCGGCGACGCCGGCCAGGCCCCCAGGTTCGCGGTCGACGCGATGATGGATCCGGGTTGGCCGGGGCACGGCGGCACTCCGCTGCAGCGCATCCAGATCGTCAAAGGATGGCTAGACAGCGCCGGCGGCACGCACGACCGCGTCTACGACATCGCCGGCGATGTCGACAACGGCGCCGGCGTCGACCTGAAGACGTGCGCACTGACCGGCGCCGGCGCACCGACGTTGTGCGCGGTGTGGAGCGATTCGGAATTCGACCCGAGTCAGCACGCTTTCTACTACGCGCGCGTGCTCGAGAACCCGAGCTGTCGGTGGAACCAGTATTACTGCAATGCCCGCGGCGTCGATTGCACCCTGCCGCTGGGGACGTGCAGCTCGACGAATTCCAGCGTCAACGGGCGCGGCTGCGACCGCAGCGACGATTGCGACGGCGGCGTGTGCACGCCTCCCGCCAGCTATACCGAGTTCGAGTACCGGCAGTGTTGCGGCGACGCCGTGCCGAAGACGGTGCAGCAGCGGGCGTGGACGTCGCCGATCTGGTACAGCCCCAGCGTCGGTGATCGATGAGCCGGCGGCCGCGACACCTGCTCCGGCGCGTGCCGCGCCATCCGGTCGCGCACTTCGCCCTCATCGGGGCCGCGCTGTTCGCGCTGCGGGGCGCGATGCACCGGGCGGCTGAAGACGCGCCGGCCGCGGCGCGCGCGCCCGTCGTCATCTCGGCCGAGCGCATCCGGGCGATGCAGTCGGACTTCGAGCAGCGTTGGGGCGCACCGCCCAGCTCGCCCGAGCTCCGCGCGCTCGTCGCACAAGCCACCGAGGAGGAGATCCTCTACCGCGAGGCGCGCGCGCTGGCCCTCGACTTCAAGGACGGCAGTGTGCGCCGGCGCCTGGTGGAGAAGGCGCGAGCCGTCACCCTGCGGCCCGTCGCCAGCATGGATGAGCTGCAACAAGATGCTCTCGCTCTCGGCCTCGACGACGATCTGGTCATTCGCCGCCTGCTCGCCGAGAAGATGCGGCTGTTTCTGCAGCACGACGCCGGTGACGCGCCGATCTCCGAGACGGCCGTGAGCGAGTACATGCAGCGCCACCGGGCGCGCTTCGTTCAGCCCGAGACGGTCACGCTCACCCACGTCTTCTTCAGCCGGAGCACGCGGCGCGAACGCCTCGCCACCGATGCGGCCGCCGCCTCGGCCGCGCTGGCCGGACGGCCGCCGTCAGCGGCGGTGGTGGAGCTGTCCGATCCATTCCCCCTCGGACAGCAGCTGCGCGCATACGCCCCCCGCCAGCTCGCCGCGCGCTTCGGCAAGCCTTTCGCGGATCGAGTGCTGGCCATGGAGCCGGGCCGTTGGTCGGCGCCGCTCGCCTCCCCCTATGGGCTGCACCTCGTGTGGGTCCACCGGCACGAGCCCGAACGGCTGCCGCCGCTCGACGCGGTGCGGGAGACCGTCGAGCTGGCGCTGAGGCAAGAGCGCGCCGCCAGGAATCTACGGGCGGGGCTGACGCGGCTGCGGTATCTCTACGAGCCGCGCGTCGAGGGCTCGCGGTGAGGGTTGTCACAATCCTCGCCAGTCTGCTGTGGCTGTGCCTCGGTGCGCTGTCGGCGCTGGCGCATCCGCTCGATCCCGCGCTGCTGGAGCTGCGCGAGCGGCGCGATGCGCGGATCGAGGTGCGCTTCCAAGCGCCGATGCCGGTAGGGTCGCTGCGACCGGTGCTGCCGGCGCGCTGCCGTGCGGTCTCGGCGCCGCTGTCGACCGTCACCCCGCGCACCGCGGCGCAGCGCTGGCAGATCGACTGCGGCGCGGGCAGCCTGGTCGGCGCGCGCGTTGGCGTGGACGGTCTGCGCGCCCGTCAGACCGACGCGCTGGTGCGCGTCGAGCTGCGCGACGGGCGTCTGATTCAGACCGTGCTGCGGCCGGACGCGCCCTTCATGACCATCCCGGCGGGCGCCACCGTCACCGCCGTGGTCGCCGACTACTTCGGCTTGGGCTTCAGGCACCTCATCTCCGGTCTGGATCATCTGCTCTTCGTGCTCGGCCTCGTGCTGCTGGTTCCGGACCTGCGGCGGTTGCTGTGGACGATCACCGCCTTCACGCTCGGCCACAGCATCACGCTGTCACTGGCGGTGCTCGGCTTCGTGCACGTGCCGCCGGCCCCGGTCGAGGTGCTGATCGCCGCCAGCATCGTCGTGGTCGCCGCCGAGCTCGCGCGCGCCGCCTCGGGTGACGCTCCCGGGCGCGCCGTGCCGGCGCTCCTGGCATCGAGCTTCGGCTTGCTGCACGGGCTCGGCTTTGCCGGCGCGCTCGCCCAGATCGGGCTGCCGGCCAACGAAATTCCGCTGTCGCTGTTCGCCTTCAACCTCGGCATCGAAGCGGGGCAACTGCTGTTCGTCGG
>CAZYMF010000367.1:0-3113 GCA_964648215.1 uncultured Binatia bacterium (SeqCode) | reverse complement strand
GTCGAGCCCACGGCGCAGCAGGTGGCGGCGCGGGCCAAGGTCGGCATCCGCACCGTGTTCCGGCGCTTCTCCGACATGGAGAGCCTGTTCGCCGAGATGGACGCGCGGCTGCAGGCGGAGGCGGTACCGCTTCTGCTCGGCGGGCGGGCGGCGGGGGCGCTGGCGGCGCGTGCCCGCTCGCTGGTGCAGCAGCGCGTTGCCTTTTTCGAGCGTATCGCGCCGTACAAGCGCTCCGGCAATCTGAAGCGCCGGCGCTCTCCGTTTCTGCGCGACCGCCACGCCGAGCTGGTGCGCGGCCTGCGCGCCGATCTGCTGCGCTGGCTGCCGGAGCTGCGGGGCGCGCCGGGAGCGATCACCGACGCTCTCGACCTGGCGACGTCGTTCGAGGCCTGGGATCGCCTGCGCAACGAGCAGGGTCTCGGCCGCGGCCGCGCCCAGGCCGTGGTGGAGCGGACGGTGCTGGCTCTCGTTCGCGAGCTACGGCGAGGGGACAAGTGACAATGGGAAGTACAGGCTGGAAGTCTGCACCACCGCTTCAAAGGAGGCTTCGGGGATGATCGATCAACCACTGCGCATCGTCGGCGCGCCGGGCTCGCCGTACAGCCGCAAGCTGCGCGCCGTGCTGCGCTACCGCCGCATTCCTTACGCCTGGATCAACCAGGGCTCGCCCGAAACCCGTGGGCTGCCGCAGCCGCGGGTGAACCTGCTGCCGCAGCTCATCCTGCCGGGGCCCGACGGCGCCCTCGAGGCGCGCACCGACTCGACACCGCTCATCCGCGAGCTCGAGAAACTCTATCCCGGCCGCGCGGTGATTCCGCCCGACGGCGCGCTCGCCTTCATCGACGCGTTGCTCGAGGACTACGCCGACGAGTGGCTGACCAAGGCGATGTTCCACTACCGGTGGGCCTTCGCCGCCGACGTCGCCAACGCCGCCGCCATCCTGCCGCGGTGGTTCCGCACCAACCAGCCCGAGAGCGACGCCGTCGCCAACGGCAAGATGTTCGCCGAGCGTCAGGTCGGCCGCCTCGCCGTCGTCGGCTCGAACGAGACCACCGCGCCCGTCATCGAGGACAGCTATCGGCGTCTGCTGCAGCTTCTCGACGCCCACCTGACCGGCTCGCGCTTCGTCCTCGGCGGCCGCCCCGCGTCCTCCGACTTCGGCCTCTTCGGCCAGCTCACGCAGCTCGTCGGTTTCGATCCGACCTCCGCCGCGCTCGCGCACCAGGTCGCGCCACGGGTGGTGGCGTGGGTCGAGGTGACGGAGGACCTCTCCGGTCTGGAGCCGGCGGAAGGGGACTGGACCGCGCGCGACGCGCTGCCGGCCACGCTGCGGTCGTTGCTGGCCGAGGTCGGTCGCGTCTACGTTCCGTTCCTGCTCGCCAACGCCGCCGCCCTCGAACGCGGCGCCGACAAGGTCGAGTGCGTCATCGACGGCCGGCCGTGGACGCAGCGCCCGTTTCCCTATCAGGGCAAGTGCCTGCGCTGGCTGCGCGAGGGCTATGGCGCGCTGGCCGGCGATGACCGCGCGACCGTCGACGGGCTGCTCGCCGGCACCGGCTGCGAGCCTCTGTTCCGCTGAGATGATGACGACGAAGCGGCTCGTCCTCCTGCTGGTGCTGGTGGCGATCGCCGTCGGCGGCTGGCAGGCCTACGGCTATCTCAAGCTGCACGGCCTCGGCCTGCTGTCGCGCCTGATCGACCCGATCCACGCGACCCGCGCGGTGAGCTGGGACCAGGGGCCGAGCACGCCCGCGGCGCCGGCCGCCGAGCGGCCGCCGAACGTCGTCGTCATCGTCGCCGACGACCTCGGCTACAACGACCTGACCTTCGCCGGCGGCGGCGTGGCCAACGGCGCGGTGGACACGCCGAACATAAACTCGATCGCCCGCGACGGCGTTCTGTTCACCGCGGGCTACGCCGGCAACGCGACCTGCGCGCCGTCGCGGGCGGCGATCCTCACCGGGCGTTACCCCACGCGCTTCGGTTTCGAGTTCACTCCGGCGCCGAAGATCTTCATGCGCTTGGTCGCGAGCATGGAACGGGACCAGCCCGGCGTGATCCACAAGCCGATCTACCACGCCGATCGCGAGAAGGACGTGCCGTCGATGGATCAGGAAGGCGTGCCGCCCGAGGAGATCACGCTCGCCGAGCTGCTGCGGGCGCAGGGCTACCACACGTTGGGTTTTGGAAAGTGGCACCTCGGCGACACGCCGCGGCTGCGTCCCGAGGCGCAGGGCTTCGACGAGTACCTCGGTTTCTACCCCGGCGCGTCGATGTACCTCGACGCCGACGACCCGCGCGCGGTGAACTCGGTGCAGGACTTCGACCCGATCGACGTCTTCCTGTGGGCCAACCTGCCGTTCGCCGTGCGCAAGGACGGCGGCGAGCGCTTTCGCCCGCCCGAGTACATGACCGACTACCTCGGCAACGAGGCGGCCAAGGCCATCATGGCCAACCGCAATCGCCCCTTCTTCCTCTACTTCGCCCCCAACGCGCCGCACACGCCGCTGCAGGCGCTGCGCTCGGACTACGATGCCCTGCCGCAGATCAAGGACCACCGGCTGCGCGTGTACGCGGCGATGATCCGCGCCCTCGACCGCAACGTCGGCCGCGTTCTCGACGCCTTGAAGGCGAACGGCCTGGAGCGGAACACGCTGGTGTTCTTCAGCAGCGACAACGGCGGCGCCAACTACATCGGCCTCCCCGACATCAACAAGCCCTTCCGCGGCTGGAAGATGACCTTCTTCGAGGGCGGGATGCACTCGCCGTTCTTCTTGAAGTGGCCGGCAGCGATTCCCGCCGGCATGACCTACACCTCGCCGGTGGCGCAGATCGACATCTTCCCGACGGCGGCCGCCGCGGCCCACGCGCCGCTGCCGACGGACCGCAAGATCGACGGCGTGAACCTGATCCCATTCGTACTCGGCGAAAAAACCGGACCACCGCACCAGTCCCTGTTCTGGCGCTCCGGCGGCTACAAGACGGTGCTCGCCGACGGCTGGAAGCTACAGGTGTCGGAGCGGCCGAAGAAGGACTGGCTCTTTCACCTGACCGAGGACCCGACCGAGCACGTCGACCTGGCGGCGAAGAACCCCGACAAGGTGCGCGAGCTG
>CAZYMF010000366.1:0-3174 GCA_964648215.1 uncultured Binatia bacterium (SeqCode) | reverse complement strand
ATCCCGGATTATGTCTCGGCGCTGCGCGATCAGTGGAGCGGCCACGACATGCCCGCCGGCACCGAGGCCTTCGTCACCGGCACCGAGCACTACGGCCTGCTGCGCGAGCTCACCAAGCCGCAGGCGCTGACGCTGGACGACTGCATCGCCCTGGCGCTGGCGAACAACACCACTTTGCGAATCTCCCGCCTCGGTCCGCTCGGGGCGCGCACGCAAGTGCGGCGCGCGTACTCGATCTTCGACCCGTCGTTTTTCGCCGACGCGAGCAAGGACCGATCAGTACGTCCGGCCGGGTCGGTCCTGCTCGGTGCGGTCACGACAATCAACAACAACGTGAACGCGGAGGCCGGCATACGCAAAACGCTTCTGTCCGGCGGCGATCTCTCTTTGGCGTGGAAGAACAATCGGCTACTGTCGAACTCGACGTTCTATGGTTTGGTTCCCCAGTACACGTCCGACCTGGCGCTGTCCCTGAATCAGCCCTTGCTGCGTGACTTCGGGCTCTATTTCACCACCCTGCAAGTGCGTATCGCGCGCACCGCCGAAAAGGGCGCGGTCAAGCAGTACGAGGCCTCGGTCGCCTCGATCATCGAGTCGGTCGAGCAGTCGTACTGGGGGCTGGTGCAGGCCGAGCAGAACGTCGACGTGCAGCAGCAGGGGCTGGCGCTGGCCAAGGAGCTGCAGCGGCAGAACGAGGGCAAGTTCAACGTTGGCGCGGCGCCGCGCACCGCCGTGCTGGAGGCGCAGACGGAGGTGGCGCGGCGCGAGGCCAACTTGATCCAGGCGCAGAACGCGCGCGAGATCGCACGCGACGCCCTGCGTGCCGTCATCAATGCCAAGAGCAAGGACGCCGATGCGCTGATCATTATCGAGCCGGCGGACATGCCCAAGGTCGCGCCGTATCGCATCGATCTGCAGCAGAGTCTCGCCACCGCGCTGCAGAATCGTCCCGAGCTGGCCGCCGCCAAGCTCAACGTGCAGAGCAGCGGCATGCAGGTCAAGATCGCGGAGAATCAGCTGCTGCCGCGACTCAACGCTGTGGGGTCTCTGGGGACGAACGGTCTGAGCGGTCATGCGATCCCTCGCCAGGTGACTGACCCGAGCACTAATCAACAGATTACTGTGTTCAACCAATTCGGCGGCCCGTATGAAGATTCGCTCAATCGCCTGGTTGACGGGCGCTACTACTCGTACAGCGCCGGTGTGACGTTGGAGGTGCCCCTCGGCAACGCCGCCGCCAGGGCCGACTACGCCCAGACGCGGGTGAATCTCGAGCAGTCGCGCCTCAGCCTGCAGGAGCTCCAGGAGAACGTGACCCTGGAGGTCAAGCGCGCGGTCACCAATCTCGAGAGCGATCTCAAGAGCATCGATGCCACCAAGATCGCCAGCCGCCTGGCCGAGGAGAACCTGCGCAACCAGAAGGCGCGCTACGACGTCGGCCTGGCGACGACCAAGGACATCCTCGACTTCCAGGACCGTCTGACGCAGGCGAAGGCCGCCGAGATCCAGGCGCTGACCACCTACAACACCGACCTCGCCGAGCTGCGCCGCGTCGAGGGCACGCTGCTCGAAGCGCGCCACGTCGAGCTGACCACGGCCCCCGAGGAGTCGCGGCCATTCTGGGCCTGGTTCTGAGGACCGGGGCGGAGCCTGTGCTGCCCCTTCCAGGATGAGGCGAGCCCGGAAGAAGGGAAGATGAAGACGGCGGCGCACCCGGGGCTCTACGATCCCGATGACCAGGCGCTCGTGCTGCGCGGCACCCGGTGCGCGGACTGCGGCACCGCGTTCTTTCCGCCGCTCGGCATCGGCTGCGAGGTCTGCGGCGCCGCCGCCGACCGGCTCGCGGCCGTGCCGATCGCCGCCGCCGGCGTGCTGCATTCGGTGGCCACGGTGCACCTCCACCCCGGTAATGATATCTCCGCCCCGTTCGCCATGGGGGAGATCCAGCTCGACGACGGTCCGCTGATCCGCGCCACCATGATCGGCCTGCCGGACCTGGAGATGATCGGCCGCAGGGTTGAGGCACAGTGGGTGGTGGCCCGCACCGACAACGACGGCAACGAGATCATCGAGCCGCGTTTTGCCGTGGTCCCCGGCGCCGCACCGGTTGGGGGCGCCTCGTGATGCGCCCGCTGCGCGAGCTGCGGCCCGTGTGGGTGGTCGGCGTCGGCCTGCACCCCTACCAGAAGGCGAGCGAGACGCCGTACACCGCGCTCGGCGTGCACGCGGTGCGTGCCGCGCTCGCCGATGCCGGCGTGGCGTGGAGCGAGATCCAGACCGCCTACACCGGCACGGCGACCACCGCGATGGGCATGTCCCGGCTGATGTACCGGCATCTCGGCGCCACCGGCATCCCGATGGCCCAGGTCGAGAACGCCTCGGCGTCGGGCTCCACGGCTTTCCGGCAGGCGTGCATCGACGTCGCCGCCGGCCTCGCCGACGTCGCCATCGCCGTCGGCGTCGACAAGCCGCTGCGGTTCGGCATGCCCCAGGGTCCTGCGGGAGTTCACGATCTCGTCGCTAGCCGCCTGCTGCCGTTCACCCACTTCGCCCTGCTCGCCAACCGTTACATCCACCAGCACGGGGCCACGCCCGAGCAGCTCGCCCTCGTGGCGGTGAAGAACAGCCGTAACGGTGCGCTCAACCCGAACGCGCAGCGCCGGCGGGCGCGCACCCTCGAAGAGGTGCTCGCCCCGCCGCAGATCAGCGGCCCGCTCACCCGGCTGCAGTGCTGCCCCGTGGGCGAAGGCGCCGCGGCGGCGATCGTCGCGGCCGACGATGCCATCGGACGGCTCGGCCTCGACGCCTCGCGGGCGGTTCGTGTTCTGTCGTCGGCCGCGCGCTCGGAGACCGTCTACCGCGGCGAAAACTTCGACGCCGCCCTCACCCGCGAGACGACGAAGATCGCCCTCGACGACGCCCGCCTGAAGCCGGACGACCTGGACGTGGTCGAGCTCCACGACGCCTTCACGGTCGAGGAGCTGCTCTACCTCGAGTCCATGGGCCTCGCTCCGATCGGTCGCGCCGCCGCCCAACTCTCCGAAGGCCAGTTCGACATCGGCGGCCGCGTCGCCGTCAGCGCCTCCGGCGGGCTGCTGTCCATGGGGCACCCCATCGGCCCCACCGGCGTCGGCCAGATCTGCGAGATCACCACCCAGCTCCGCGGCGAAGCCG
>CAZYMF010000365.1:0-3199 GCA_964648215.1 uncultured Binatia bacterium (SeqCode) | reverse complement strand
TCGCCACCTGCACCCCGCGCCTCGAACGCACGCCCGAGAAGATCGACACCAACGAAGTCGAACTGAGTCAGTGAGTCACTGATTCAGTGAGTCACTGTCATGCTCCACCACCACCTTGATACTGGCGCGGTCGGCGGCGGCGGCGAAGGCATCGGCCAGACGCTGAGCGGGATAGCGGTGAGTGATCATACGCTCGCCCAGGCGGTGACCCAGGCCCGTGGCGGGATCGGCGAGCACCTCGACGGCGGCGTGGAAGTCACCGCAGCGCGTCGTCGTCAGGCACAGGCCCTTGTCGAGAACCGCGGCGAGCAGCCGATCGCGCGGCTGACCGGTGTCGGCCACCAGGATGATCCCGCGGGGGCGCACGATGCCGCGCTCGACGGACGGTATCGGGCGCAGCAGAGCGTCGCTGCCGGCCAACGAGGTGGTCACGGCCACGTCGGCTCCGGGCCACGGGACGTCCGTCTGCGCCGCCACCAGCGCCGCGAGCGAGGCCGCGTCCGCAGCGGACAGCACGCGCAGGCCGCGAGCCGCGAGATCACGGCTCACCGCGACGGGGACGTCGTTGCCCAGCACCGCGGCCAGCCGCGCCGGCGGCGAGGGCAACCCGCTCTCCAGGGGAACGCCGCGGAAGGGCATCAGCGCCACCTCGTCCACCACCATCTCGGTGAGATGCGCCAGCCCGAGAGTGGGAAGCCCGGTGGTGGACTTCACGTGCACCTCGCGCGTTGCCAGATCGAGGGCCAGCCCGAGCCCATCCGGGCTTCCCGTGGTCTCGACGACGACCTCGGCGAGATCTCGGAGCGCCGTGGTTCCTTCCGGATCGACGGCTTCGTCGGCGCCCAGGGCGCGCGCCAGCGCGCGCAGCTCGTTGCGGCGGGCGACGGCCAGAATCTCGTAGTTTCCGCCCGTGCGCGCGCGCCAGGCAGCCAGCGCGGCAATGACGAGGGATCCGAGCCGGCGCGGACCGAGGACGGCCACCCGGTCGCCGTCGCGCAGGCGCAAGGCGCGGACCGCGTGGAGCGCGGCCGCAAACGGCTCGACGAGCACCGCGGTGGCCGGGCTGATCGCCGGCGGCACGGTGATGACCCCGCCCACCGGCGCGAGCAGCCACGGGGCAAAACCGCCGGGCAGAGCGTGGATGCCGAGCACCAGGCGCTCGGGGCAGTGCGTCGCCAGGCCGGCCCGGCAGAAGGCGCAAGAGCGCCCGTGGTCCAAGCCGCGCGCCGCGTGGGAGGCGTTGATCTCCACGACCAGCGGCGTCCCCGCAGCGTCGGCGGCCACCACCTCGTGCCCCGTCACCTGCGGCAACGGGAACGGCAGGTGGCGCCGGGCCAGATCGGTCGAGCACACGCCACAGTGGCTGACGCGCAGCAGGCGATAGCCCGGGCCGAGGCGCAGGTGCTCCTTCCCCTCCCGGCACACCTCCCAACCCTCCGCGGCGCTGCCGTGGTAGGAGTACGTGGTGGCACGGATGGAGCCGTCGGCCTGATACTCCGGGGCCGAGAAGGCCACTCGCTCCGGCGTCCCCCCACCCGCCAGCGGCGGCAGAGCAGGTTTCTCCTCGATCACGCTCCCTTCCCTAGCGCTCGCCTCGATCGTCGGCAATCGCCTGGGCAAGAGCGGACACGCCGCCGTCGTTGCCCGGCGCAGGCAGAATGTGGCGTTGGGTTCGGCGCAGCCGCCACATTCCGCGGGGACTGGTCTCGCATGCGAGATGCCGCCGCACGGTATTTGCTTGCTCAGAGCGTTTTTCGTTTGACAAACAGAGGCGGTCCGATAGAGATTTCTACACAGTCTTTCAAGTACCTCGGGGGGAACACGCGGGCGTGTGAACGGCGAGGTGAATTAGAGGAGAAGCACATGAGGAAATTGCCACTATCGCTGGCGCTAATCGGGGCTCTGGCGACAGCACCGAGCGCATTCTCCGCGGTCGTCGCAGGGCCGCTCACCTTTCAGGTTGGCGATCCCGTTGCTGTGGCGAAGAACCCGTTGTTCGTCGCCGCGGCCGACTTCAACGGAGACGAGGTGGCCGACCTGATCGTCGTCTCTTCATACTCAAGAAAACTGACGATCCTCTTGGGAAGCCCTTTGGGAAGCCCTGACAGCGCTTTCTCCTCGGTAATCGCCACGGGCCCATACGGGGTCAACCTGCAGCAGGTGGGGGTCGGCGACTTGAATGACGATGGCATTCCTGACGTGGCGGTTGTCGATAACAAGCGGAAAAGCAAGGGTCGAGTGTTCATCCTGCTCGGCGTCGGCGACGGGACACTGGAACCACCCTCGGTGATAAATACCGGAGCTCACCCTTCGGGCCTGGTGATCGGCGAGTTCGACGGAACACCCGGCCAAGACTTGGCAGTGAGCAGCCTAGCGGACGACAACGTCTCCTTCTTCTTCAATCGCGGTCAAGCCACTTTCAGCGGGGCCAACAACTTTCCCACCGGGAAGCGTCCGACGCTGCTGGTCACCGGAGCCTTCGGGGGGGAAGCCGACATTACGACGTCCGATGTCGCCTCCATGAACACCGGCGGGCCGGGTGCGGACGACGTCACCGAATTGTTGGGCAACGGCTCCGGAGGATTTCAGAGCAACGGCAACTTCGTTGTCGGGGCCGTCGCAGCGCAGATCGCTTCCGCTGATCTCAACAACGACGGAGTCGACGACATCGTCGTCGCCAACGGCGGTCCTCCGGGTTCGTTCAGCATCCTTTTGAACGACGGTGCCGGCTTCTTCACGCTATCGACCGACATCATCAACTGCGCTGCGATCGAGCCGACCGGAACGTGCATACCTACCGGTATCGCCGAGGCGGATTTCAACCGGGACGGCAACACGGATCTCGCGATCGCGACGACGATCAACATTGGCGGCCAATCGAACAATCGCAACGTCGTTCTCTTTTTCACCGGCAACGGCGACGGCACCTTTACCCAGGCTGGTGCGCCGACCGACATCCCGGGCAAGCCGAGTCGGATCACTGCCGCCGACTTCGACGACGATGGGGCACCGGACGTGGCCCTAACCCAGCTCTCGGGCGCGCTGATCTCATCCAATGTGCGTCTGCTGAAGAACACCACGGTCTTCACCGTTCTCACGCCGACTCCCACCGCCACGCCGACGCCGGTCGCACAGAACACGCCCTCGGGCGGCGGCACACCCGCCACGCCTCCCGGCACCCCGAAGGGTCAGGGCGAGT
>CAZYMF010000364.1:0-3201 GCA_964648215.1 uncultured Binatia bacterium (SeqCode) | reverse complement strand
GCGACATCTGCGGGACGGTGGTGATCTGGCAGCGGCTGCTGGCGATGATCAGCTACATGGATTCCAGCTTTCCGGACGGGTTCGACGGGCCGGGCGACCTCACCATCGACGACCTCGATCCGCGCGGCGACATCATGAAGACACAGATCGCCTCACCCGCACTGCGCGTGGGAAGCGGCGCCGCACCGGAGCAGCCGGTGTTGATCTATCGCCCGCCGGCGTACTTCCACACCAACCGCAGCTTCCCGATCGTCTACATCCTCGGCGGTTACGGACAAGCGCCGGAAGACTTCGAGCGCCTCGGCGATATGCTCGATCCGCTCATTCTCACGACGCTGATGCAGAACATGTTCGTCGCCGTCCTGCCCGGCGCCGGAGGCCGCAAGGCGTCGTTCTACGTCAACCACCGCGTCCCGGAATCGCAGGTGCCCGATCTGATCAACCCAACGTCAGGGCGCTACGAGGACTCGATCATCGAGGACCTGATCCCGGCGATCGAGAATACGATTCTGCGGGGGCGCGTGCGGCAGTGAGCCTCGGGAATGCAAACGGAAGGAGCGATCATGAAGAAGCTGGAAACCACGACCAACACCGCAACGCCCAGGGTGAACACGCGTCGATTGGCGACGCATTTGGCGACAGGGCTCGTCCTCGCCCTGACTCTCGGCCTCGCCGGCTGTCCGGACAAGGGCCCCGCCGAGAAGGCGGGAGAAGCAATCGACAATGCCAGGGACAAGGTTTCGGACACCTTGGACCCGAAGGGCCCGGTCGAGAAGGCGGGCCGCGCCGTCGATCGTGCAACGGAATGACGGCCTCGTGTGACGCCGGGCCGCGGGCATTGGCGGGCCGCAGCGGCGCCGATGCTGGCCGGCGGGGCGAGGGCGGGAGACCACCCGTAGAACCACGCACGTGGTACTCCGAGCTTACGGCGTCGCCCCGCCCTCTTGTATAAGACGGGTGTCGGTGGCGGCCGCAGCCAGTCTTGTCTCGGTGGTTCAACGAGCCGCGCGAATCGGTGCGGCCTTGTCGGGTGGACAGAAGGGAACAATCAAATGCTTGAAAGAATGGCTGCGCTCGTCGCCTTGGGCGCAGTCCTGATCGCGGGGTGTGACGGCCTTCCTCAGGCGTTCGGCTCGCCGCTCGGTGATGACGGCTGCCAGTACAAGGAAACCAGGTACTCGCACAAGTCAGTGGTCTGCCGATCTGGAAGTGAGTATCGATGTGACGACGGACAGTGGAAGGGGCCGGGAATCGCTTGCGCGGAGCATCCGCTCGTCACCGCCAAGAGCTGCACATCGAATGGAAGCTCGTACTCCCCCGGTTCAGCCCGTTGCCAGGCCGGCACCGAGTATCGCTGCGATGACGGACGGTGGAGGAGCCTCGTAGTCGCCTGCAGCAGCGGCGATATCGAGGCGAGGATGGCACCGAACGGGCGTCCCTGCTCGTATAACGGCACCACGGTCGCAACGCTGTCCACCCTCTGCAAGTCCGGCATCACCTTCCGCTGCGAAGACCGAGAATGGCACAACCTCGGGACCACCTGTCAGTAAAGCAGAAGACGTGAGCCTGAAGCCGCTCCTCTGGGTCCTCGCAACCGTCGCGACGCTGGCGGCACGCCCTGCCGTGGGCCGGGATGCGGGGGACCCCATCCTGCTGGCGTGGGTCGAGGGCGACGTCGCCGGGATGACGTCGATCTTGTCTCCCGACGGCACCTCGACCATCGGCTTCGTCGACTATCACCAGCGCCGTCGCGGCGACGTGCTGGAGGCCGTGCGCATCGCCCGCTTCAGCGACGGCTCGAGCGACGAAGACCGGGTCGAGGCGCGCCTCGGGGAGACGCTCCGCACGCTCCGTGGCCGCTCGGTCATTCGCAACGCCAAAGGGGTCGCCACCGTCGACGTGACGATTGACGTGGCTGGGGGGCGCATCAGCGGATTCTCGGGTCTAGGCGACGAGCGCGAGACATACGACGAGCGCGTCGAGCTGCCCCCCGGCACCTACTGGGGTCCGTTGATCTTCACCGTGATCAAAAACTTCGAGCAGAACGCCGCCGACGGCCGGCTCGTCTTCCGGACGGTCGTCGCCACGCCGAAGCCCCGCGTTTTCGATCTGGAGCTTCTGCGGCAGGAGACGACCACCGTGCGCCTTCCCGGCGGGAAGGTCGACGTCGTGCGCTTCGCCCTGCGCCCAACCGTCAACTGGCTCATCGATCCGATCATCCGCATGTTCGCCCCGGACACCACCTTCTTCGTAAAGCCCGGGATGCCGCCCGGCCTCGCCCGATTCGATGGCCCGCGAAACTTCGCCGGGCAGAAGATTCGCATCCAATGACGGCGATGAGACACGCGTAGTTCTACGCGCGTATTACTCCGAGCTTATGGCGTTGCCGCACCTCTTGTACAAGGAGGGCCATGGACGCGAGAGCACTCCTTGCTCGGACGGCGCAGCATCTCGTCCGCCGTCCGTACCCCATGGGAGAGCCGTGGAAATCCATGTGTAAGAGGGCGGCAACATGCGCCACAGAACGCATCTGATGGCCGTGAGGATACTCATCGGCGCGCTGTGCTGAGCCATGGACGCGGGCGTGACAATGACCGCCGGGGCAACCGTCTTCGTCGTCGACGACAACGCCGGCGTGCGCAAGTCTCTGCGCGCGCTGCTGGAGTCGGCGAGCCTCGCGGTCGAGACGTACGCCTCGAGTGAAGAGTTCCTTCCCGCCTACGATCCAGACCGCCCGGGCTGCCTGGTCCTGGACATCCGCTTGCAACATGGCAGTGGCCTCGACTTGCAGGACGAGCTTCGCCGGCGCCAGTCGCCGCTCCCCATCATCGTTCTGACCGGACACGGCAATGTGTCGACCTCGGTGCGGGCGCTGAAGGCGGGCGCCGTCGACTTCCTGCAAAAGCCGGTGCCGCCCAGCTTGTTGCTCGAGCGCATCCGCGCGGCGCTCGACAGCGATCGCCAGACACGCGAGGCGATCGCCGTACAGGCCATCGTGATGGGGCGCCTCGCGCACCTCACGCCGCGCGAGCGCGAGGTCATGGAGCTCCTCCTTGCCGGCAAGACGTCCAAGCAGATCGGCGTAGCGATGAACATCAGCGTTCGCACCGTCGAAGGGCACCGCCGCGCGGTGCTGTCGAAGATGAACGTCTCCTCGACGGCCCAGCTCGTGCGCACCGTGCTAGCCGTGCGAGAACGCGC
>CAZYMF010000363.1:0-3235 GCA_964648215.1 uncultured Binatia bacterium (SeqCode) | reverse complement strand
CGCAAGCAGGTCACCGTCCTGTTCGCCGACGTGAAAGGGTCGATGGAGCTGGCGGAACAGCTCGATCCGGAAGAATTCAGCGCCATCATGCAGCGCTTCTTTCGCATCCTGTCCGATGGCGTCGAGCGTTTCGAAGGCTTCGTCGACAAGTTCACCGGCGACGGCATCATGGCCCTGTTCGGGGCGCCGATCGCCCACGAGGACCACGCGCAGCGCGCCTGCTACGCGGCGCTGCACCTGCGCGAGGCCCTGAAGGCCTACGCCGACGCGCTGCGGGTGGAACACGGTCTCAATTTCTCGGTGCGCATGGGGATCAACTCCGGCGACGTGGTGGTCGGCAGGATCGGCGACGACCTGCGCATGGACTACACGGCGCAAGGTCTCACCGTCGGGCTGGCGCAACGGATGGAGGCCCTGGCCGAGCCCGGCAAGGCGATGCTCGCCGAAACGACGATCGACATCATCCGGGGCTACTTCGCCCTGCGCGACCTCGGCGCGATGAAGGTGAAGGGGGTCGACATGGCCGTGCGCGTGGCCGAGCTCGAGGGCGTCGGCCGCATGCGCACGCGGCTGGACCGCTCGCGGGCGCGCGGGCTGTCGAAGTTCGTCGGCCGCCAGGAGGAGACGGAGCGGCTCGAGACGGCGCTGCGCCGCTCGCTGGATGGGGACGGGCAGGTCGTCGGCGTGATGGCGGAGGCCGGCTCGGGCAAGTCGCGCCTGTGCTTTGAGTTCCTCGAGCGCTGCCGCGCGCGCGGAATCAGCGTGCGCAGCAGTAGCGGCGTAGCGCACGGGCGCGCCGTGCCGCTGCAGCCGATTCTCGAGTTCTATCGCGAGATCTTCGGCGGTACGCCCGAGGACAGCGACGCCCAGACCCGGCAGAAGATCGCCGGCAGCGTGGCGCAGACGGCGCCCGAGGAGCTCGGCTCGTTGCCGCTCCTGTTCGACTTCATGCGCGTGCCCGATCCCGCGCAGCCCGCCGCGGAGATGACGCCGGACGAACGCCGGCAGGCCATCATGATACTCCTGCGCCGGCTCACCGCGGCGCGCAGCCGGCGCGAGCCGGCGGTGCTGATGTTCGAGGACCTGCACTGGTTCGACCCGGACTCGGAAACGATCGTCGAGAGCCTCGTCGACGCGGCGGTCAACACGCGCACGCTCGTCCTGCTCAACTTTCGCCCGGAGTACCAGCCGAGCTGGGTGGGGCGCACGCACTACCAGCAGGTCGCGCTGCGCCCGCTCGATGCGGCCGCGGCCGGCGAGCTGCTCGCAGACTGGCTCGGGCCCGACGCGTCGCTGGCCGGTTTCGTCGAGCTCGTCTGCCAACGCACCGGCGGCAACCCCTTCTTCATGGAGGAGGTGGTGCAGGCGCAGATCGAGTCGGGGGCGCTCACCGGCGCGCGTGGGCGCTACCGCCTGGAGACGCCGATCGAGACCGTCGAGGTGCCGGCGAGCGTGCAGAGCCTGTTGGCCGCGCGCATCGACCGGCTCGAGGAGGTGGGCAAGCGGCTCCTGCAGGCCGCGGCGGTGATCGGCGACGAGGTGCCGGAGGCGCTCCTCAAGCAGGTTGCCGGCCTCGAATGGGACGCGTTGCGCGGTGGCATGCGCGGGCTGGTGCAGAGCGAGTTTCTCTACGAGGCGGCGCTGTATCCGGAGAGCGAGTATGCCTTCAAGCACCCGCTGACGCGCGAGGTCGCGTACGCTTCCCTGCTGCGCGAGCGACGGCGGGCGCTGCACGCGGACGTCGCCCGGGCACTCGAGAGCCTTCCGGCCGCGACCGTCGAGCAACGCGCCCCGCTGCTGGCGCATCATTGGGAGCACGCGGGTCAGGCGCTCGAAGCGGCGCGGTGGCAGGCGCGCATCGCCACCCGGCTGGGAATGAACACGGGCGAAGCGATCTTCCACTGGCGCAAGGTGACGGAGCTGCTCGGTGCGGAGGACGAGACACCCGAGATGCGCGAGCTGCTCGACACGGCGCACGGCCGGTTGGTCTACGCCGTGGGGCGCACGACCGCGCCCGAGGCGGAGGTGGAGGCGCTTTTCGCGGCAGCCCTGCGGAGGTTCGGCGACGCCGACTCGCGCGAGCACGCGTGGACGCTCATCAGCTACGCCGTCGTGCGCAACGGCGCCGGCGCCATCCAGCAGGCGCGGCGTCTCGGCGCCCAGGCTCTGGAAATGGCGCGGCGCCTCGATGACCGCGCCCTCCACGCCGCCGTCCTGTGGGGCATCCTCATGATCCACCCGCCACAGGAGTTCCCGGACGAGGGCGACCGATTTGCGGTCGAGATCGACCGACTTTGCCGCACCGATCCTCGGCTCGGAGTAGAGCTGGGGGGGCCTCGGCCGTGGCTCATTGGCCGCTTTTGGCGGTTGTTCATCCGCTTGCGGCGGGGTCAGGGCGCCGAGGTGGACGAGCTCGTCACCGAGATAAGCCGGGGAACGAACGATGACGACAGTCCACTCGATCACGTGCTCCGGTCTTACTCCCTCACCGTGGTGCGGGCTCTGCGCGGGGACCCGAATGGAGCGCTCGAGCACGGACGGCAAGCGCTCGAGTGGGCGACGAGGTCGGGAAACGTTGCCGTGCATGCGATCGGGTACGGATCATGGGGCTGGGGTCTGCTCAGTGCCGGTCGACTCGATGAGGCTCTGGAGAATTTCCAGCAGTCGGCCGTTCTGGCCATCGATCGCGCCTTGCAAAAGGGGTTTGGCTGTCAGCAGGTCCTTCCGCTTCTCGCCGAGACCCAGCTCCGACGGGGCGACACGGTCGCCGCGCGCACCACCGCCGAGCGCGGCGTTGCGGTGGCCCGCAGCATGGGATACCGCCACAGCGAAGCGAAGAACCTGATCGCGCTGGCGCAAGCGCTGATCGCCGGCGGTGACGTCGCGAACGCGGAGGTCATGCTCGCCGGCGCGTCGGAGTTGGTACAGTCGCTGGAGGCGCGCGACCTGTTGCCGCGCGTCGAGGAGGCGCGCGCCGAGCTGGCGCAACGACGCGGCGACATCGCCGGTTCCGAGCGCGCCTGGCGCGCTGCCGCCCGCATTTATCGCGAGAACGGCGAGGAATGGCTGGCGGCGCGCGCCGAGGCGAGGATCGAGGCGTGAGCGGGGCAGGTGAAGGCGACATGATCTGTCCACGTTGCGGTAGCACCAACCCCGCCGGCAAGAAGGAGATCGGCGCAGCGGGGCACGCAGCACGCCTGCGCCAGGAGCTGGGATCGTGACTTGTCCCCAATGC
>CAZYMF010000362.1:0-3242 GCA_964648215.1 uncultured Binatia bacterium (SeqCode) | reverse complement strand
CACGCTGTACGACGCCGGCGGTACGCAGAGCCCGGTCAAGTTCGGACAGGTGCGCCTGCACCCGGGCGGCGGCCTGCCCGACATCTACGCGACCGGGGACGAGCAGGGTCACTTCGGCTTCGAAGGCATCCCGATCGATTGGAGCTTCACCCTCGAGTTCTTCGACCCGCGCACGGGCCGCATCGGGCGCGACATCGATGCCAACGGCGTGGCCAGCAACGTGGCGATCCCGCACGTCATCGGCCTGCTGGGCGCAACCCTGACGCAGGACCTGGCGCTGCTGCCGGTGGCGCCGGTGGCCGGCGTCGTGCGCCGCCCGAGCGGCACCACCGTGCCCGGCGCGCAGGTCGAGCTGCGCTCCTCCTTCCTGGTGCAGCCCGAGGGGCTGCGGCGCGACGTGTCGTTCTTCGGTCCGGGAAAGCTGACGACGACGGCCAACCTGGCGGGCGAGTACATCATCCCCGCCGTGCCCCGCGGCGACTTCGACATGACGGCCACCGACCCAGCCGGTGACGCCATGGGGACGGCGAGCAGTGCCGTGACCACGGACGTCGATACCGATACGCCGGTGCCGGTGGATATCACGCTCGACGGCAGCGGTACGGTCGGCGGCCACGTGTTCCTGGCCGACGGCGCCTCGCCGGTGCAGTTCGCCGGCGTCGTCCTGCAGCAGGGCACGACGCAGCGGCGCACGCAAAGCGACGCGCAGGGCCAGTACAGCTTCGCCGGCGTGCCGCTGGGCGCGTTCACGGTGACGGCGCTCGAGCAGAACGGAAACGATGGCGGCGAGACCACCGGACAGATGAGCAGCGACGGCGCGACGGTGACGGCGGACGTCGTGTTCACCGGCACCGGGTCCGTGTCCGGACACGTCTACGAGCGCGACGGCGGCGGCAACCTGGTGGCCGTGGCCAACGCCGCCGTCCGGCTGCAGCGGGTGGACCTCGACGGCCCCCTGCGCACCTCTTTCGACATCGCCAGCGCCGCCGACGGCAGCTACGAGCTGAGCGGCATCCCGCTCGGTCAATTCAGCGTGACTGCCACCGACGGCCTGCAAACCGGCGTCAGCGCCGCGGCCGAGCTCACCCAAGACGGCGAGGAGCTGAGCGGCGTCGACGTCGTCCTCGATCCGTCGGCGAGCCTCAGCGGCCGGCTCGTCGATGCCGGCGGCAACCCGGTGGAAGGCACGCTGGTGACGTTGACGGGCAGCGCGCCCGCGTATCGGCTGAGCGCGCTGTCGGCGCGCAGCGGGGACGCGACACTGCAGCCGGGCGAGTTTCAGTTCACCGGCGTGCCGCTGGGGGCCTTCATCCTCAGCGTCTCCGATCCGACGCGAGGCATGGCCAACGTCTCCGGCGATCTGAGCGCGGCGACCGATCTCGGCGACGTCGTCCTCGACGACAACAGCCCCGTGGTGGAGGAGGTCGCGCCCGCCGACGGCAGCACCGGTGTGCCGCGTCACAGCGACGTCGTCGTCACCTTCAACGAGCTCCTCGATCACGCCAGCGTGGTGCAGGCCGTCTCGGTGCATGCCGGCAACAGCGCCGTCGGCGGCACGGTGACGGTGACCGATCTCGCTGACGGCACCCACGAATACAGCCAGGCCACGTTCCACCCCAGCGACGCCAACGGCCTGCCGGAGCTGACGGGAATCAACGTCGAGATCAGCCAGGCAGTGCGCGATCGCTTCGGCCGCACGCTCGCCGCCGTGGTGCGGGCGAGCTTCCAGACGCAGGACACCACGCCGCCGCGGATCACCGCGGCCAACCTGCTGCGCGGCTGGGTGGTGGTCGACTGGAGCGAGGCGGTGGTGGCGGGCTCGGGGACGCTCACGCTGACCGACGTGACGGACGGCGGTGCCGTGGCGGTGCCCGGGGTGACCGTGCCGGGCGACGGCGGTCGCACGCTCACTTTCAAGCCCACGGGGGCCTACGATCCGCTGCCCGATAATCACGTCTTCGAGCTGGCGGTCGCCGGGTGGGCCGACGTGGCCGGCAATGTCCAGGAAGCGTTCGCGCCCAAGACGCTGTCGACCGATGACCACGAGCCTCCGGTGATCACATTGAGCGCCAGCGTGCCGTTGCAGGACCAGGGCGGCGGCGAGTACACGGCCACCGCCAGCGCCGGGCAGACGCTGGTGCTGACGGCGGTCGACGGCAGCGGTGACGTGTTTCTCGTCGACTTCTACGCCGTCACCGATAGTGGCGACCAGCTGCTGTCGACGGACAGCGCGGCGCCGTTCACGCACACCTTCGTGGCGCCGAGCACGGCGGCACCGATCCGCTTCGAGGCCGTAGCCACCGACTACGCCGGCAATCGCGGCAACCCTGTGTTCGTCACCCTGACGGTGCAGGCGAATGCGCCGCCCGTGCTGTCGTTCGTGACCCCTGACAGCCCCGATCCCAACGCGGTGCTGCCGCAGGTGGCGACGGGGTCGTCCCTGACGGTGCGGGTGCAGGCGCACGACGAGGTCGGGCTGCAGGACATCCAGCTCGTGGTTCTCGGCAATCCGTACGCGTATCATGCGGCGCCGGGCGAGACGGATGCGGATCACAGCTTCACCGTGCCGATCTCGCGCGATGCGGTGCCGAGCGATGGCGTCGAGATCCAGGCGACGGCGCACAACGTCACCGGCGGCGCGACGACGCAGAGCGTGTACGTCGATCTCGTCGACGGTGTGCCGCCGGCGGTTCGCATCACCTCGGTGATCAGCGGCCTGGTGGTGCAACCCGGCTCGACGATCAGCCCGATCGAGGTGAGCGCCGACGATGCCGGCCTGGTCGACGAGATTCACCTGGTGGCCCACGGCGCCGTCGAGCAGACGCAGACCACGAGTGTCGCGCCCGCGTCTCACGGCGCGGCGACGTACGACCTGGCGGTTCCCGCCGGTGCCGACGGGCAGACGATCACGCTGGCGGCGGAGGCGGTCGACGCGAGCGGCAAGGTCGGCCGCTCGGCGCAGGTCTCCGTCAGCGTCGACGGCACGCCGGCGGTGTCCTTGCTGCATCTGAACGCGGTCGACGTTACGACCGTCGACCCGAACAATCCGCCCGTGTTCCTTGCCGGCCAGGCGATCACGATCGAGGCGCAGGGGGGCAACGACCTGGTGCAGTCGGTCGATTTCCGACTCGACGGGCAGGTCGTGGGCAGCGACGACACCCCCGACGGCACGCGGCTCTATCGGTATACGCTGATCACGCCGCGGCTGCCGGACGGCATCGACCAGCAGGACTCCATCATCG
>CAZYMF010000361.1:0-3258 GCA_964648215.1 uncultured Binatia bacterium (SeqCode) | reverse complement strand
GAGCAGCAAAGGATTGCAGTACATTTCCATTCTGTTGCGGCATCCAGACCAGGACATCCACGTCTTGGACCTGCGCGCTGGCGAGATCTCCCCTCGCCTGATGGCCCGCGACGGTGACGTGGGACCTTTGCTCGATCGAAAAGCGCGATCCGAGTACAAGGCCCGCCTCTCCGACCTTAGGGCGGATCTCGAAGAGGCCGAACGCCACAACGACTCCGGGCGAGCCACCCACATCCGCGAGGAGATCGACGCGATCACCGAGCATCTGGTAGCCGCGCTCGGGATTGGAGGTCGGGACCGACGCCCAGGATCGGCCGGGGAGCGCGCCCGGACCAGCGTCCGCAACAACATTGCCAACGCCCTCGATCGTATTCACCAGCACAACCCGGCGCTGGGAAAACATCTCGCCAAGAGCATCAAGACGGGGTGGGTGTGCCGGTACGCACCGGAGCAACCTATTCCCTGGGAACTCTGAGCGCTCTTCCAGCAAAACTTTCTTCGCTTTTTTTAACATTGTTAAGCCGATTTTAACGCCTCTCTCACGAGAGACACGCAAACCGCATCCTGCCGCCGCACCGGGGGGATCGATCGACGCACGGCGCTTGTTCCGGCCGGAGCCGTGCGCCGGCGAAGGGAGGCAAACATGCACGGATTTCAACCAACCGTAACGGATGAATTCGCATCCGCGGGGAGCAGACCGCTCGTCCTGGTCGTCGACGACCACAGGCTCTGTCGGGAAACTCTGGCGATTTCCCTAGCCACTCCCGGCTGTTGCCTGCGCGTGCGAACCGCCGGCTCCGACTTGAGCCTGATACACCGCTGCCTCGGACCGGAGCCGAACGCCGTCCTGCTGCTGTCGTGCTGTTCGGAGGCTGCACGTCCCCTCGCGCTCCTCGGCGCCGTCCGGGCACGTAACAGGCGCGTACGCTTCATCGTGATGACGGACCCGAACGACGAGACGTTCCTGCGCTGCGCTGGTCATCTGGCCATCGACGCTGTGCTCACGTCGGCCGCCGATGCCGCAACGGTGGTTCGGGCGGTCGCCGCGGCCCCCGCGCCTGTACGGTCCATCTCCCAGTACTGGCCCCAACCCCGGCCCCTAACCCCGCGCGAGAGCCAGATCGTGCGCTACGTCGTTGCCGGGTTGCGCAACGTCCAGATCGCCCGCAAGATCGGCATCGCCGAGAAGACGGTGAAGGTCAACCTCACGAACGTGTACGGCAAATTGGGCATTCGCGGCCGCGCCGAGCTGACGGCGCTGGCACCACGGCTAATCCCGCTTCCCGACCAGCGTCAACTGGTGCACGCGTGAGGCGAATGACAATGCCCCCCGTACCCGTAGTGAATCAGCCCCCTACCGCCTTGACCTTCCGCCGCGACCCCAGGCCCCAGAGCCTTGGCTTCTGTCGTGCCGCACCGTCGCCGCTACAGCGGCTGGTGGGAAATAGCCCCGTGATGCAGAAGCTGCGCGCACGCGTCGAGAGTGTGGGGCCGCGGGACGTCAGGGTGCTGATCGTCGGACCGTCGGGCAGCGGCAAGGAGCTGGTGGCTCGGGCCATTCACGAGCTGAGCAGCCGACACGCGGGCCCTCTCGTCAACGTGAACTGCGCCGCGCTACCGCGCGAGCTGGTCGAATCGGAGCTCTTCGGTTACGAACGGGGTGCGTTTACCGGGGCCACTAGCCGCCGCCGTGGTTTCTTCGAGCTGGCCGACGGAGGCACGATCCTTCTGGACGAGATCTCCGAGCTCGCTCCGGAGGCGCAGGCAAAGCTGCTACGCGTGCTCGAGGATCTGCGCTTCCGACGTGTGGGCGGAGAGGAGGAGGTGCAGGTCGACGTCCGAGTGCTCGCGGCCAGCAATCAGGATCTCGCCCATCGCGTGGCATGCGGCCGCTTTCGCGAAGACCTGTTTCACCGCCTCAACGTGGTCACGGTCGAGGTTCCCTCCCTGAACGACCACCCGGCCGATCTGCCCGACCTGGTCAAGCACTTCCTCGCACACTTCGGCGCCCTCGAGACGAGGTTCACCGCAGTCGCGATAGATCAGCTGCGCCGTCACCCGTGGCCCGGCAACGTACGCGAGCTGCGCAACACGATCCAGCGTACCCTCGCGTTCGCACCGGGCCGCGAGATCACGACCGTCGACCTCACGCCCAGCGTGAACCACGAACCGGCTACGCCACCGCCAAACGTTGCCGCCGCCGTGGCCGGGTTGAGCACCGCCTTGGCCAGCTCCATTCGCTCGGGCCACACACCCCGAGGGCTGCTTCCCGCCATCGAGCGGACCCTGGCGGAGACGGCCCTGACCCTGGCAGAGGGAAACAAGACCGTCGCGGCCCGCTGGCTCGAGTGGGACCGCAAGGCCCTGACCCGTCGATTGCGCCGGCGCCCGTCTTCGTCACCGGGCTGATCCCACACACGCCCGCGTAGCAACGGAGCGACCAGCCCTGCCGGCCGCGAGACGAAGCGCGGCCGGCCCCCCAACGCCCGCCGACCTGGCCGCGAGTGACACGGTGATGCTCAATCCCTGACAACGTCGGCACCCGAGGGGCAACCGGCCTCAATCCCCGGCTGTCAGCGCTTCGACGATGTCAGCCATCTCGGTTCTCAGCAGGAAATGGCCGCGGCCGGGCAGGATTGTGAGCCGCGCGTGGGGTAGCCGTTCGGCCAGATAGCGCGCATGCGACAGCGGCACCAGCCGATCCTCCCCTCCCTGCCACAGCAGGACCTCTGGTGCCACCTCCGCAAGCTCAAAGCCCCAGGGGCCGCCGAGCAGGCGATAGTCGTGAACCGTCCCGCGCACACCCGATCGCAGCGCCTCATAGACGAAATCGGTGGCCTGCTCGGCCGAGAGCGCGCCGATCACCTCACGATCGGCCGGGGCCACCTCTTGCACGAGGCTCCACTTCATCACCCGGGCGGGCAGAGCGCGGACGACATCGAGCAGCACCGATGCCAGTCGCGCATTTCGCCGCGCCAGCGGAAAGAGAAGGCGATCGAGACGCAAGCCAAGCTCGCCCACGGCTCCAGGGCGATCGATCGGAGCCATGCCGCCGACGATGGCGCCGCGGGTGACTCGCGGCGCCAGCCGCGCCGCGCAGGCCAGCACGTATGGCCCGCCCGCCGACCAGCCGAAGAGGGCAAAGCGCTCGATACCGAGCGCAGCCGCCAGCTCGGTGACGTCGTCGGGCCAATCGAGAAGCGTACGCCCCGGCTTGTAGTCCGACGAGCCGATGCCGGGGCGATCGACCGAGATCAG
>CAZYMF010000360.1:0-3338 GCA_964648215.1 uncultured Binatia bacterium (SeqCode) | reverse complement strand
TCCGCCGCCACGGCCGGGCACGGCGCGCTGGCCCTCGTCGCGCTGGCGAGCGCAACTGCGGGGCAGTACTGGTTGGCCCACGGCTCCGGGGCGGCGCGCGCGGGAGTCGCCTGGGCCGTCGCCGCGGCCGCGTTCGTGGCCCTGTACGTTCTCGACCGCGGCGGGCGCGAGCTTCCGGCGGCGGACGAGGCCGTGCCGCGGACCATCGAGTGGCCGCTGGCGCTCCTGGTTCTGGCCACCGGCATCTTCTTTCGCACCTTCCGCCTCTCCGAGCTGCCGCCGGGGTTGAATCACGACGTGGCGTGGAACGGCCTGTACGCGATCAAGATCCTGCAGGGCGTTCCCTACACGCCGTACGTCGCCGCGGCCTGGGGCCGCGAGACCCTGATGATGTACCTGCAGGCGCTCGGCATCCAATGGTTCGGGCGCGAGCTGTTCGCCCTCATCTTCCCGGCGCTGGTGGCGATGATCGTCATGCTCCCCGTGCTCTACGGGTGGACGCGCCGCATGTTCGGCACGCGCGCCGCCTTGACGGCGACCTTCTTCCTCGCCGCCGCCGGCTGGCCGCTGGTGTTCGGGCGGATCGGATGGCGGGCCGGGCTGCAGCCCTTGTTCGTGGCCGTCACCTGCCTCTTCTTCTGGCGCGCCTTCGTTCGCGCCAGCGTCTCCGACTTCGTGCTCGCCGGCGTCAGTCTGGCGGCGACCCTCAACACCTACAACGCGGCGCGCTCGCTGCCGCTGCTGTTTCCGCTCTTCGTGATCGCCCACCTGATCCGGCACCGGCAGGTGGTGGCGTTCGTGCGTCGCTACTGGCTCGGCATCCTCGTCTTCTGCGTCGCCTTCGGCGTCTGCATCGAGCCCCTGGCGCACTACGCGTGGTACAACTGGGACGCCTTCCAGGGCCGGGCGGGATTCCTTTACACCGGCGCGCGCGAGTTCGGCCACGGCCTGCGCCAGGCGTTGCTGCTGTTCAACTATCGCGGCAACGGCGACGACTTCTTCATCGAGACGCCGTTGCTGGAGCTGCCCGCCGCGGTGCTCTTCGTCTTCGGCGTGCTCTGGTGCGCCCTGCGCCTGCGCGACGAGCGCGCCGTGTTCCTGCTGCTCGGGCTCGCGGTCAGCCTGCTGCCGGGCATCGTCACCAAGCCCAACGGCAACCGCTGCATCGGCGCCATGCCGTTCGTGTACGTGTTCGTCGGGCTCGGCCTGCTCTACTTCGTCCGCCTGGCGTCGCGCCTGCCGCGCGCCGGCGGCGCCCTGGCCCTCGGCCTGCTGACCCTGGCGGTCGGTGCGCAGGCGCGCGCCACCTATGCCGAGTACCTCGGCCACGACCGGCGGCCGATCTGGGGCTTCTACCCCGAGACCACCGTTCTCGGTCACTACCTCGGCACGCTGGTCGGCAAGTACGCCATCTGGGTCGGCGGCGCGAACTTCCCGCGGGACACGCTGACGTTCTTCTCCTATCCCGGCGACGGCAACCCGTTCCAGATGCACTACACCTGGCTCGATGACGTGACCGCGCTGCTGCGGCAGCCGCCCGAGCCGCCGCCGGGGCAGGGCCTGGCGGTGATCGTGGCGACCAACGATACCGGACCGGCCGTGTTCACCGCGATGCTGGAGCGCTTCCCCGAGCACCAGGTGGTCGACCTGCACTACCCGCCGCACGGCGGCGGCGTGTTTGCGCGCGCCTTGCTGGTGCAGCCGCAGGAGCTGGCGCACGAGATCGTCTCCGACACCCTCGCGGCGCCGAAGGGAACACCGTTGTGGACCGGAGGGCAGGGCTACAAGCTCGGCAACTTCAACACGCCCAAGGGCCTGGCCCGGAACCGGCACGGCGAGTTCTACGTCGCCGACACCGCCAACCACCGGATCCAGAAGTTCGACGCCACGGGCGCCTTCGTCACCGCCTGGGGTCAGCTCGGCTCGGCGCAGGGGTCGTTCAACGAGCCGAGCGCGCTGGCCGTCGATCGCCAGGGAAACGTGCACGTGGTCGACACCTGGAACGATCGCGTCCAGAAGTTCTCTCCCGACGGCCGCGTGCTGGCGGTCTACGCGCCGCCCAAGGGCTTCTACGGCCCGCGCGGGATCGCCATCGCCCGCGGCAAGGTCTACGTCACCGACGGCGGCAACAACTTCGTCGACGTCTTCGATGTCGACGGGCACTACCTGCGACAGTTCGGGGGAGCCGGAACGGAGCCCGGGCAACTGACGTTGCCGGTCGGCGTCACCGTCGATCACGAGGGGCTCGTCTGGGTGGTCGACAGCGGCAACAACCGGTTGGAGGCCTTCCGTCCCAACGGCTCGCTGGCGCGGCTCGTGCCGGTACCGGGATGGCACGACAAGGAGATCAAGGAAGGGTATCTGGCGACGACGTCGGCGGGGCTGGTTCTCTCCGATCCGGGCCAGAACCGCCTGTTGGTGCTACACGACGACTCGCTCGTCCCGCTCGCTACCGACCGGCCGCTCTCGGGCCCCTCGGGGCTGGCGGCGGACGCGACAACACTCTATGTGTCCGAGCGCGGGGGCAACGTGGTGACGCGCGTACGGCTGAAGAAGTGAGAACCAGGACAATCCTTGCGGGTATGGATTCCTCCCGGATGAGTCTGTCGATTTTCTCGATCGTCGGAGTTCCCCCCTTTGAAAAAGGGGGGTCAGGGGGGATTTTGAGACGGAGCCATTCGGACAAATCCCCCTCGATCCCCCTTTTTCAAAGGGGGAGGTCGGTAGGACATCCATGCGCGCAGGGAGACGAATGGTGAGCGCAGAGGACCATAACACGGCGACGGATACGGACATCGAGCTCTCGGTGGTGCTACCGTGTCTGAACGAGGCCGAGACGGTGGGGCCGTGCGTGCGCACGGCGGTGGCGACCCTGCGTGCTCTCGGCGTGCGCGGCGAGGTGGTGGTGGCCGACAACGGCTCCACCGACGACTCGGCGGCCATCGCCGCGCGCGAGGGCGCGCGGGTGGTGCACGAGACGCAGCCGGGGTACGGCAGCGCGCTGATGCGCGGCATCGAGGAGGCCCGCGGCCGCTACGTCATCATGGCCGATGCCGACCAGTCGTACGACCTCGCCGACCTCGAGCGTTTTCTCGTCGAGCTACGCCGCGGCTTCGATCTGGTGATGGGCAGCCGGCTGCGCGGCCGCATCGAGCCGGGGGCGATGCCGTGGCTGCACCGCTGGATCGGCAACCCGCTGCTGTCGGGGCTGCTCAACCTCTTGTTCCGGCCCGGCATCTCCGATGCGCACTGCGGCCTGCGCGGGTTCAGCAAGGAGGGCTATCGCCGCATGCAGCTGCAGACCACCGGAATGGAGTTCGCCTCGGAGATGGTGATCA
>CAZYMF010000359.1:0-3359 GCA_964648215.1 uncultured Binatia bacterium (SeqCode) | reverse complement strand
GGAGCAACAGTGGGAGCGGGTGCTGGACACCGGCGACCCGGACTGGAGCCGGAGAACGGTCCTCCGCGGCAACCGCTATCGCCTGCGCGGCCGCTCCCTCGCCGTCCTGCGTCTGCACGAGCGCAGCCGTGCCCCCGCGGCCAAGGTTCAAGGTGAAAGGTAAAGGCTGGATGTCGCGCCCGCTGCGTGTGCCGTGGGCCGCGTCCTTCACGGTTACGTCTTCGTGTCCGCAGATCCCTCAATCGTCAATGACTCAGTGATCCGATCGTCAATTCCTCAGAACTGGTACGTCAGCCGGAACAGGGACTCGGAGCGGCCGCGGTTGAAGCCGCCGAGGCTCCACGACTCGAACGCCGGCGGGATGCCCGGGGTGGTGAAGAAGTTCTGGCCGAGGCGCACGATCAGGTCGTTGGTGGCGTAGTAGTCGAGCGACCAGCCGATGTACATGTTGTAGCTGTTCACCGGGTCCAGCCCGTACGACAGCGTCGGGACGATCGTGCCGCCGCGGTAGAAGGTCGTCACCAGCAAGGTGAGGACGCTCTCCCAGTCGCGGATGGTGTCGTGGCTGGGCGTGGACGGGTCGACGTTGCCGAAGAAGGTGGGCTCGCGGTCGATCAGGTAGTGCCAGAAGAGCTGGCCGCTGAAGAAGAAGGTGCTGGTGCGGTTGAGCGGCCGGATCCAGGTCGGCCGGTCGAAGCCGATCATCCCCTTCCACATGTCGCGCTTGGTCACGCCGTAGATTGCGCCCGGGAGCACCGGCGACGGCTTGGCGCTGTCGGAGAACGGCACGCCGAAATCGTAGATGGTCTCGAGGCGGTAGACCGTCTGCGTGTACTCCTCCTCCGAGTAGTTCAGCGAGGCGCCGACCGTGTGCACGTAGGGGGCGATGAACACCGCCGGCGCCTCGCCGCGCTGGGCGGCGGCGACCGCCTGGTCGACGTTGGTGATCGCCTCGACCGGCGCGTAGTTGGTGCCGTCGTCGCCGGCCCAGCGCTGGTAGAAGTAGTCGAGGGTGAACTGAACTCCCCGCGGCGTCACCGCGCTGAAGCGCACGCCCACCTGGCTGTTGTCGGCGGGATTGCGCGTGTAGTCGCCCTGTCCGAACAGGCGCGTGCCGTGGTAGAGCGTGCGAAAGAGGGCCGGCGCGGGACCGACCAGGCCGGTGAGCGGGCTCTTCGCCGGAATGCCCCACGGGTAGTCGGGCATGAAACCCTGCTTCGCCGGCACCCAGTCGCCCGGGTTCCAGTAGGCCTCGACGAAGGCATCGGAGAGCGGGCCCAGCCGATCGATGCGCCACAGGCCCTTGATCATCCACAGGGGGATGCGCAGATCGTCCCACGACTCGTAGACCTGGTGCCAGGTGAGGTCGAGCGGGTTGGTGCGGTCGAGCATGCGGAAGTTGTCGGCCTCGCCCCACACCACCTGTTGCTTGCCGAGGCGGAAGTTCAGCGGCAGATAGCGCAGGTCGATGTCGACGTAGGCCTCGCGCAGGTCGTTCTCGAACTTCAGGTCGTCGCGGCGATGGTCGGGCAGATCCGCCAACCGCCCCGTCGGCCGGCCGAGGATGTCCGGCAGGTTGCCGCCCGGGGCGGCGTCGTACACCGAGTCGTAGACGCCGCGATAGAGCAGGAAGAGGTGCGAGCTGCGTATCCACGGTACGGAGAAGCGATCGATCCAGCGCCCGTTCCTGACCCAGTCGTAATCGAAGCGCAGCCGCAGGGTATTGCGGTTCTGGACGAACTGGAACTTGTCGACGTCGGGATGGCGGATCAACGTCTGCGACTGCAGGTTGCCGGTGATCTGCATCGGCCCGTAGGGCGGCAGAGCCCGGGCGAGCGAGGCGCCGAGGAGCAGCGCCGCCATCGTGGCCAGAACCTGTCCCCCCCGTCGCCTCATCGCCCCGCTTCGATCAGATGCGCCACCGTGTAGTACGATTCCGGAATCCCCGCCTTGTCGCCGCCGACGTTGAAGAACTCCTCCTCCCCGGTGACGGAAGCGGCGGTCGGGGTCCACGAACGCGTGGCGTGCTGTAGCTGCACGTCGACCATGACGAAGCTCGGGTTGAAGAGCTGCTCGTCCGGGTACACGGTCACACTCGGGTTCGCCGAGGCCCGGTTGGCCGCCCGCCACTGGTTGATCCACAGCTTCCACAGCCGGCCGCTGTGATCGTAGGCGTCCATGTACAGGACCGAGTACGTCTCCTTGTCGATGTAGAGGATGCGCTTGGAGTAGGCGTACTGCGGCAGCTTGGAGATCCCCTCGACGACGAACACGTCGCGCGGCTCCCACACGTCGCAGAAGGCGAAGTCGCCCCGGCCGGGACACCACTGGACCGGGCTGTGCAGCGAGTGGAAGGAGCCGAGCATCTTCCTCTCGCCGAGGAACTTCCACGACATCCAGGCGATGTTGCCGGAGTAGCCGTAGTAGCTGTCGAGATCGGTGTCCTGCCCGAAGACCGAGTCACTGCGCTGCGACGTCGACAGGCGCCGCACGCGCCGCAGCGTCGGCGTGTACAGCCAGGTGCGGTCCTGCTCGTTGAGGTCGAGGAAGCGATAGCTCAGCGAGCCGACCCCCTTGAGATCGAGCGGCGCCAGAATCGGCCCGGTCAGCTCCTTGTAACGGATGCCATCGGGGTTGGGCAGCTCGGGCTTGGGATCGATGTACAGCCGCCCGTTGTAGAACAGCCGCCCGAACAGGCGCACGGTGTAGCTGCGCTCGACGGTCATGCCGCCGTCGCTGTTGAGCACGCCGGTGTCGGCGGCGAAGTTGCGCCAGGTGTAGTCGTCGGTGAAGTAGGGCCGGTAGTAGTAGTTCCACATGATCTTGGTGGCGACCTCGGGATCGGCGAGATCGACCGCCGGGAAGGGCAGACCGGCGACGTAGCCCTCCAGCCGCGTGCCGCCGCCTTCCAGACGCACCTGCCCGGCATTCACCTCGGTGGCCTCCTGATACGCCTTGGGAACCACGATCCGCTTGTAGGGAACGACGGCGAGGTTCATCCCGCGCTGCACACACCACAGCACGCCGGGGGAAAGCTGGTCGGCAGCGGTGTCGGCGTTGGCCGCCGTGATCGTGTCGCCCGGAGTGACGGCCGGGCTGGGCGCGGCAAGGGCAAAGAGAAGAAGCGAACCAGCGATGACAGCCGGTATCCAACGCACGGCTCCGAGAGGAGCAAGGCATGTGCCCCGCGAGGTGTGTCAATCCGCGTCTGTCCCTCGCGGCGACGGCCGCGTGATCCTTCGCGTGATCGCGAAGAGTTCTCGCGCGGACGAAGCTCAGGAGGCGATGCGCCAGCCGACGCGGGTGTCGCGCCGCGCCGGTAGAACGAAGCGGGCGGTGGCGCCGGCAACGCTCGACTC
>CAZYMF010000358.1:0-3369 GCA_964648215.1 uncultured Binatia bacterium (SeqCode) | reverse complement strand
AGGCGATCCTCGAGATTGTCGGAGTGCCCGACATAGTAGGAGCCATCAGCGCACTGGAGAATGTATACCCAGAAAGCCATTGCCTGTGGTCGGTACGCCAATCGTTGGGCCGCTGCCGGCGCACGCTCACCCTTCGACGGGCTCAGGGTGAGCGGGGTCCGAATACGTTGCCATCGTTATGTCCGGGAGTACTTAGCCAAGCCGCCTTCGACACCCTCACGCCGCCAGCGGTAGCTCGTCGACGAGGTAGCGCGCGGTCACGGTGTCGGAGACGAGGACGGAAGCGAGCCGGGCGTGCAACGCGGCTCGCAGCGGCTCGAACCGCCGCCGGTCGCCGCCGGTGACGAGGATGACCTGACGCCGCTTGTCCGCGGCGATCGCTCGCAGCCCGTCGAACCCGAGCCCGATGCCGGTGTAGTCCGACCGGACCTCCTTGCCGTTGCGGTCGAACAGGGAGTAGCAGATCTCGCCGATGGCCCCGTCGCGCCGTGCCAACTGGAAGAGCGTGGCGTTCATGACCGGATCGTTCGACAGAGTGATCTCCGTGGCGCCGTCCGGGCTCTCGGGAATCGACCCCATGCTGGTAATCACGATCTTGCTCGTGGGGATCTTCCTCAAGCATTGACGGACCGGCTTCGGTTGCGTGACCACCTGGTAGTCGATCGTCTGCGCGAACGCCGAGCACGGAAGCTGCTCCGATACGCCGCCGTAGGCCCGCGCAATGTCCATGGCGATCACGTTCGCCTCGATCGGCTCGGTGTTGCGGACCGATGTGATCCCCACGATGGGAATGACCACCAAACCGGGAAAGCGGACCGGGCGCGGCGTGGACAACAGATGCTGCGCGATGAGATGCATGCTTCGCCCCCAGGCCACACCCATCACGAAGGGCTCGGGCTCTTCGCTGCCCAAGGCCGCGACGAAGTCGCGGGCGGCCGCGGCCACCAGCTCGTCGAGATGCGCGGCAACCAGACGGGCCATGGCCTGGATGACCTCGGTGTGCACCGCGCGGTGTCGCGCCTGATCCAGCTCCTCCAGGACCTCGGGCAGTCCGGGAACCAGCAGCACCTTCTGCAACCCGTACTTGGCCTTCACCGCCCCTTCGAGGCGGATGACATCCTGCGTCTCCTGGGGCAGATTGATCAGGGTCGAGAACAGTCCCTCTTTGAATGCCTTCTGCAGCAGGGATGTGACCGCTTGCGGGCTCAGCCCGAGTTCCGCGGCGACCACGTTCACACTCCGATAGGACGGCCGCCCGTCGTGATGAAAGGTCGCCAACACCGCTCGCACCATCAGATCCTCGTCCTTCGAAATGCCGCGACGCTTCTTCCTTCTACCGATCCCCTCAGTTCGGTTGGATTTCATGATGGGCCCCCTTCACCCTTTATGTTTTTGAACGCCCGATCTTCCCTCCCGCGCCGGCACCCATGGCGGCAAGTTGCCGCCTTCTTTTTGAGCCTAGTCGGTACGGCGTCAGTTTGTGAAGAGAAATCGTTGCTCACAGGGTGCATTGGAAGGTGCACCTGTGCGATGGCTGCGAGCGCACAGGCCCCGCGCGATCGCACACCTGCTCGTTGGTTTTCGCTGGGAAGTGACGCGCGATCGTGCGAACTGGGTGCGTGCTCTGCGCCCGCGTCTGCGGCGGCCCGCCGCACGCGCCGCTCGGCAAAACGGAGGTCTTATGGACACGCATCTCTCGACGTGGATGGTCTTGCCGGACACCACGCAGCGGAGACGGCTGGAGTGGGAGTCGGGTGACGCCTTGCGCAAATCCCTGATGCAGGAGCAACCCGCGGCATACGTGGTGCGCACCCACGATCTGAAGCTGCTGCCATGGTCCGAGGACGTCATCGTCGATCGCGGCTGGAAACACCCGGCGAAGGGGCTGGCCGCTGTGCTCCTCGGCAAGAAGAAGATCCCGCTGATCCGAGGCCGATATTCCGAGCCCGGGCAGTTGCGCCGGAGCGTGCGCACGCTGCTGGCACATGCAGCGGCGCGCGGCGAGCGGAACGCATACATCATCGGGGTCGAGGACCCGCTCTTCGACATCCTGTGGCAAGAAGACAGTGCCGCCTTGCCGCGCCGACTCGCGCCGGGGCCACGGCCGTATGCTCCCGAACCACTGCCATCGCTCGATCATCGTGCCTGGGAAACGGCCTTGAGCGATCTCGTGCAACTCCCCGTCCCCGACTCGTTGGTGGCGGCGTACGTCGGCGTCTCGGCGCACACCCGGCTGGTGCGGCAGTTGATCCTGCACGCGGCGCGCTCGCTGGCGCCGGTCTTGATCATCGGCCCCGCGGGCTCGGGAAAAGACGTCGTCGCGCGTTGCATCCACGACCTGCGCGGCCGCCAGCCGTTCATGCCCATCAATTGCGCCGCGCTGCCGCACGACTTGATCGAGTCGGAGCTGTTCGGCCACGTCGCCGGAGCCTTCACGGGTGCCGTGAAGGCGCGCGACGGCGTCTGGAAGCAGGCGGGGGACGGCACGCTCTTCCTGGACGAGATCGGCGATGCGCCGGGCCACCTCCAACCGAAGCTGCTGCGCGCACTCGAGGAGAAGAAGATCCGTCCACTGGGAACCACGCACGAAATCGCCGCCCCGGCGCGCATCATCTCCGCCACCAGCCGTGACCTGGCAACCATGATCCGCACCGGAGAGTTCCGCTTCGAGCTCTATTGCCGGCTGTCGGTGCTGGTGATTGCAACCGTTCCGCTCGGTCAGCGTGTGGAAGACGTTTCGGAGCTTGCCCAGTTCTTCTGGAGGCAGCTCACGGATGGTGGCACGCTTCCGCCCGACGTCGTGGGCGCACTGGAATCGTACCCATGGCCGGGCAACGTGCGCGAGCTCAGGAATGTGCTTGACACGCTGCATGCGCTGTTCGGCACGGAGAGCCTTGGGCCCAAACAGCTCCAAACCGCGCTCCAACTGCACGAGCTCCCCATGCACTCGGGGCGGCCTCCGCTGTTTCCGCCCCTCGACCAGTGAGCGCCATCCCTGGTGTCGGTCGGGTCAAGGCCCTTCACCCCGGAGGGCAGCCACCCGACGGCCCAGGGCATCGCCCTGGAAGCGGGGATAAGCCACATGATCTCGCGAGATGCCGCATTTGCTGTTGCGGTGGCTGGCAGCAGCAGCTAGATTCCCCCCGCAGCAATTCCTGCCATAGATGCCCATGCGTTTTCGGATCACCCTCATCCTCGCCGCAACCATTGTCCCCGGCTTCGCAACGCCCATGCTGGCGCAGGGCTCCAACATCCCGGCGGCGCTTCTGGCGCCGGCGCCCGTCGAGAAGGTGCAGGCGGCGCCGGCGGAGAGCGGGTTCACGCTGGGCAAGCTGCTCGACTCGAAGCTGCTGATCCTGGTCCAGCCGC
>CAZYMF010000357.1:0-3494 GCA_964648215.1 uncultured Binatia bacterium (SeqCode) | reverse complement strand
TGCGCGAGGAGTTCGTGCGCGACTTCGTCTTCCCGATGCTGCGCGCCAACGCCGTGTACGAGGGCACCTATCTGCTCGGCACCTCGATCGCCCGTCCGCTGATCGCCAAGCGCCAGGTCGAGATCGCCAATGCCGAGGGCGCCGACGCGGTCTCGCACGGCGCCACCGGCAAGGGCAACGACCAGGTGCGCTTCGAGCTCACCTACTACGCCCTGCGGCCGGACATTCGCGTGATCGCCCCGTGGCGTCTGTGGGACCTCAACTCGCGCTCGAAGCTGATCGCCTTCGCCGAGCGCAAGAAGATCCCGATCCCCGTCACCAAGGAGAAGCCCTACAGCACCGACCGCAACCTGCTGCACATCAGCTACGAGGGCGGCATTCTCGAAGACCCGGCCAAGGAGCCCTACGAGGACATGTTCCTGCTCAGCGTGTCGCCGGAGAAGGCACCCGACAAGCCGCAATACGTCGAGATCGAGTTCGCGGCGGGCAACCCGGTGGCGGTCGACGGCGAGCCGCTCTCGCCGGCCGCGTTGCTGGCCAGGCTCAACGCCATCGGCGGCCGCAACGGCATCGGCCGGGTCGATCTGGTGGAGAACCGCTACGTCGGCATGAAGTCGCGCGGCGTCTACGAGACCCCGGGCGGCACCATCCTCCACGTCGCTCACCGCGCCCTCGAGTCGCTCACCCTCGACCGCGAGGTGCTGCACCTGCGCGACTCGCTCATCTCGCGCTACGCCGAGATGGTCTACTACGGTTACTGGTTCGCCCCCGAGCGCGAGATGCTGCAGACGATGATCGACGAGGCGCAGCGTCCGGTGAGTGGCAAGGTGCGGTTGAAGCTCTACAAGGGCAACACCATCATCGCCGGACGCGAGTCGCCGAAGTCGCTCTACGACCCCAACGTCGCCACCTTCGAGGAGGATTCCGTCTACCGCCAGGCGGACGCCGAGGCGTTCATTCGCCTGAACGCGCTGCGCCTGCGCATCCGCGCCCTGGTGGAGAAGAAGGCGGGGGAATAGGCGGTTCACTCCCCTAACCGCTAACCGCCTAACCGCCAACCGCTGTTCTTTCTCGACCGCTTGCGTCCCCGCGTTGACACCACCAAACCATCGCGCATGATGGCCTGATGGCGCCGGTGGCCGCTGGAACCCCTGCAACGCAGATCGACCACGATGCCGATCTTCGCCAGCGGCTGCGAGCGGGGTCGATCTCGCTCGTCGTCGGTGCGGTGCTGCTGGTCGCCAAGTACTTTGCTTACGAGCTGACCGGCTCGACGGCGATCCTCTCCGACGCCATGGAGAGCATCGTCAACGTGGTCGCCGCCCTGTTCGCGCTCGGTGGGCTCGTCTTCGCCGGGCGTCCGGCCGATCGCAGCCATCCCTACGGGCACGGCAAGATCGAGTTCTTCTCCGCCGCCTTCGAAGGCGGGCTGATCGCCTTCGCCGCGGTGATGATCGTCTACCAGGCCGCGGACAGCTTCCTCCACGGCGTCGAGGTACACCAGCTCGATCTCGGCCTGGCGATCACCGCCGCGGCCGGGCTGGCCAACCTCGCGCTGGGCGCGTTCCTCGTGCGCAGCGGAAAACGTTCGCAGTCGCTGACGCTGGTGGCCGACGGCAAGCACGTCCTCTCCGACTTCTGGACCAGCCTGGGGGTGGTCATCGGCCTGTTGCTGGTGCGGCTGACCGGCATCCTCTGGCTCGACCCGCTGGTGGCGGCCCTGGTCGGCGTCAACCTCGCCTGGACCGGCTTACGGCTGGTGCGACACGCCGCCGGCGGCCTGCTCGACGAGGAGGACACCGAGCTGCTGCGCAAGCTCATCCAGGCGCTGAACTCCAACGTCGTCCCCGGGATCATTCGCGTGCACAACCTGCGCGCGATTCGCTCGGGAAGCTTCAGCCACATCGACGCCCATCTCGTCGTGCCCGAGTTCTGGTCGGTGATCGCGGCCCACGACGCCTCCGACGCCTTCGAGCGCCAGGTGATCACCGCCTGTGGCATCGAGGGCGAGATCATCTTCCACACCGACCCCTGCCGCCGTGCCTACTGCACACGCTGCGACATCCCCTCCTGCCCCATCCGCGTCGAGCCCTTTCGCTTCCGCCCCGACCTGACGGTCGACGAGGTGGTGCAGCCGGACCGCATTCCGCCCCCCGGCACCGGCCGCCGCGCGGCCGCGGGAAACTGAGCCCGCACGACACTCACCCCTGCACTCACCCCGCACCGCCTTGACTCCCACGCCCGCCGCAAGCGATGGTGCGGCACCGATAAGGAGTCCGGATGCGTCTCGGCCGCTACGACAATCCCTACAAGTGCGTCTCCTACGCCGCCATCGACCCCGCGGTGCGGCAGGAGTCGGTCACCCTGGAAGCCGAGGACGGCGGACTGAGCGGCGGCCTGCTGCACACCAGGGGGCGGCACCGCACCGTCGTCTGCTTCATGCATCCGAAGGCCGACATGAGCCGGCACTACGCCATCCCGGCGCTGCTCGAGGCCGGCTACGCCGCGTTCGGGCAGAACAGCCGCTGGCTCAACAATGACGAGATGTGCGTGCACGAGAATCTGCTGCTCGACGTCGCCGCCGGCGTGCGCTTTCTGCGCGGCCGCGGCTTCGAGAACGTCGTCGTCTGCGGCAACAGCGGCGGCGGCTCGCTCTACGCCTTCTACATCGCCCAGTCGTCCACGCCGCCGCCGGCGCGCCTGACGCACACGCCCGCCGGCGATCCGCTCGACCTCAACACCTTCGATCTCCCGCCCGTCGACGGGTACGTCAACCTCGCCGCCCATCTGGGCGAGGGCCAGATCCTGATGCGGATGATCGATCCGTCGGTCACCGACGAGAGCGACCCGCTCTCGTGCGATCCCGCGCTCGATCCCTTCCACTTCGACAACGGCTACCGCCACCCGCCCGAGTCGAGCCGCTACAGCCCGGAGTTCGTCGAACGCTACCGCGCCGCCCAACTGGCGCGCGTGGATCGCCTCGACGGCATCGCCCGCTCCCATTTGCAACAACGCCTGGAGGCACGCGGCACCATCGCCTCACCGGAGTTCGCCGCCCGCCCCGCGGTCGAGCAGTCGCGCACCCTGCGCGCCGCCGTCGTCTGCCCGTACATGGTGATCTACCGCACCGAGGCGGACCTGCGCGCCTTCGACCTCTCGCTCGATCCCTCCGAGCGCAACGCCGGCAGCCTGTTCTCCTACCGCCCCGACCTCACCAACTACATGGAGTTCGGCTTCGGCCGCGTGCAGACGTCGCGGGCGTGGCTGAGCACGTGGTCGGGCATCTCCTCCAACGCCGACGTCGTCCGCAACGCGGCCAAGATCACCGTGCCGTCGCTGGTGGTCTATTACACCGGCGACAACGGAATCTTTCCCTCCGACTCGCGCACCGCGCACGATGCGATCGCGGCCGCGGACAAGCAGATCCATGCCGTTGCCGGCGACCACTACGGCTTCGGCATCGGCAGCCAGGAGCGCACCGGCGCGCCGCTGGC
>CAZYMF010000356.1:0-3496 GCA_964648215.1 uncultured Binatia bacterium (SeqCode) | reverse complement strand
ACGCCGACGATGCCCGGCTTGAACGCCTTGCGGCAGTCGACCGCCGGCCCGCCGAGGCTGCCGAAACGGCAGACGTCGGGAACGATGATGCCGAGGCAGTTGGGGCCGATCACGCGCGCGCCGTGAAGGTCGGCGTACTCGACGATCGCGGCGGCGTCCTTGCGCGGAATTCCCTCGGTGATGATGACGATCAGCTTGATGCCGGCGTCGATCGCCTCGAAGGCGGCATCGGGGGCGAAGCCGAGCGGCACGGTGATCACCGATCCGTCGACCTTGCGCTGCGAGGTGATCTCACGGACGGTGTCGTAGACCGGCACGCCGTAGACCTCGCGGCCGCCGCGCCCCGGCGTGACGCCGCCGACGATCTTGGAGCCGTACTCGAGGCACTCGCGGGTGAAGTTGAGCGCCTCGCGACCGGTGATTCCCTGAACGATGAACTCGAAATCCTTGTGAACCAGTACGCCCATGGCTGAATCCCTCAGCGGCCGATCTTCTCGACCGCGCGTCGTGCCGCTTCGCTGATCGAGACCGAGCGATCGCAGTACTCGATGCCGTACTTCTGGAGAATCTTGGCGGCGTCGGCTTCCCAGGCGCCGGGAACGCGGAAGATGGCGATGGTCTGCTTGGGGTCGAGCCCCATCTCGGTCACCCCCTTGATCACGCCGCGCGCGACCAGGTCCGCGCGGGTGTTCGACACGACGTTGGACATGACCGCGATCTTCTTCACGCCCGGCTTCGACAGGATGAGCTTGGTCAGGCGCTCCGCCTTCTTCACGCTCGGGTTGCCGCCGAGCGCGGCATAGTTCGCCGGCTTGCCGCCGTGCTTGCGCACCGCGTCCGTCAAGGTCAGCGAGCCACCGCCGGCGCCGATCACCAGGCCGATGTTGCCGTCGAACTCGGCCACCGGCCCGGCGACGCCGCGCGGGTCGTCGGCGTCGATCTTCGCCGCCTCGACCTCGAACGGGGTCGGCACGCGCGGCGCGCGCGTATCGTCGGCGGCAATGCCGATCTCGTCGAGGAGCGCCTTCTGCCGCCGGCGGCCTTCGACCTCCATGTCCATGTGCGCGTCGAGGGCGATGAAGGTTCCGTCCTCCAGCCGCGCCAGCGAGTAGATGTCGGCCTGGGTGAGATCGTACTTGAGGAAGATCTGCGCCAGGCGCGAGACGATGGGGGTCATGCGGGCGACGTCGGCGCCTTTCAGGCCGAGCGAGGAGACCAGCTCTTTGGCGAGGTAGTCGGAGAACGGAACCAGCGCCGAGAAGTGCCGCCGCACGACGCGGTCGGGATGCGCGTCGCCGATCTCGTCGACGTTGCCGGCCATGCCGCTGGCGATTAGAACCGGCCTCTTGGCGATGCCGTCGTAGGTGACGCCCAGCGAGTACTCCTTGGTCGCCGCCGGTCGCTTCTCGATGAGGAGGCCCTTCGGCTTACGGCCGCCGTCGTCGATTTTCAGCAGCTGCGCGGCGGCCTGCTTCGCCTCGGCCGGGCTGGCGGCGGACTTCGTCGCGCCCGCCTTGATCGCCTTGGGCGAAATCACTTGGGCCTTGACCACGACGGGGCAGCCGAGCTCGGCGGCGACCTTCTCCGCTGCCGCCGCCGTCTTCGCCGTGCCGCTCTTGGGGATGGGAATCCCGTGCTTGCCAAGGACCTGCTTTGCCTCGAATTCGTAGAAGCGCATGTCAGGCGATCCTCACTGGTCTCGCGTGGATTTGTCGTCTGAGCCGCGGACGACTGCTCCGCCATACCGGTTTCCGAAAACGAATTCAACGCGCCTCGCCGGCCACGACGGCGCACGATCGGCCGTTTCCTCATCCCACTGGTACTATTGTGTCAAGAACAGCAGAGAATGAACGCCCCGAAGGGGCAGAATTCGAAAGCCCAGGGCATCGCCCTGGGCTTTCGAAGTTCACGAACGAGCCCTGAAGGGGCGCAACTCGTCCCTGACTAGTCCCATACGTAACGTTCGTCGTACGCGACCCCATGCCGGCGTAGGAAACCCCGAAGCTCCTCCTGGAACGTCTGCCGCCGATGATGCTCTTCTTGCGTGGAGATGTACCCGATCACCCGCCGCACCTGCGATTCGCTCACCGAGAAGGCCCCATACCCCGCCTGCCAGGAGAATTTCTCGACTCCCTGCTGTTTCATCCATTTGGAAGATCTCTTCTTCATCGCCTCGACTACCTCAGAGACGGTTCGGGTGCGCGCCAGCGATAAGAGGGTGTGGACATGATCAGCCGTTCCACCTGTCTGCAGGGATGGGCATCGCAGGTTCTGCAGAACGCCGATGAGGTGTGCGTGCAGTGGTCCTCTCAGGTCACGATGGATAGACGGTTCCCTGTTCTTTGTGCTGAAGATGATGTGGACGATAACTTTGGCAAGCGACTGAGGCACGGCACGAATTAAGCCCTTTCAGGGCTCGTCGTCCATGGGAACCAGAAACCCAGGGCGTTGCCCTGGGCTTGCGAATTCAACCCCTTCGGGGTTCCTCCTACGGAGGGGATCAGCGTAGCGTCGCGTACGCACGGTCTTGCTACCTACGAGACGCGACACTACCGCGCCAACGCCCCGGCGAGTCGGGCGCGCTCGATCACGCGCCGCTGCACGGCGACGAGCGGGGCGTCGACCATCTTGCCGTCGAGGGCGAACACGCCGCGCCCTTCGCGCGCGGCCGCTTCCCACGCCGCGATGACTCGCAGGGCGTGGTCGATCTGCTCCGGCGTCGGCGTGTAGACCTGGTTGGTGATCTCCACCTGTCGCGGATGGATGCAGAGCTTGCCCTCGAAGCCGAGTCGGAGGCCGAGCTCGGCGTCCTTCCGGAAGGCCTCGTCGTCCTTTACTGCCAGGTGCACGCTGTCGATCGGCGCGACGCCACAGGCCTTGGCGGCGATGACGACGCTGCAGCGGGCGTGGTACACGATGCCGCGCGATGCGTCGGCCTCGCCGAGGCCCATGGCCAGGGAGAAGTCGGCATGGCCGAAGCACAGGGCGGCGACGCGTGGGGCCGCACGGCCGAGCGCCAACGCGCCGGCGACCCCGGCCGGGCTTTCCACCAGCAGTAGCAGCTCCGTCGTGGCGCCGCTCGCTCCGCTCTCGAGTCGCTCGATGGCTCGCGCCACGGCAACGACCTGCTCGACGCTCTCGGACTTGGGAAGAAGGATGCTGCGCCCGCCGGCGCCGATCACCGCTTCCAGATCGGCCTCGAAGTACGGCGTCTCCGGTGCGTTGACGCGAACGGCGACCTCCGCGTCCCCGAACATCCGCGAACGCAGGGCGTCCGCGACCGTGCTGCGGGCCTCCTCCTTCTGTGGCGGCGCGACGGCGTCCTCGAGGTCGAGGAGCACGCAGTCGGCGCCCGCACCGCGCGCCTTCTCGATCTTACGCGGCTCGGCCCCGGGAACGAAGAGAAGAGAACGTCGCATGGGAGTGAGGTCAGCCAATCGTCGATCGTCGACGAAGAACGGACGGCCCTTTCTCCGTCAGCTCTCGACTATCGACT
>CAZYMF010000355.1:0-3500 GCA_964648215.1 uncultured Binatia bacterium (SeqCode) | reverse complement strand
GGCTGAGAACGAAGTGGACGGCGCGGCGGATGGCGTCGGGCTCGCGCAGCGGCTCGTACCAGCTGAAGCGCGGCTGCGTGTCGTCGTCGTGCCAGCGCCGGCGGGCCACCGACTTGATCGTCTGGACGGCGATGCCGCGGTCACGGCAGAGCGGGAGCAGCGCTTCGAAGTCGGCGGCGTACTCCGGCGTGCTCATCATGGTGAAGTTGTAGGGCAGCAGGACGGAGTCGAAGGGGAAGCGCTCGAGGCTGCGGCGGTGCATCGCGGCGACGCGCGTGCCGTGGCCGGTGACGCCGATGAAACGCACCAGACCCCGCTCGCGAGCTTCGACCAGCGCTTCGAGAGCGCCGCCGGGTCCGAGCGCCGTCTGCCACTCCGCCTCGTCGACCAGGTTGTGGAGCTGGATCAGGTCGATCTGATCGACGCGCAGGCGCTCGAGCGAGCGCTGCACGCTCTCCTTGGCGTCCGCGTAGGTGCGGTCGCCGGTCTTGCTGGCGAGGAAGAAGCGCTGCCGGTGCTTCTCCATCCACGGCCCGATGCGCAGCTCCGACTCGCCGTAGGAGGCCGCGGTGTCGATGTGGTTGATGCCGTACTCGAGCAGGATGTCGAGCACCCGATCGGCTTTCTCCTGTCGCATGCCGCCGAGCGCCGCGGCGCCGAAGATGACGCGCGTGCTCTGGTGTCCCGTCCGCCCGAACGGAGCAGTGTCCATCGCAATCCTCCTTTGACCCGATCTTTGCCGTCTGCGGCCGCCGATGCAACTCGGGGCGGGCGATGATGAAGAAAAGTCAGAGAGGCGAAAGGGGAAAGGTCAAAGGGAGGAGGGCGCGGAGCGGCACGCGCGACCGAGTGCTTTCCGATTCGACTATCAACTATCGACTGTACTTCATCCGAACGCGGCCGCGCGCACGCGCTCCGGGGTGAACGGGATCTGGCGCAGGCGCACGCCGACGGCGTCGAAAACCGCGTTGGCGATGGCGGCCGGCGTCGGCCCTTGCGTCGCCTCGCCGCTGCCGAGGTAGGGCTCGCCGGGGCGGTCGAGCAGGACGGTCTCGATCTCCGGCGCTTCCGGGAAGGTGAGGATCGGATAGCTCTCCCAGTCGACGCTGGTGACGCGGGTGCGGTCGAAGGTCACCTGTTCCTTCAGCGTCCAGCTCGCCGACTGGATGAGGCCGCCTTCGAGCTGGTTGGCCAGGCCGCTGGGATCGACGATCTGGCCGGCGTCGGCGCCGATGACTGCCCGTTCGAGAACGATCTGCGCCGTCGCCGGGTCGACACGCGCGCTGACGATCACGGCCGCGTAGCATTTCTCGTTCTTGTAGCGCGCGAAGCCGATGCCGGCGCCGCGGCCGTACTCCTTCGTTCGTTTGGTCCAACCCGCCCGCTCCGCCGCCGCTTCCAGGACGGCGCGGGCGCGCGGATCCTCGAGATGGCGCAGCCGGAACTCGAGCGGATCCACGCCGGCCGCGTGAGCCAGCTCGTCCATGAAGGATTCGATCGCGAACACGTTGGCGTAGGCGCCCAGGCCCCTCGTCGACGAGGTGCGCAAGGGTGCGTTCTCGATGAAGTGCTTGACGATGCGCCGCCGCGGCGTGGTGTAGAGGGGATCCGCGTTGCGGTGGATGCCGGCGTGGTAGGCGAGCATCGGAAACGGCTGCGCCCGTTCTTTCGGCGACTCGAGATGCCAGGCGGCGAGCAGCCCCGAGCGCTCGCCGTAGGGCAGCGCCCGCGCCATGTGGGTGTTGCTCCAGGTGTCGTGGTTCCAGTCGAGCAGACGCCCGCTGTCGTCGAGGCTTGCTTGCACCTGCACCACCATCGCCGGCCCGTAGGGCTCCCAGGCGTGCTCGTCCTCGCGCATCCACTTGAGCAGGACCGGCCGTCCCGGCACGGCGCGTGCCAGCAGCGCGGCGTCGAGGGCGGCGTCGTCGGCGCCGTTGTGGCCGTAGCAACCGGGTCCTTCGACGTGGATGGCGCGCACTTGCGCGGAATCGGCGCCCAGCGCTTGCGCCAGCGCGTCGCGCAGGAGAAACACCCCCTGGCTGTGCGTCCACACCGTGAGGGCTCCGTCGTTCCACTCGGCCATGGCGGCGGACGGGCCGATCGAAGCGTGCATGTGATACGGCCGCGTATAGGTGGCCCGCAGCGTGTGCGTCGCGTCGGGCGGAGCTTCGATCGGATCGATCGGGCCTTCTACCGGTACGCCGTCGACGACGCGGTAGCTGCGTGTCGGCTGCTGCACCAGCCACTCGTGCAGCGCGCTCATGAGCGGCAGCGTCGGTTCCTCGTCCCAGCATGCTTTGCTGCGCAGAGCGGTCATCGCCTTCACCGCCTGCTCCTCGCGCTCGGCGACGACGCCGAGAAAGCTGCCGTCGCGGACGACGGCGACGACACCCGGCAGGCGGCGCGCGTCCTTGTCCTCGATCGAAGCCAGGCGCGCTCGCGGGCTCGGCGGTCGTACCACGCGGCCGTGGAGCATGGCGGGCCGGGTGAGGTCCTGGACGTAACGAGCGCTGCCCGTCACCAGCCCGGCCAGGTCGAGCCGCGGCCCGGTCTTGCCGACGATGCGGTAGCTTCCCGGATGCTTGGGCTGCGCGCGCCCGGTTGCGATGCGGGAGAAGGTCCGGTCGCCGAGCAGCTCCCAGTAGGTGACCCGACGCCCGTTGCTGCGCGCAGAGATTGTGCCGTCGCTGACCTCGAGGTGATCGAGGGGAACGTCGAGCCGTTGCGCGGCCAGCTCGAGTAGGGCGAGACGCGCCTCGGCGGCGACCTGGCGCATGGCCGTGCCACTCTCCTCCATCGAGCCGCTGCCGGCGGTGAACAGCTCGTTCAGGCCGTGCGCCGTGTCGGCCGTTCGCACGCGGACTCGCTCGAAGGAGACGTCGAGCTCCTCGGCGCCGATGCGGGCGATGGCGGTCTTCACGCCCTGACCGAGCTCGACCTTGCCGGTGAACAACGTCACCGTGCCGTCAGCGTGGATGCGAATCCACGAATCGAGATCGGGGTGGCGCAGCAGGTCGAGGGGAAGCTCCACGTGTCGCTCCGTCAGCGCGCCGCCATCGCCGCGGCCGCGCGTCTCACCGCCTCGAGGATGCGCGTGTGCGTTCCGCAGCGGCACAGGTGGAGGGCCAGCTCCTGGCGGATCTCGTCGTCGGTCGGCTGCGGCACGCGATCGAGGAGCGCCTTCGCCGCCACGATGATACCGGGAATGCAGAAGCCGCACTGTGCGGCCTGCTCGTCGACGAAGGCTCGCTGCAGCGGGTGGAGATCCTCGGGGGTTCCCAGACCTTCGATCGTCGTGATGCGGCATCCTTGCAGCGACTCGACGGGAGTCTTGCACGAGGTCACCGCCTTGCCGTCGACGATCACCTTGCAGGCGCCGCACTGCTCGAGGCCGCAACCGGACTTGGTGCCGGTGAGGCCGAGGTCGTTGCGCAGGACGTAGAGCAGCGGCGTGTCCGGCTCGACGCGCACCCGGTGCGTGCGGCCGTTGACGTCGAGCA
>CAZYMF010000354.1:0-3535 GCA_964648215.1 uncultured Binatia bacterium (SeqCode) | reverse complement strand
GTCGGTCAGCATCGACCTGCTCGTGCGCGCGCTCTTCAAGCTGGGCGGCAGTCGTCAGGATCTCGTGCGGCATCTCGTGCCCCCGAGGAAACGGCGCGCGGCCTGAGTTCACCCCGCGGCAGCCGTGGCTGCTCACCCAGGCATTGCCCGGGCGCGCAGGGCGCAGCTGACGCTGCAAGTCTATCACCTCATCAAGCAACGCGGCCTGACTCAGGCCGCCGCCGGTGAGATCCTCGGCATCAAACAACCTCATGTCTCGGGCCTCATGCGCGGCCAATCCGGCACATACTCGATGCAAGAATGCTCTGTACTACCATTTCCGAAAGTCTGTGCGCGGCGCGAAGATTTTCGCCACCGGGCACGCCCGACTCCCGACACCCGACATGGGTTGCGGGCGAAGCCCGCGCTACGGTGAGCTCTATTACTTCTGATTCGAATTAGGAACGTTCCCGTTTGATTGGCCACCGCCCCCCCAGTTGCATCCGGCACAGAATGAACTACGCTTTCGGACCGGCACCTTGCCGTCGGCCGGACCCCCCGGGGTCGCGGCCCGCAATCCAGGGGGTGTATTCATGACGAGATCGGCGTCGCACCTGGTCCGGGAACTCTGGGGGAGGGGGTGCCGGTTGCCGGTCCGGGCCCTGGGCGGAGGTCGAGCCGTCGTGGTGAGCGCGTTCGTGCTCGCGGTGGGAGCGCTGGGGGCCTGGGCGGACGAAGCGGATGTCTATCCGCGCGGGGATGCCGACTGCAGCCTGCGGTGGGCTGCCGCGGACGTCGTCGCCACAACGCGCGGCTTCGGCGGCGCCAGCGTGTGCGGCAACGACGACTGCGATCGCGACGGCTCCGTCGGTGCCGCGGACATCGACTGCGCGGCCCGCTGCCTGTTCGGCGTCTGCCCGATCCCGGCGCACGCGCCGGCGGTGACGAGCGTCGCGCCGGACTCGGCGGCGGCCGTCGTGCCGTTTTCCTCGGCGCGCGTCATCGGGCTGAACTTCGGTGCCGTGGACGACTACGCGCGCGTGACCTTCGACGGCGTCGAGGCGGCGGTGGCGGACCGCCCTGGACCCGACGAGCTGCTGGTCATGGTCCCGCCGGTCGGCCCGGGCGAGGTCGAAGTGGTCGTCTACCGTGGTGATCTCGACGGCCACGCCTTCCCCGTCGACGTCGAAGCGCCGGTACCGATCGGCCCGGCCGACACCTTCGCCGGCACGCTCGACCTGCTAGACGAGATGATCCAGAACTTCTCCCAGCTCGACCTCGAAACCGAGCTCGGCGAGGAAGCGGCGACGGTGCGCGAGGAGATCGACCGATTCCGCCAGGAGCTGGCGGCGAAGCGGGCGGAGATGGAGGCCGACCCGGACTTCAGCCCCGAGCTGCGCGCCATCCTGGACGATGCCTTCGAGGGCTCGGGCATCCCGGAGCAGCTGAGAGAAATGATCGCCGAAATCGAGGGCTACTCGGCGGCCGAGGGCGCGGCTGCGGACATCGAGTTCACGGTGGCCATCGGCGTCGCCAAGAATGTGATCAGGACGTTGGTGGCGGTGCGCAATGTCGCGCAGACGGTGGCGTTGCCGGGATCGGTGGCGGCGGCGGCGCCGGTGGCCTCGGGGATCGGCATTCCTGCCTTGCTGGGCATCGGCGCGTTGGCGGTCGCCGGGGGTGTCATCGTTGCGGCCGTCGCGGCGAAATCCGGGGTCCTGGCACCGGTGATTCTGGCGGGCACGCTGTTCGATCCCTACGGAGAGAGAAGCGACTTCGCCGTTCCCGGGGGCAGCGTCGAGATCGAGGCGAAGCGGGCGTGGCCGGTCTCATACATCACCCTGGTCGTCAGGTCGGCGGGAGGCGGCTCGTACGTGCTCACGCCCGAGGAGACCGAGGAGGGCGGGCTGCGCTTTCGCTTCCCGGAACCAGAGAGTGGTTTCTGCAGAGAGATCCAGATGCAATTGCGGCACTCGATCAACGGCTCGTCCGCGGTCAAGCGCGCGACGGTCCAGCCGCGGCTGCGTTACTTCACCCCCGCGGAGGCGATGCCAAGCAGGGGATTCAACGTGCATGCGAGCGGTGCCGAGCCGTGCCACCCGCGCGCGGCGATCTTCAAGGGCTTCTATGCGACGGCTCGCGCGGCGCAGTGCACGCAGTGCTTCGAATACGACTTCATCGTCCCGGAGGTGGTGGCGGGGAGCTATGCAGTTGAGCTCGAGGTGGCCGGGGTGCCCAGCTACATAGGTCTCCCGTTCACCGTTCTCAACCCGTTCACCGCTCTCGGGATCGACTGTACACCGCGGGACCTCGTGCTCTTTCCCGCGAGTCCCAATACGGCCCAATGCGCTCCCACCCTGGAGCCGGGCGGGAGCGCTCTGCCGCAAGGGGCGCGCATCGACTGGCGCTCGACGGATACCGGGATCGCAACGGTATCCCCGAACGACGAGCACGGCGCGACGGCGAAGGTCGAAGGACAGGGGGTCGGGACAGCCGACATCACGGCGGCCCTGATGTCCGGGCCCAATGAGCTGCTCTCGAGCAGCCCCGTCACCATCACCGTGGAGGACATCTCCCCGCCGCTCGTGTACCTGGCGAGCGATTCGCCGTCCACCGTGCCCGCCGGGTCTGCGATCGAGGTGACGGTGACGGCAACCGACCTCGGCGGGGTGCACAGGGTGAGGCTCAGGGCCAGCGGCGAGGCCGTGGTCGAGCAGCAGCAGCTGGAGTTCTGCACCGGGGATCGCACCTGCGAGGTGTCGTTCACCGTACACATCAAGGAGGCGGGCTTCGAGGACAAGGAAGTCTCGATCGTCGCCGAGGCGATCGACAGGTCCGAGAACGCGGCGCCGTCGGACCCGCTCCAGTTCACGATCGCGCCGGAAGGGCAGTGCCCGGAGGTGTCGATTCTGAGCCCACTCGGCGGGACGACGATCGCGCCCGGCGCCAACGTCACGGTCGAGGCGGAAGCGGTCGACAACCGTCCCGGCGACACCGGGGTGGTAAAGCTGATATACGGTGCGACCGGCGAGGCGCTGGTGCAGGCGATCGCCGACGAGCAAATGCTACCGGCGCCGGTGAACGACCAGCCGGTGCAGTTGAGCTTCGACTTCTTCGTCAAGGGCGCGCAGGCCCTTGCGACCGTCGGCGATCGAACCATCACCATTTCCGTCGAGGCCATCGACGGTGCCGGCAACACCTGCGGGCCGGAGGTGATCACGGTTTCCGCCGCGGCCCCCGTGCCTGAGGTGAGCGCGACGCTGACCTGGGAAGGGGTGGAGGACCTCGATCTCCAGGTGAACATCTGCGGGCTCTTCTGCATCCTCAACTTCAGCCCCGGTGACACAAACGGGCTCTGCCAGGGCGGCGGATCAACCTGGGTCGAGACGATCGAGCTCAGCGGGGAAGACGCGCCGCTGGGTCGTCTCTACGCCGTATATGTCACCTACGACCAATCCTGCGGTGCTGCTCCCCTACGGGAGGTCCCGTTCCATGCCCACGTCGAGTACGACGACCAGGTCTTCGACGTCGACGGCGTGGTCGAGCCGTTCAAGAG
>CAZYMF010000353.1:0-3541 GCA_964648215.1 uncultured Binatia bacterium (SeqCode) | reverse complement strand
GCCTCCAGGTTCTGAATGCTCTTGCTCAGCGCCGGCTGCGAGATGTGGATGGCGCTCGCGGCGCGCAGCATGTTGCCGTGCTCCACCACCGCAAGCAGGTGACGCACCTGCCGCATGTCCATGTCGGAGATCCTGCCGGGGGCACTATAGCCAGAAGGCATAGAGATATCAAAAAATACCATTGGACAGAAATACCTGCCGCGGGGGATACGAGAACCATGGACGTCCCGACGAGGAGCGCCGACCCACGGCCGGCGGAGCAAACGAAGGGCGCCGGCATCTCTCCCCTCACGCCGGCGCAGGGACTCATCCTGGCGGGTGCTCCCTCGCGAACCAGGGCGCAGCGAGATGAGCGTGCGAGAACGTAACGAGCTGATCCTCGCCGACCTGATCGCGGCGCGCGCCGAGCAGACGCCCGACTTCGACGTGGTCACCTTCGACGGTGGCGGCGTGCGTCCGCACGAGGTGCGCAGCTACGCCGACCTGTGGAGGAACGGCAATCGCATTGCCGCCGGTCTCATCGCCAAGGGGCTGGGCAAGGGCGATCGTTTCGCCTTGATGATGCGCAACCACCCGGAGTTCATCGAGACGATGGTGGCGGCGTCGCTCACCGGCGGCGTGTTCGTGCCGATCGATCCGCGCACCCGCGGCGAGAAGCTGGCCTACACGCTGAGCAACTCCGAGTGCCGCGGCATCGTCTGCGCCGATTACGCCCTGGCGCAGGTGGCGGCGGTGCGCCGCGAGCTGCCGCATCTCGAGTGGATCCTCGTCCTCGAGTCGCGCGAAGAGCCCGACAGTCTCCCCACATCCGACGTGCCGGGCGCGCAGCCGTTCGCGCCGCTGCTCGACACGCCGGAACGGTACGTCACCCCGCGCGTCGACGTGCCGGGGGATCCGTTCGAGATCATCTACACGTCCGGGACGACCGGGGATCCGAAGGGCGTCGTGTGCGCCAACGGACGCTACGTCGCAGCCAGCGCCATGGGGCACCTGATGGGCCTGCAGCCGGGCGACCGGCCGTACAACGGCCTGTCGTTGACCCACGGCAACGCCCAGATCGTCACGCTCGCGCCGTCGCTGGTGATGAAGTTGCGGGCGGTGTTCAGCCGCCGCTTCACCAAGTCGCGCCTGTGGGACGTCTGCCGCGCGCACGGCTGCACCGTCTTCAACCTGCTCGGTGGCATGGCCACGGCGATCTACAGCGAGCCGCCGAAGCCGAACGACGCCGACAACCCGGTGCGTCTGGTGCTCAGCGGCGGCATGCCGGCGGCCTTGTGGCGCCCCTTCGAGGAGCGCTTCAACGTCGAGATCCTGGAGGCATATGCCGCGGTCGAGGGTGGCCTGGCGATCAATCCGATCGGCGTCGGGCCCATCGGCAGCTTTGGAAAGCCACCCCCAACGCTGGAGATGAAGATCGTCGACGAGCAGGGCAACGAGTGCCCACCCGGGGTCGTCGGCGAGCTGATCTCGCGGCCGGCCACCGGCGAGCGCGTCGCGGTCGAGTACTTCAAGAACGAGGAAGCCTCGAGGAAGAAAACGGAAGGCGGCTGGCTGCGCAGCGGCGACATGTGCCACCGCGACGCCGACGGCTGGTACTACTTCGATTTCCGCAAGGGCGGCGGCATTCGCCACAACGGCGACTTCGTCAACCCGGGTTTCGTCGAGAAGGTCGTCGCCGAGCATCCGCAGGTGGACGACGTGTTCGTCTACGGCGTGCCGGCTGCCTCCGGGGCGCCGGGCGAGAGCGACGTGGTGGCCGCCGTCGTGCCCGTGGATGCAAGGACCTTCGATGCCGCCAGCGTCTTCGCGACCTGCGTGAAAGGCCTGGAGCCGAACTTCGTTCCCTCGTACCTGCAGGTGGTCGACGAGATTCCGAAGACGGCCTCCGAGAAGCCGCAGGAGCGCTTTCTGCTGGATCGCTTCGCGCCCAATGGGCCGCGGATCCATCGCCGGTGAGGAGTCCGCAAACGTTTATGGTTCGACTTCCGGAGACATCCATATGACCGCTACGCGCGAATCGCCCGCCCGGCGCCAGGTCGCCATGATCTTCGACCTGAACAAGTGCATGGGCTGCCAGAGCTGCTCCGTCGCCTGCAAGATGCTGTGGACTCGAGGTCCGGGCGAGCAGCAGCAATGGTGGTGCACCACCAACACCATGCCCGGTCGCGGCACCCCACGCGACTGGGAACGGATGGGCGGCGGCTACGATGCTGCCGGCAACGTCGTACTCGGAGAGCTGCCCCGTCCGGAGGACTTCGGCGGCGGCTGGCGGTTCAACAAGGAAGAGGTCTTCTACGGCGGCAAGGGCCAGTCCGTGCACCTGACACCGACCACCGCCGCGGGCACGCCGCCCGACTGGGGCCCGAACTGGGACGAGGACCAGGGCGCCGGCGAGTTTCCCAACGCCTACTACTTCTACCTGCCGCGCATCTGCAATCACTGCACGCGTCCGGCCTGTGTCGAAGCCTGCCCCTCCGGCGCGATGTACAAACGCGCCGCGGACGGCATCGTGCTGCGCGACGAGGATCGCTGCCGCGGCTCGCGCCACTGCATGCAGGCGTGTCCCTACAAGAAGATCTATTTCAACCACGTGCGCAACGTCGCGCAGCACTGCAATCTCTGCTTCCCGCGGCTGGAGCAGGGCGTCGCGCCGGCGTGCGCGCGCAACTGTCCCGGCCGTCTGATGTTCGTCGGGATGCTGGACGACCCGCGGGACCCCGTCCATCGACTGGTGCACGAGTGGAAGGTCGCCCTGCCGCTGCATGCGGAGTTCGGGACCGAGCCCAACGTGTTCTACGTGCCCCCGCTCTCGCCCTACCGGCTGCGCCAGGATCGCTCGATCGACACCGAGACCATGCGCATCCCGCCGGCGTACCTGGAGTCGCTCTTCGGCCCGGGTGTGCACGAGGCGCTGGCGACGCTGCGGCGGGAGATCGAGCGGATGCGCGCCGGCGACAGCTCGGACCTGCTCGACACGCTGATCGCCTACCAATGGAAGACGCTCTTCGGCCCCTTCGACAAGGAGCCCGCGGTCGTGGACGCCGTCCGGGAGGAAGCGCGATGAATCGCCCAGAGCGCACCAACGCCACCGAGGAGCGCCAGCGCCAGCGTATCGCCGAGGAGTGGGACGAGGCCCACTTCGGAACCCACTGTGTCAACTGCGTCCCCGGCGACTGCCCCATCTACGTCCTGGTGAAGGATGGCAAGGTGGTCCGGGAGGAGGCGGCGGGTGTGCGCGAGCAGGTCGAGCCCGGCGTTCCCGACATGAATCCGATGATCTGCCAGAAAGGTCTGGCGTGGAGTGTGGAGATGGAGGCTCCGGAGCGCATCAAGTACCCGCTGCGCCGCGCCGGCGAGCGCGGCGAGGGCCGCTGGGAGCGCATCTCGTGGGACGAAGCGCTCACCGAGATCGCCGACGCCATGCTCGACGCCATCGAGGAGAGCGTACCCGAGTCGATCGTGCACGAGCTCAGCCCCCAGATCGCGGCCAGCGGGCCGAGCTCGAGATTCATGAGCGTCCTCGGCGGACTGGTCCTCGACG
>CAZYMF010000352.1:0-3550 GCA_964648215.1 uncultured Binatia bacterium (SeqCode) | reverse complement strand
CGGCGCCCTCATGCCGGGCGAGGAGGTGTATCTCGGCAAGGAGTTCAACGTCATCGTCGGCCGCTCGCCGACGGGCATTCCGCCGTGCGGCGAGACGGCGATCTTCGAGCGCTGGACCGGCGACGGCCGCATCGTCCTCAAGTCGCGCGACGAGAGTGTGGTGCTCAACGCGGCCTATCCGCTGCTGGAGACGACGCTGAAGGCCGGCGACCTGGTGCGCTGGGACCGGGCGTTCCTGTTCGCCTTCGAGAAGATCGAGCGCGCCGACGGCCAGCACCTCTTCCTCGAGGACACGCCCCCGGACACCTTCGCGGCGATCGGCGGCCTGTCGCGGCAGATCGAGCGGCTGCAGCGCACCGTCGCGCTGCACGTTCTCCACGGCGAGGTAGCGCGCAAGTACCGCATGCGCCGGCGGGGCTCCGTGCTGCTCGTCGGCAAGCCGGGCACGGGCAAGACGATGCTGGCCCGCGCCTTTGCCAACTGGCTGGCGGGGCAATCGCCCTCGGGCCGCGCCCGCTTTCTCAACATCAAGCCGGCGAGCCTGCACAGCTCGTGGTACGCGCAGAGCGAGGCCAACTACCGCGAGGCGTTTCGCATCGCGCGCGAGGCCGGTGACGCCGAGCCCGACATCCCCGTGGTCATGTTCTTCGACGAGGTCGACGCCGTCGGCGCCGTGCGCGGCCACTCGCTCACCCGCGTCGACGACCGCGTGCTGACCGCGTTCATGGCCGAGCTCGACGGCCTGCAGTCACGCGGCAACGTGCTCGTCCTGGCCGCCACCAACCGGCGCGACGCCATCGACCCGGCGCTGCTGCGCCCCGGCCGCCTTGGCGACGTCATCATCGAGGTGCCGCGCCCCAACATGCAGGCGGCGCGCGATATCTTCGCCAAGTATCTCGCCGCGGACCTGCCGTACGCCGGCGATGCCGTCGGCGCCGACACCCGCGAGCGCCTTCTCGACGGCGTCGTCTCGCGTCTCTACGCCCCCAACGGCGGCGGCGACGTGGCCACGCTCAAGTTCCGCGACGGCAAGCAGCGCGCCGTCAAGGCGCCGGAGCTGCTCAGCGGGGCCGACATCGCGAAGATCGCCGACGCCGCGATCGAGACCGCATGCGTGCGCGACGTCGAGACGGGCGATGGCGGGGTGCGGCTGTCCGATCTTCTCGGCGCCGCGGAGGAGCACATCCAGATGCTGGCGCGCTCGCTCACGCCGGCGACGTGCCGCGGCTACCTCAGCCATCTGCCCGACGACGTCGACGTCGTCGCGGTCGAGCCCGGCGTCAAGAAGGCGGTCCGCGCCAGCCGCTACGTCGACCTCGGGGCACCGCGGAGTGCGGCGCAAGCAGGAGGACAGTCATGAACGGCGACACGCCCAATCGCGTTCGCGGCAACGCAGCCCGCGGGGCGGTGCCCGCCCGAGTTCCAAAACTCTGCGGCGCCGACGTCGAGCTCGGCAACTTCATTCTGGGTGCGCCGCCGTCGGCCGACACCGGACGCGATGCGTCGCGGGCGTTGCTTCGCGAAGTGTCCGGCGTGCCGCATCTGCAGACGCTCGCCGGGAGCACGCCGGCGGCGTGGAGCAGCGCCGCGGGTCCCTATGCCGTGGCTTACACGTACGGCAGCAGCGCAACAGTGGCGAGCTTCGACCCGCAAGACTGGGGGCGCAAGTTCCTCTCCAGCAACGGCGGCTGCATCTACATCGACCTGGATCACCTCGAGATCTGCCTGCCCGAGGTGATTTCCGCCTACGATCACGTCGCCGCCTGGCACGCGATGCTGCGCATCGCGCGCGCGGCACAGGTGGCGGCGAACGAGAAGCTGCCGGCCGGGCAGACCATCGAGGTGCTGGCCAACAACACCGACGGCCAGTCGAACTCGTACGGCAGCCACCTCAACTTTCTCGTCGCGCGGCGCGCCTGGAACAACATCTTCAACCGCCGGCTGCACTACCTTCTCTATCTGGCGAGCTTCCAGGTCTCCAGCATCGCCATCACCGGGCAGGGCAAGGTCGGCGCCGAGAACGGCGCGCCGGACGTCGCCTTTCAGCTCTCGCAGCGCGCCGACTTCTTCGAGACCCTGGTCGGCGAGCAGACGACCTACCGCCGCCCGATCGTCAACGCCCGCGATGAGTCTCTGTGCGGCGCGTCGGACGGATCGCGCCAGCCGGGGCTGGCCCGCCTGCACTGCATCTTTTTCGACAGCACGCTGTGTCACGTCGCCAGCCTGCTGAAGGTCGGCATGATGCAGATCGTCCTCGCCATGATCGAAGCCGATCGTGTCGATCCCCGCCTCGTGCTCGAGGACCCGGTCGATGCGGTCGTGCGCTGGAGCCACGACCCGACCTTGAAGACGCCGTGCCCGATGGTGTCCGGCCGCTCGTTGACGATCCTCGAGCTGCAGCAGGAGTTCCTCGCTCAGGCGAGACGCTTCGTCGACGACGGCGGGTGCGACGGCGTCGTGCCGCGCGCCGCCGACATCCTCGCCCTGTGGGAAGACACGATCGCCAAGCTGGTCGCGGGTGACTTCGCCGCGCTCGCGCCGCGACTCGACTGGGTGCTGAAGCGGCGGGCGATCGAACGGGTGCTGCAGCGGCATCCCGAGCTGAGCTGGGAATCGCCGGAGATCAAGCACATCGATCATCTCTACGGCAGCCTGGATCCGAGCCAGGGGCTGTACTGGGCCTACGAGACCGCCGGCGTCGTCGAGCGCGTCGTGGACGCGCAGCGCGTCGAGCAGCTCGTGCGGCGGCCGCCGGAGGACACGCGGGCGTGGGGGCGCGCGGCGCTGCTGCGGCTGGCGCACGCCGAGGACGTCTACGCCGTCGACTGGGATTCCGTCACGCTCAACGCCGGCGGCGACGGCTACTGGCCGCGCCGTCGCCGCGTCGACCTGGCCAACCCCCTGGCGCACACGCGGGACCAGATGGAAGCGCGGTGTCGCGGCGCGAGCAGCCTGGAGGAGATTCTCGCCCGGCTGGGGGCGGAAGACGTCACGGCCACACCGCAGGCCGCGAGCTTGTCGAACGCCCGCTGGCCCGGGTGGAGCTGAGGAGAGAAGGAACAAACGCAAAGGAGGAGAGCCATGGATGTGAGAGAGCGACAGGGACAACGCGAGCGCCCGCAGGCGCCGGGTGGAAACGGAAGCGGCGACAACCTCGACGCGCTGAATGCGGCGGCGAACCAGATGCTCGACGCGGCCGACAGCGCCCTCGATCGCGTGCTGTCCGGGAACAGCGAAGAGTTTCTGCGCGCCAACCGCCAGCACGGCGGGCAGTGACGGTCATGGCCGAGAGGCTGTTCGGGATCGAGACCGAGTACGCGCTGACCGTTCTCGACAAGCGCGGGCAGGCGGTCGACCGCGAAGCTGCGCTCGGCCGCCTGATGCAGCTCGCCCGCGAGCGCCATGCGAGCCTGCTCGACAGCACCAGGCGAGGGGTGTTCCTCACCAGCGGCGCGCGATTTTACGTCGACTATCCGGATCATCCCGAGTTCTCGACGCCGGAGGTCGCCAACCCGTGGGATGCGGTGCGCTACGCGCAGGCCGGCGATCG
>CAZYMF010000351.1:0-3601 GCA_964648215.1 uncultured Binatia bacterium (SeqCode) | reverse complement strand
GACTCCCGTCGCCCGTCGTCACCGCCGCGGTGACACCGGCCATCGGCTGCGCCGTGCTGTCGTCGAACACCGCCCCGACGGCGATGCCCGGCTGCGGCGTGAACGTCGCGGTGGGTGTCGCCGTATCGGTCACCGTCGGCGTCTCGCTCGGCGTTGCCGTAGGTGTCGCGGTCGGCGTATCAGTCGGTGGCAGCGTCGCCGTGTCCGCGGGCACCGGCGTGGCAGTGAACGGCGCCGGTGGGGTGCTGGTAGGCGCCGGCGGTAACGTCGCGGTCGGCGGCGGCAACGGGGTATCCGTCGGCGCCGCGGCCGTCGCCGTGGGCGGCGGCGCGCCCTCGGTGGGCGTCTCCGTCGCCGCCGCCGGCGTGTCCGTCTCCGCCACGGTCGCGGTGTTCGTCGGCGTCTCCGTCGGCGTCAGCGTCGGCGTGTCCGTCGGCGTCGTGGTGGCGGTGAGCGTTGGCGTGATCGTGGGCGTGCCGGCGGGAAAGGCAATCACCAGGCGCGGGCCGAAGCCGGCGGCGCCTTCCTTTGACGTGTACTTCACCAGGCCGGCGAGGCTCTCGTCGGTCTTTTTCACGATCCAGCCGAAATTCGGCGTGCCCGTGCGCAGGGCGTTGACGTCGGCGGTGACGTCGAACTGGATCCAGCCCATCAGCCCGTTGGTGTGCAGGACGCTGGCGCTGGCGGTCGGCGCGAAGAGCCCGCCTTCCCATAGCGTCCCGCAGTCGGGCTGCTGGTTGCCGGTGTTGCCGTCGGCGGCGCAGTGCCAGGTGGCACCCGTCTCCGACCAGTCGGAGGTCAGCCGGTGCACCTCGACGGTCCGCCCGTCCGCACCCCAGTTGCGGCCGTTGCGCTCGACGTACAGCTCCAGGATCGCCGCGCTCGCCGTGTTGGTCCCCAGCGCGGCGAGGATGGCGTCGCCGTCGAAGCGCACCAGGGCGCGGTTGTCGCCGCTCGCCTTCACCCGCAGGAAGCTCTGGTCGCCCTCGTTCTGGTTGGGCGCACCGTGGCGCAGGTAGGTATCGGCGGTGGCGTTGAGGGTGACGGTTTCCGCCGGCGCGCCGAGGAGAAGGATGAAGCTGCCGGTGGCGGTGGCCAGGTTTCCGGCGACGTCCCTGACCTGCGCGTTGATCGTGTGCGTGCCTGCGGCGAGCACCGGGGCGCTGCAGGTGGCGGCGCTCGGCCCGACCGTGCAGCCGGCGCTGATGTCGGTGCCGTCGACGCTGACGCGGACGCTGGTCAGGTCGACCCCGCCGGCGTCATCGTAGGCGATGCTGACCGCCGGCTGCGGCTCGTTGACGATGATCGGCGCGCTCGGCGCGGTGATGCTCAGGCGCGGCGCCACGTCGTCGGGCCCGGAAGGATCGAAGACCACCACCAGGCGCGCCGCCTGCGCCGCGTTGCCCTCGCGCGAGGTGTAGGAGACCTGGCCGGACTGCCCCTCGTTGATCTTCTTGATCAGCCAGCCGAAGTCGGCGGCCCCGTTACGAAACGCGCGCAGGTCGGCGGTGACGTCGAACTGCACCCAGCCGAGCAGGCCGTTGGTGTGCAGCACCGTCGACGTCGGCGCCGCCTCGAAGCTGCCCCCGTTCCACGCCGGCGAGCAGTCGGCCTGCTGGTTGGTCACGTCGGCATCGTCGGGGCAGCTCCAGGTGGCGCCCAGCTCGCTCCACTCGTCGTCGACGCGGAAGGCGCCCACCATGCCGCCGTTGGCGCCCCAGTTGTCGCTGTTGTCCTGGATGTAGAGCTCGAGCGTCGCCGAGCTCAGCGGTGTGTCGCCGAAGGTGTCGAACAGGGCGCCGTCGTCGACGCTGACGAGCACGCGGTTGTTGCCGTTGTCCTGGATGCGCAGGCTCGCCTCGCCGCCCTGGTTCTGATTCGGGTAGCCCTGCCTGAGATAGGTGTCCCAGCGCACCGGCAGGGTCACCGAGGCCGGTCCGTTGCCGAGGAAGAGCTCGAGCTCGTAGCTGGCGCTGCCGAGGTTGCCGGCGTTGTCGTGTACCTCGACGGCGATCGTGTGCGTGCCCGCGGCGAGCGCCGGCGGCGTGCAGGTGGCGCTGCCGGTGCCGACGGTGCAGCCGCTCAGCGCCGTGCCGTCGACCTTCATCACGAAGCTGCCCAGGTCGAGCCCCGAGCCGCCGTCGCTGTAGCTGACGCCGAAGGTGGGTGTGGCGTCGTTGAAGACGACGGGGAAGCTCGGCTGGGTGATCTGCACGGCAGGCGGCACCTCGTCCACGGCGGCGCTCTCGACCACGAGCACCAGCCGCGGCCCGTTGCCGGCGGTGCCTTCGCGGGAAGTGTAGTCGACCTGGCCGCTTTGACCCTCGTCGGTCTTCTTCACCACCCAGCCGTAGTTGGCGGTTCCGCCGAGGAAGGAGCGAACGTCGGCGGTGACGTCGAGCTGGATCCAGCCGGTCAGCCCGTTCGTGTGCAGGACGCTGGCGGTGGGCGTGGCGGTGAAGCTGCCCCCGTCCCATTCGGTGGCGCAGTCGGCGGAGGAGTTGTCGGGGTTGGCGTCCTCGGCGCAGTTCCAGGTGGCGCCGGCCTCGGTCCAGTCGGCGGTCAGCCGCAGGGCGTCCACCGTGCGGCCGTCCGATCCCCAGTTGTTGGCATTGGTCTGGATGTAGAGCTGCAGCGTCGCCGAGACCAGCGAGCCGCTGCCGACGGCGGCGGCGATGGCGGCCTCATCGAAGCGCAACAGAGCGCGATTGTTGCCGTTTTCCTGCACGCGCAGGACGGTGTCGGTGCCCTGGTTCTGGTTGGCGCTGCCGTTGCGCAGATACGTATCGGCCGCGGCGGTCAGCGTCGTGGTCTGGGCCAAGGCGGGCACGGGCCGCCCGAGGAGCAAGGCGAAGGCCAGCGAGGCGGCGGACAGAGCGGCGAGCAGCGGGAGCGCCCTCCCGCCCCTGCGGCGCCCGAAGTGCCGGCCCGACACGCCCAAACTGCGCACGTCCCCCCCGTTCCCTTCCCAAACCCGAACAGAAGATACCGAACCACAGAGTTACCGAGAGCACCGAGGTCGGCCAAAGCGAGTCACCGGAGGCCCCGAAGGCAACCTCGTCGGAATGCTCCGTGATCTTGTCCTCTGTGCTCTCGGTGCTTCTGTGGTGAGGTCTCTTCCTTCCGCTTCGTCCCTACGCCACGACTCCGCGCTCGTGATCACGGTTGCGGTCTCTCGCGTGGACCCCAGCCGATGCGGTTTCTTACTTTGCCCCGAGTCTATTTGTCACGATATTTCCTTCTGTCACTGACGCGGATCATACATTCGACTAGGGTCCTAAGACTCCAGTCGACTCGCCCACGTAGGCAACGTGCCTTTACGCGCAATCTGCCTGCAGGTGAGCAGCGTGGCGCCTCGGCCGAGAACACTCGCGGCGGTCGCCCGCGAGCGAGCTCCAGGAATACTGCGGTGCCGCTGGTCCGCAGGCGGAGGGCTTCTGAGCTGCTCACGCGAGCATTCGTCCAGCCCGATTTGCAGGCGACTACGACGCTCGCGAGTGTCTTCGCTCCGAGCGTAGACGCACGCGACGCAATAGGGCTCGCCCCTCGCGCGCGCGCACACACCGCGAAGAAAGATGACGCCGGAGGCACGAAGGCGAAG
>CAZYMF010000350.1:0-3602 GCA_964648215.1 uncultured Binatia bacterium (SeqCode) | reverse complement strand
GCGAAACGGCGCCAGGCGCGCAAGGACGAGGACATTGAGGGTCAAGACGACGTAGTACGCCGGGAAGATACGAAAGACGCGGCGAACGTAGAACGCCGCGAAGCCGAGCTTGCCACGCGCGAGCTGCGTGAGGAGGATGCGGCCGATGAGAAAACCCGAGAGCACGAAAAAGACGTCGACTCCGATCCAGCAGCCGCCGAACAACCGGTAAATGGCGAGCAGCGGACGGCCGGCGGGCGTGCCCGGATAGAGCAGCCGCACCCAAAGCCCGCAGTGGAAGAGAACAATCGCCAGCGCGGCAATGGCCCGCAGTCCGTCCAGTGGGGGGAACCGCCCCTCGTCGGACGCCCACAGCTCCGCCTTGACGACGTCTGCCGCGCGACCGAGCACCCGCTTGACCTGCTTTCCTGCCCCGGCGGGCTGGTGACTAGACGCAATGTCAGTCACCGCAGCGGTTCCCGCGACGAGGAAGGGTGCCTCTTTTGATACGTGGCCATGAAGTGGGCGCTGTAGCGCGACCAGCGAGACGCCTCGAGGCGGGCCTCCATCGGCACCATCCATCGCAACAGGACGCGCGGCAAGAAGTCGGGCAGAAAGGTGAAGAACTTGACGCCGTTCACGGCGAGGCCGTCCGCTACGGGAAGAGCATCCGGGTTCAGCCACAGCTCGGTGCCTTCGTCGATGCGCCGCACCAAGGGAAAGATGTAGCCCATGTAGAATCGGAATACCGGATTGGTCGTATTGATCTCGTGCAGGAAGAACTGACCACCGGGCTTGAGGACGCGCGCTACCTCTGCCAGAACCCGCCCCTGTTGTTCACGATCTCCGAGGTGGTGGACAACGTTGACGGCATACGCGAAATCAAACGTCTCGCATTGAAACGGCAGGACGGGCGCGGTTGCCAGGACGACTTCGGTCCCGGTCTGCCGCGCCGCCCGGGCTTGTGCCAGCGACAGGTCGATTCCCCTGACCGTCGCGCCCTCGACGCGCAAGGCGCTGGCGTACCACCCGAGACCGCAGCCGATGTCCAAACCGCGCAGGCCGCGAACCGGTGGGAGGGCCGCCAGCATGAAGCGGACCTTCCGGCCGACGAGCCGCTCGCGAATGTGGACGGGAATCTGCGCATCGTAGACGGGTGATACCGCGTCGAAGTGCTCCCGCCGCTCCCTGCGGCGCAATGCCATGAACGCAAGGGCAACCTGACCGATGCCGAGGGCCAGCCAGAAAGTCAGGGCCCGGACCGCCACCACCGCGGCGAACGCCGGCGCGACTTGCACGCCCAACTCGATCATCCCGTGGCCGAAGACGAGCCCGGTCACGCCGGCACCGCCCGGGGACAGGCTCAAGCCTCCGATCAGCGTCGCCGCCGCGAAGAGTGGCCCGGCCTGCCAGCCGATGGACGGGCCGGCGGAGAAATACACCACGAAGACCGCGGCGGCGCACACGACGCCCCACGCGGCCAGCCCGAGCCCGACGCCGACGAGTGCACGCCGGGCGGTCAGCAGACTCGCCGTGTGACGCGGATCGTCCTGGAGGGTAGTGCCCCGAAGCAGGCGATCGACGAACCGCACCGCCAGGCCCGCCGCCTCGACGGCCATCGAGCGCCCTCGCCGTGTGGCGAACGCCGCCGGCGGCAGGAGAAACAGCCACCACAGACCGCCCGCCACGCTGCCACGCCGCGGAGACAGCCCGACCAGAGCCGCCAGCAACGAGATGGCAACCACGTCGCAGAGGCGCTCGTACAGCGCCACGGTCCAGCCCGTGCGCTGGGCGCGTTGGTCGCCGGCGCCGATGAAGTGCCCTTTCAGAGCGATCTCTCCGGCAAAGAGCGGAACGAAGGAGACTCCGAGGGCGGCCAGATAGATCAGCAGGCTCTCACGGGTCGAGCGCCGGATCGCCACTCTGCGCAGGAAGTACTGCCAGCGAACGAAGCGGAAGGCGAGGTTGATCAGCGTCGCACCACCCAACAGAAGAGCCGGCTCGCTGCGCAGCAGTAGACGCACGGACCCGGCGGTAACCGACGCGTTGGTGAACCAGATGATGAGCGCCGTCACGCATGTGCCGACGACAACGCTCGCCCCGAGCAGGCCGCGAAAAGCCGCCGTGCTCAGGTCGGGCCTAGCGGTGGACATCGGGGAGTCGGCAGGCCGTGAAACCATGGTTCCAAGGATTGAGCGAACTCATGTGAGCGGTCTTCTTAGACGGCCGCCTCCGCACGCACAAGCCCGCGCGGTGGCGGCAACGCAGCCCCGGCCGAGGTATGCCGGCGGCGGCGCTGCAAGTGACACTGGCATGGGGCTGTGCTATCCCGCCTGCCGGTGAGCAGAGCGTGCACTCCGGCATGATGCGCCAGTCCTCTTCCGCTGCGGGAGTGGCGCTGCGCTGGGCCGTTGTGATTCTCGGCTATGCGGTCGCGCTCGCCTGGCTCACCTGGCCGTTGGTGCGGCACATCGGCACGGACCTCCCGTTCACCACGAGTCACTGCTCTCACGACAACCTCTACTCGGTGTGGGCGCAGGCGTGGCTGACCCATGCCCTCACCAGCGCGGCCACCGTCGGCAACGCGAACATCTTCCGCCCCGCCGCCCAGTCCTTCTTCTACGGGCCCGGGGCGTTCGGCTCGGCGGCGTACTTCGCGCCGGTGTTTCTTGCCACGGGCAACCCGACGCTCGCGGGCAACACGGCTTTCCTGCTCGGTCTCCTGCTCACGGCCCTCGGCACGCACTGGGTTCTGTGGCGCTGGAGCGGTTCGCATCTGGCCGGCGTGGTCGGGGCGACCACCATCCTATCGAACCGGTGGCTGGTATGGGACTTCGGACCGTCGGTGCCCCACCTGGTGATCCTGCAATACCTTCCTCTGGTCGCCTACGCGGCGGCCCGCCCGATCGAGCGGCTGCGGGACGTGCTCATTCTGGTCGTGCTGCTCGTCGTGCAAAGCCTCACCGACCCGGTCTACGTGATGCCCGTCATGATCGGGCCCCTGGCGCTCGTCGCGCTGGTGGCTCTGTCCCGGAAGGACTCGCGACGGAAGGGATTGCTTGTGCTGGTCGCGCTCGCCGCCGCGCTGCCGGCGGTGGTTCCGATGTACCTGCCCTACCTCGCCGTACGCAGCCACATCACCAACATGGCACGACAGACCTTCTGGCCCCTGGCGTCGATACGTGCTCACAGCATCGAGCTCGGGCATCCGACGGGCTCCTTTCCGGAAGTCCTGTTCGCGCCCATGCACCCGACGGCGGTGAGCCCGGCAATTCTCGTGCTGGTGCTGATCGGGGCTCTGCTGGCCGCGCTTCCCGGCCGGCGTCCGAGGATACCGCGGGGAACGTGGATGAACGGCGCGTGGTGGGCGGCCGCCGGCCTCCTCAGGTCGCTGCCGCCTGTCGTACTCGTCGGCAAACACGTCGTCCGGCTGCCGCAGTATTGGGCTCAGCTCGTCTACCCGATTTACGAGATCATTCGTGTCGAGTCTCGGCTCGGCACCGCCTTCCTCATCGGGGTAGCCTTGCTCGCCGGGCTCGCGTTCGTCGAGATCGAGGCCAGGGTGGAGCAGTGGCGCCAGCCGTTGATCTCCCGCATCGTGCGTCTCGGGCTCGCCGCTGCCG
>CAZYMF010000349.1:0-3606 GCA_964648215.1 uncultured Binatia bacterium (SeqCode) | reverse complement strand
TCGCCGAAGGGATCGTCGCGCTCGCGCACGGACTGGCGAAACCCGACCTCCTGCGCGCGGCGGACGAAATCGAGGCCTTCCTGCGTGTGGCGGGCGATGCCGTCGAACATCGTGCCCAGCATCCGGCTCGAGGCGAAACCCATGTTCTCCGCCGTCTGGTTGGCGAGTAGCTTGAGCATCACCAGCTGGTTGACGGGGACCTGGGCCATGCGGCGAGCGAGCTCCATGGCGTGCTCCTGCAGGCGCTCGTCCGGCACGGCTTCGAGAATGAGGCCGATGCGGGCTGCCTCGGGAGCGGGAATCTCGTCACCGGTGAGCATGTAGCGTTTCGCTCGCTCGAGCCCCATGCGATAGACCCACATCGCCGTCGTCGGCGTGCCCCACACGCGCGACGGCGGGTAGCCGAACTTGGCGCCCTCGCCGGCGATGATGATGTCGGCGCACAGGACCATGTCGGTGCCGCCGCCGATGCACCAACCCTGCACGGCGGCGATCGTCGGTTTCTGCGCGTACCAGAGCTTCATGTAGGTGTCGACGAAGCGCTTCATCATGCGCATGTCGGCGACCGAGTCCCACACCCGTCGGCCCGGCTCCGGCGCCGCGCCGGCGGCCGTGTGCTCCTGCGCCTGCGCCGCCGTCGACCAGTCCAGGCCGTAGCCGGCGCAGAAGGCCGGCCCCTCGGCGCGCAGCAGAATCACGTGCACCTGGTGATCGGCATCGGCGTCGTCGATCGCCTGTGCCAGCTCGTCGCGCAGCTGCGGCGTGATGGTGTTGTACTCCTTGGCCCGGCACAGAATGATCGAGCGGACCCCGTCTGCTGTCTCGGTACGAATCGTCTTCATGCTTGCCGTCTCCGCAGCTCGCTTAGCGCAGGAGAGGCAGGGAAGAAAGGCCCCGCCGGCTTGCCCCGCTCCACGCTGCCGGCGGGTAGGCTTTCGGCCGCATTGGTCTATAGTTGGATGGCGAAGAGCCGCGCCAATTCGGGAGAATGAGACGTAGCGGCGCCGTGGTTCGGCCAGAGCGACGGTGATGGAAGGCAAGGAGGAGAGATCATGAGCGTACGCATCGAGAAGAACGGGCCGGTGTTCACCGTCATTCTGTCGCGCCCGCAGCGGCGCAACGCCGTCGATCGGGAGACCGCGCAGGCCCTGGCCGACGCCTTCCGCGCCTTCGAGGCCGATGCGGACGCGGCGGTTGCCGTGCTCTTCGGCGAGGGCGGCAACTTCTGCGCCGGCGCCGATCTCAAGGCCGTGGCGAGCGGGCAGGGCAACGTCACCCGGGCGGAAGGGGACGGCCCGATGGGGCCGAGCCGCATGCTGCTGTCCAAGCCGACGATCGCGGCCGTCGCCGGGTACGCGGTGGCGGGCGGGCTGGAGCTGTCGTTGTGGTGCGACCTGCGCGTGGCCGAGCGCAGCGCTCAGTTCGGTGTGTTCTGTCGCCGCTGGGGGGTGCCGTTGATCGACGGCGGCACGGTGCGCCTGCCGCGCATCGTCGGCATGGGCCGCGCTCTCGACATGATCCTAACCGGTCGTCCCGTCGGCGCCGAGGAGGCCTTGCGCATCGGTCTGGCGGATCGAGTCGTGGACGACGGCCAGAGTCGCCCGGCGGCCGAGGCGCTGGCGCGAGAGATCGCCGCCTTTCCGCAAGTCTGCGCGCGCTCCGACCGTCTCTCCGCCTACGAGCAGGCTGGCATGGCGATCGACGAGGCGCTGCGCAACGAGTTCCGGCGCGGCATCGAGGTGGTGCAGAGCGGCGAGACGCTCGCCGGCGCGACGCGCTTTTCCGGCGGCGCCGGACGTCACGGCCGGTTCGAATGACGACGCGGACGGCCCCCTTGCGCTCAGCCCGGATTCGGGTCAAGGCTGTGGCGCTCGCCGACGCGGCGGCATCCATGAAAGGAGACTCCGGTGAAGATCTACGATAGCCAGGGCGCCCCCAATCCGCGGCGCGTGCGCATTTTCCTCGCCGAGAAGGGCATCGAGGTGCCCTACGAGGAGGTGGACATCGTCAAGGCGGTCAACCGCTCGCCGGAATTCCGGCAGAAGAACCCGCTCGGCACCTTGCCGGTACTCGAGCTCGACGACGGCACTTGCATCGCCGAGAGCGTGGCGATCTGCCGCTACTTCGAAGAGACGCACCCGCAGCCGCCGCTGCTGGGAACCGACGCCCGCGATCGCGCCGTGGTGGAGATGTGGCAACGCCGCATGGAGTTCGAGGTCTTCATCCCCATCGCGCAGGTGTTCCGCAACAGCCACGCCTTCTTCAAGGGCCGCATTCCCCAGGTGCCGGAGTGGGGCGAGGTCTGTCGCAAGCAGGCCGAGCATCAGCTGCAGTGGCTCGATGGGATCCTCGCCGACCGCGAGTTCATCGCCGGCCCTCGCTACACGATCGCCGACGTCACGGCTCTGTGCGGCATCGACTTCGGCCGCGTCAGCGGCATCCGCATTCAGCCGGAGCAGAAGAACCTGGCCCGCTGGCACGCCGCCGTCGCTTCGCGACCCAGCGCCAAGGCCTAGGGGGCAGCCGCCCCCGGCGAGAAGGGGGCTTCGCCTCACGCTCCCGTTGGTCGCTCCCCTCGGTGACGATTGAAACTTGACCCGAATTCCGTGGCTTTCAAAAGGCCTGGCCCTTGCCGGTTTTCACCAGCCGGCGTGGTGCTGGCGGCGATACGCAGGAGGTGAGAGGATGAAGTTCGGCATCATGTTCGCCAACGTCGGGCCGTTCGTCCGCCCCGAAGCCCTGGCGCACCTGGCGCGCACGGCGGAGGAGGTCGGTATCGAGTCGATCTGGACGGTCGAGCACGTGGTCGTGCCCGTGGACTACGCCTCGAAGTATCCGTACAGCGAGACGGGCAAGATGCCGGGACCGGAGGACTCCCCGATTCCCGACCCGGTGCTGCCGCTCGCCTTTGTCGCCGCGGTGACCAAGACGCTGCGGCTTGGCACCGGAGTCATGATCCTGCCGCAACGTCATCCGGTCTACGTCGCCAAGCAGATGGCCACCCTCGACGTGCTCTCCGGCGGGCGTGCCGTTCTCGGCGTCGGCATCGGCTGGTTGCAGGAAGAGTTTGCCGCGGTCGGCATTCCGTTCAAAGAGAGAGCGAAGCGCACCGACGAATCGATTCAGGCCATTCGCTCGCTGTGGGGCACGAAGCCGCAGCCCTTCGAGGGCAAGTTCTATAACTGGGCCGCGGTGGAGTCGAACCCCAAGCCGGTGCAGCAGCCGGGGGTTCCCATCGTCGTCGGTGGACACGCCGACGGCGCGGCACGACGCGCCGCCCGCTACGGCGACGGCTTCTTCCCCGCTCGCGGCGACCGCGAGACCCTGACCCGGGTGCTCGCGGTGCTGCGCGACGAATGCGCCAGGCTCGGTCGCAATCCGGCGGAGGTCGAGATCTCGACCGGCGCCGGCCGGATCGGCGGCGTCGACAAGGTGCGCCGCTACGAGGACCTGGGCGTCGCCCGCCTGGTGATCTCGCCGCCGGCATTCGATCTGGACGGACTGCGACGCGCGTTGCACGAGTTCGGCGATCAGGTGATCGCCAAGCTGTAGCGGGCGCCGAACGGAAGGGGCGCATTGCTTCCTTGCCCTGGGGCCAGCCGGGCT
>CAZYMF010000348.1:0-3705 GCA_964648215.1 uncultured Binatia bacterium (SeqCode) | reverse complement strand
ATTAGCTCACCCTCTCCCAATATCCGGAGTCGCTCCCTCGTTTATCGACAGTCTCATCCGGGAGAGGAAGCCCATCAAGATACGTCGTCGCATTTCCGAAAGGCAGTACTTAGGAACTGGCAGAAGAAGACGGAGAACCGGGAGCGACGGAATTCGGAATGAGAAACCGGTGAATGCTCGACGAGGGATACGGCGAGACGTTTGCCGTTTGCGCCGACGCCGGCGGGGGACCGGTCGTCGCATGACCGACCGGTCTCCCGCCCGGGGTGTTCACGCCGCTTCGGGGTGAGCGTGATCCGCGTGCAGCGGAGGGAGGATCGCCTCGCGCGAAGAGTCCACCTGGTGAGCCACCTCGCGGCGTGCACGGCTGCCGTCGCGCAGGATTCCGAGACCGCTGCCGACGAGCGCGGCCAGAATCGTCCACACGAACACGGCGCCCAGCGTTGGCCACTCGGCTCCGGCACCGCCCATGGAGCCCAGCAGCGGGATCGATGCGAACTGGATGATCGAGTACATGGTTTACTCCTTTCCTCTTTCGCGGTGCGCTACTCGTGTGAAAGCAGGACAGAGGCGCCGGAGATCACCAGCAGCGCAACCATCGCCCAGATCACGGGGGCCAATTGTGCCGTCATGTCGAGTGCCATTGTGCTTCCTCCTGCTTCCGTGGTTACGCAAGGCCGGTGCCAACGATGACGGGTGACGCGCCTGGCGGATTTGCTCCAGCCGCGCGGTCGTGCTGCAAACTAGGATATGCGGTGCCGTACGCAGGCTGCGGGAGCGGCCGCTGGCTGGCGGGATTTCGAGGGCTGCCTGTTTTGGTTAGCTGCTTGAAAAAGTTAGCAGCTCAGCGGCGAGGCGAGGGGCGTAGGCCAAAATCCTTCATCTTCTTCTGCAGCATCACTCTGCTGATGCCGAGGGTCTTGGCCGCGTGCGAGACGTTGCCGTCGTGGGTGCGCAGAACTCGGGCGATGTAGTCTCTTTCGAAGGCCTCGCGAGCCTGCTTGAGCGGCCCGGCGAGGCGGACCGCACCGCTGCCGCTATGGGCGGCGATGATCCGTTCGGAGAAATGGACCGGTTCGAGCAGGGGGGAGTCGCCGGCGAGCGTGACGGCGCGCTCGAGCTCGTGCTCGAGCTCACGCACGTTGCCCGGCCAGGCGTAGCGGATGAGGCAGTCGAGGGCCTCGGGGCTCACCGTCATCGCCGGCTTGCCCCACTTCGACGCCAGCTGCTTGAGGAAATGCGCCGCCAGGGGCGTGATGTCGTCGCGGCGCTCGCGCAACGGCGGGATGCGGATCGGGAATGCGCTCAGGCGGTAGTAGAGGTCCTCGCGAAAGCGCCCGGCCCGCGCTTCCTGCTCCAGGTCCCTGTTGGTGGCGGAGATGACGCGGGTGTCGACCTGGCGCACCTCCGTGTCGCCGACGGGGATGAACTCGCCGCGCTCGAGCACCCGCAGCAGCTTCACCTGCGTCGTTGCGGGAGTGTCGCCGATCTCATCGAGAAAGATGGTGCCGCCGTCGGCGGCGTCGAACAGGCCGCGCTTGTCGCTGTTGGCGCCGGTGAACGCGCCCTTGCGGTAGCCGAAGAGCTCGCTCTCCAGCAGGCTCTCGGTGAAGGCGCCGCAGTTGACGGCGATGAAGGGCTTGTCCTGGCGCGGGCTCTCGAAGTGGATGGCGCGGGCCACGACCTCCTTGCCGCTACCCGTCTCCCCTTGCAGCAGCACGGTGATGGGCGAGCCGATGGCGCTCTCCACCAGGCGGAAGACCTTCTCCATGGCCTCGCTCTTGCCGACGATGCTGGAGAAGCGGTTCTGCACCGGCCGCTCGCGGGCGAGCAGGGCCACCTCGTCGCGCAGCCGCGCCTCGGACAGCCTGAGCGTCTGGTACAGGCGCGCGTTCTCGACGGCGACGGCAATGCTACCCGACAAGGCTTCGAGAAAAACGAGCTCGGCCTCGGTGAACGTGCCTTCCCGCTTGTTGATGCACTCGATGACGCCGATGATCCCGTGCTGCGTGCGCAGGGGGGCGCACAGAATCGAGCGCGTTTCCCCGCCGGTTTGCTGGTCCGCCTCGGAGTAGAAGCGCGCGTCGCGGCGGACGTCGGGAACCAGCAGCGAGCGACCGGTCTGCAGGACGGCCCCCGCGATGCCCTTGTCGGCCGGCATGCGCAGCTGGCGCAGCCGCTGCGCCACGACGGAGCTTTCCGGGCTGACGTAGGGGAAGTAGAGCTCCCGCCCCGTCTCGTCGAGCAGCACGACCGAGCAGCCCTCGGCGCCGAGCAGCTCCTTGGTCTTCTCGACCACCCACGGCAGCAGCTTGTCGAGCTCGATCAGGGCGTGGAGGGAGCGGCTGACCTCGTAGAGCAGTTCCAGCTGTCTGGTGGCGACCTCGGACATGGGGACCTCGGATACGGGAGCTCGGACTTGGCGACCCGGTGACGGCGACTCCGATCCGTTCCCATACTTCAGCCTGGTCGGCAGCGCCAGCCGAGAACGTCGCCTACGAACGGCTCACCGCCAACGCCACGGCCGCGATCATGAAACAGGCTCCCACCAGGGTGTGGGGGCTGAGATGATCGCCGAGCAGCACGGTCTCGAGACCGGCCGCCGTGAGCACGCTGGTGGCCGCCGCCAGACTGCCCTGGGTGGCGGGGGCGAAGCCCAGCCCCTGGTGCAGCAGAACCTGGCCGGCCACCGAGGTCAGGACCACGGCGAGGAGCGCCATCCCCAGCTCGGCTGACAGCGGCGGCAACCCGAGCAGCAGGGACGGCGCGGTCAAGACCACGCCCACGGCCATGAAATGGGTGGTGATGAGATAGGCGCTCTCGCTGACGCGCAGGTGTCGCGCGGTGGCCACGGCGCCTCCGGCGAAGACGGCCGCGCCGAAGGCGCTGGCGCCGCCGAGCAAGGTGGCGGAGCTGACGTCGGCGCTCGGTCCGAGGACGACGAAGACGCCGCCGAGGTTGAGCCCGAGGGCGAGGCCGAGACGCGCGTCGAAGCGCTCGCCCATCAAGGTGGTGGCGAACAGCGCGGTGAACACGGGGTAGGTGCACTGCAGCAGTGTGGCGAAGCCGGCGCCCGCCTCCTGGATGCCGCGATAGTAGAGCAGGATGGAGACACCACCGAGCAGCCCGCGCAGGAGAACGTTCCGCACGTTGCCCGGCCGCGGTCGCAGGCGGCGACCGCGGCCGAGCGCCAGGAGGATCAGCAGCGAGCCGGCGAAGCGCACGAAGGCCACCTGCGAGGAATCCATGTCGCGGGCGGCCCAGCGCACGCATACCGCCATGGTGCCGAACAGGAACGCAGCGGCGAAGATGATCCCGATCCCGCGCACCAGCAACGACCGGCGATCGAGCGGAAGGTCCACGGCGCTCATGCGCAACAGCACTGACCGAGCGTCGGCATCCAGTCAACCGAGGCGTTTCTACGAAGGTTCGCCGCCGCGGCCGCCGCTGAGGAATGGCGCGGCGATGCAACCCGCCGGGGTCGTGGTTCGGCGGTCCCCGCCCGTGGCCTTCCTCAGCTCGCCCGTGCGGCTTGTCAGCCAGCGCTTTGAACCATATGGTGGCACTTCATGAGATCCCCGATCGTCCGCTTTACGGTTCTGTTCTTCCTCTTCCTGCTCGGATTCAGCGTCTTGAGCGTCGTCACGTCGCTGCAGAACCACCTGCACACGGCGGAGCAGGGGTTCGCCACGGCATCGGCGTGGC
>CAZYMF010000347.1:0-3740 GCA_964648215.1 uncultured Binatia bacterium (SeqCode) | reverse complement strand
TTCTCGTCACCCAGCGCTCGCAGCGCCCATTCGCGGGCGGTACGGGCGTTGGTCATCGTCTCCAGCGTGGTGAAGGTTTTCGACGAGATGACGAAGAGCGTCTCGGCCGGGTCGAGGTCGCGCGTCGCCTCGGCGAAGTCGGTGCCGTCGACGTTGGAGACGAAGCGCACGCTGAGCCGGCGCTCGCTGTAGTGGCGCAGTGCCTCGTAGGCCATCACCGGCCCGAGGTCGGAGCCGCCGATGCCGACGTTGATGACGTTGCGGATGGGCTTGCCGGTGTGACCCCGCCACGAGCCGTCGCGCACGCGGCGGGCGAAGCTCCCCATGCGCTCGAGCACCTGGTGCACCTCCGGCACCACGTCTTCGCCGTCGACCAGGATGGAGCGATCGCGCGGCGCGCGCAGGGCGACGTGGAGCACGGCGCGCTTCTCGGTCACGTTGATCTTGTCGCCGCGAAACATGGCGTCGATGCGCCCGCGCAGGCCGCACTCCTCGGCCAGGTCCAGGAGCAAGCGCAGCGTCTCGTCGGTGAGGCGGTGCTTGGAGTAGTCGAGGAACAAGCCCGCCGCCTCGGCGGTGAAGCGCTCGCCGCGCCCGGGGTCGTCGGCGAAGAGCTGCCGCAGGTGGAGATCGCACACCCGCGCGTGGTGGGCCTGCAGGGCCTTCCAGGCGGACCGCTCGCAGAGCGGCGCGGTGCTCGGCGTCATGATCGCCTCGGGCCGCTCAGCTGGCCTTCTTCAGCTCGGCGCTCTTGTCGCGGAGACGCCCGAGCAGCTCCTCCCAGGACTTGACGAAGGCCGCGGCCCCTTCGCGCTGCAGCTGGCCGGCGAGCGCGTCGATGTCGACGCCCGCCTTGCCGAACTCGGCGAGCACCTGCTCGCCGTCACCGCCGTCGTGCGGCAGCATGGCGCCGATCTGCCCGTGATCGGCGAGCGCCAGCAGCGTCTTCTCCGGCATCGTGTTCACCGAATGCGGCGCGGCGAGGCTCTCGACGTAGAGCACGTCGGAGGCCTTCGGGTCCTTGGTGCCGGTGCTGGCCCACAGCAGGCGCTGCGAGCGCGCCCCGAGGTTGAGCAGGCGCAGCCAGCGATCGCTGGCCTGCAGCTCGCGGTAGGCCTTGTAGATGCGCTTGGCGATGGCGATGCCGAGCCGGTTCACCAGCGGTGCCGGCACCTTGTCGCCGACGGCGACGTCCCAGCGGCTGACGAAGACCGAGGCCACCGAGCCCACGTGGGGGTTGAGGCCGGCGGCCACCCGCCGTTCGATGCCGCGCATGTACGCCTCCGCCGCGGCGACGTACTGCTCGCGCGAGAACAGCAAGGTGACGTTCACCGGCACGCCGGCGAAGATCGCCTCCTCGATGGCAGGAACGCCTTCCGCCGTGCCCGGGATCTTGATGAACAAGTTCGGCCGCGCAGCCCGCTCGTGCAGGTCCTTGGCGGCCTCGACGCTGCGCACCCCGTCGTACGCCAGCTTGGGCGACACCTCGAGCGACACCCAGCCGTCGACCCGATTGGTCGCCTCGTGAACGGGACGAAACAGATCGGCGGCGCCGGTCAGGTCCTCGAGAGCCAGGTCGAAGAACAATGCCTCGCCCGTCTTGCCCGCCGCCGTCTTCTCGCGAATGGCGGTATCGTAGTCACCCCCCTTGATCGCGTGGTCGAAGATGGTCGGGTTCGAGGTCAAGCCGGTGACCGACAGCTCCCGGATGTAACGATCGAGCCCGCCGCCGGTGAGCAGGGACCGGGTGATGTTGTCCAGCCACAGGCTCTGTCCCGCCTGGTGCAAACGATTGGTCGCCTTCATCGACTCCTCCTTCGCTGCGTCGAGTCGCTCCGCGGGGAGCCGCTCGACGACAAAAGCAAATCAAAACAGCAAACAGAAAACCGGAAACCGGCACATCGCTTCTTCCTCAAGCATTGGCCCGTTTCTCATTCCCGGTTCCCTGTTTCCCATTCTCTTATTCTCTTCTCTAGCGCACGACCGCGCGACGATACCAGCGTCCCGCCCTGTGGCCCTTGAAGCAGGCCCGCTCGTCCCCGCGCTCACAGCGCCGGGCGGTGCCACCCGCCGACGTCCGCCACCAGCCCGTCCGCCTCGGCCGGCCCCCAGCTACCGGGCTCGTACTCGTGCACCGGCGTCACCGAGCCGAGAATCGGCTCAACGATCTCCCACGCCGCCTCGACGCCGTCCTGGCGCGCGAACAGGGTCCCGTCGCCCGCCATCGCGTCTCCCAGCAGCCGCTCGTAGGCGTCCATCTCGTCGCCGTCGGGATGATGAACCACCGCCAGCTCGGTCTGGTCCGAGACCATCTGCTCACCGGGCCGCTTGATCCGCGCGCCGATGCCGATCTGCACGTCCGGGCTCAGACGGAAGCGCACGTAGTTCCTCTCGTCGGGGCACAGCTTGCGCAGCGGCGGCCGGCGCAGCGTGACCATGACCTCGGTGGTGGTGGTGGCCAGGCACTTGCCGGCGCGAATGAAGAAGGGCACCCCGTCCCAGCGCCACGAGTCGACGTGCAGGCGCACGGCGGCGAAGGTCTCCACCGATGAATCCGCCGCCACGCCCTGCTGCTGGCGGTAGCCCTTGAACTGGCCGCGCACCAGATCGTCCGGATCGAGCGGACGGATGGAGCGAAACACCTTCACCTGCTCGTCGCGGATCGACTCGTGGTAGGTGTTCGTCGGCGCCTCCATGGCGAGGAACCCCACCACCTGCAGCATGTGGTTCTGGATCACGTCGCGGATGGCGCCGGCTTCTTCGTAGAAGCGCCCGCGTCCCTGCACGCCGAAGCTCTCCGCCATCGTGATCTGAACGCTTTGGACGTAGTGGCGGTTCCAGATCGGCTCGAGGAAGGTGTTGGTGAAGCGAAACAGCAGCAGGTTCTGCACCGGCTCCTTGCCGAGGTAGTGGTCGATGCGGAAGACGGCGGGCTCCTCGAAGACCTGACGAAGGGTGGCGTTCAGCTCCCGCGCCGAGGGCAGGTCGCGTCCGAAGGGCTTCTCGAGGATGACGCGCGCGTTGGTCGCACACTTCGAATGCGCCAGACCCTGCACGACCGTCGCGAACAGGCTCGGTGGGATGGCGAGATAGTGGGCGGGGCGCTCGGCGCCGTCGAGCTCCTGGCGCAGCATCTTGTACGTCTCCGCGTCCTTGTAGTCGCCGTCGACGTAGCGCAGCCGGCGCGCCAGCTCGGCGAAGGCCTTCTCGTCGACGCCGCCGTGCTTCTCGACGCTGTCGCGGGCGCGCTCCCGGAGCTGATCGAGCGTCCAACCGGACTTGGCGACCCCGATGACCGGAAACGCGAGGTGCCCGCGCCGCGCCATCGCCTGCAGCGCCGGAAAGATCATCTTGTAGGCCAGGTCGCCGGTCGCCCCGAAGAAGACCAGGGCATCGGATTGAGGTGCGCTCATGCGCGCTACTCCTTCATTCTGGTGCTGACGATCGCCCGTCATGCTCATCACCCCTCCGGCGTCCACTGCCATTCGCGGATCTCCGGCATGTCCTGGCCGTGCTCGCGGATGTACTGCTTGTGCTCGAGCAGCTTGTCGCGCACGGCCTGCTTGGCGTAGGCGGCGCGCCCGCCCAGCTGCGGCAGGCGGTCGACCACGTCGGCCACGAGGTGGAAGCGGTCGAGGTCGTTCAGCACCGCCATGTCGAAGGGCGTGGTGATGGTGCCCTCCTCCTTGTAGCCGCGCACGTGCAGGTTGCGGTGGTTGGTGCGGCGGTAGGTCAGCCGG
>CAZYMF010000346.1:0-3744 GCA_964648215.1 uncultured Binatia bacterium (SeqCode) | reverse complement strand
AACAGGCCGAGCGTGTTGGGGTTGGTGATCATCAGGGCGGCGACGTCCTCGTCCATCGCCCGGCGCACCGCCTCGGCCTCCAGCAGGCCGAGGCGGTTGCCCTCCACCGGCACCACGCTGTAGCCGGCGAGCGCGGCGCTGGCCGGGTTGGTGCCGTGGGCGCTGGCGGGAATCAGCACCTTGCGGCGCGCGCGCCCGCGATCGACGTGATAGGCGCGCACCATCTTCATCCCGGTGAGCTCCCCCTGGGCTCCCGCCGCCGGCTGCAGGCTGATGGCGTCCATGCCGCAGATCTCGGCCAGGCAGTGCTCGAGCTCCCACATCAGCTCGAGCTGTCCCGGTGCCAGCTCGTCGGGCGTCAGCGGATGCAGGCGGGCGAAGCCGGGCAGGCGCGCCACCGCCTCGTTGATCACCGGGTTGTACTTCATCGTGCACGAGCCCAGGGGATAGAAGGTCGTGGCGGTGCCCAGGTTCCACTGCGACAGGCGCAGGAAGTGGCGCAGCACCTCGGGCTCGCTGACCTCCGGGAAGCCGTCGATCGGCTCGCGACGCAGCTCGGCGGGCAGCAGCTCGGCGGCGGCGGTGGCGTCGCCCTCGACGGCGAACCCCGAGCGGCCGGGGCGGCTGCGGTCGAAGATGAGCGGCTCGTCGAGAAGCAGACCCGCCTGCTTGCCGTCGCGCCCGCTCATCGCAGCACCTCGGCCAGTCGGGCGACGTCGGCGTCGCCGTGCACCTCGGTGGCACAGAGCAGGAGACATTCCTCCAGCTCGGGATACCAGTCCCCCAGCGGCACGCCGGCGAGGACCCCGTCGGCGCGCGCCGCGGCGACCGCCGCGCGCGCGCCGCGGCCGGAGATCACCAGCTCGTTGAACACCGGCCCGGAAAAGCGGCGCCGCCAGCGCCCGCCGCCGCACAGCGCCGTGGCGACGTCGTGGGCGCGCTGCAGATTGGCCAGGGCCAGGTCGTACAGCCCCTGCCGCCCGACCAGCGACAGATGGACGGTGACGGCGAGGGCGATCAGGCCCTGGTTGGTGCAGATGTTCGACGTCGCCTTCTCGCGGCGGATGTGCTGCTCGCGCGTGGCCAGGGTGAGCACGTAGCCGCGCCGGCCGCCGCCGTCGACGGTCTCGCCGACCAGACGTCCGGGCATCTGTCGCACGTGGGCGCTGCGCGTCGCGAACAGACCGACCCCCGGCCCGCCGTAGGACAGCGGCACCCCCAGGCTCTGCCCCTCGCCGACGGCGATGTCGACGCCGCTGCTGCCGGGCGCCTTGACGGCGCCGAGCGCCAGGCTCTCGGGCGTCGCCGAGATCACCAGGGCCTCGCGCGCGCGCGCCGCCGCCACCACGGCGTCGAGCGGCTCGATGACGCCGAAGAAGTTGGGATAGCCGACGACCACCACCGCCGTCTGCTCGTCGAGCGCGCCGGCGAGCGCCGCGAGGTCGGTGGCCCCGGTGTCGTCGAACGGGACCTCGATCACCTCGGCCTGGCCGGCGCCCTCCAGGTAGGTCCGCACCACCTGGCGGTACTGCGGATGGAGAGCGCGCGCGAGCAGCACCTTGCGCCGTTTCGGCCGCAGGCGCAGGGCCATGAGCACCGCTTCCGCGGTCGCCGAAGCGCCGTCGTACATGCTGGCGTTGGCGACCTCCTGGTCGAAGAGCATGGTGACCAGCGACTGGAACTCGAAGATCGCCTGGAGCGTGCCCTGGCTGACCTCGGGCTGATAGGGGGTGTAGGCGGAGTAGAACTCGGCCCGCTGCAGGATCTGATCGACGACGGCGGGGACGAAGTGGGGATAGGCGCCGGCGCCGAGAAAGGAGAGCAGCCCGGCGCCGCGGTTGCGCGCCGCCAGCGCTTCCAGCCGCGCCCACACCGCGGGCTCCGACAGGCCGGGCGGCAGCTCGAGGCGCGCGCGGGCGCGCAGCTCGGCGGGGACACCGTCGAACAGCTCCGTCACCGAGCCCATGCCGACGACGTCGAGCATCGCGCGAACATCGTCGGCCGTATGCGGAATGAATCTCATCGGATCTCGGTAACGCGCCGCCGCGACCGGTCAATGCGTCGGGCGAGAAGGGCGAGGGAGAAAGCGTCCGGGGCGGGAAACCGCGATTGTCTCGGACGACTCGGCTCCCGGCGCCGGCGGTGCGGCTTCGAGCCGCTACTCCTTCTCCTGCGCGACGTACTCCTCGTACTCGACCGCCGTCAGCAGGTCCTTCAGGTCCTCGGGGTCGTTCATCTCGATCTTGACCATCCAGCCGTCACCGTAGGGATCCTCGTTCAGCATCTCCGGGCTGTCGGGGAGATCGTCGTTGACCTCCAGCACCTTGCCGGAGACGGGCGCGTAGACGTCGGAGACGGCCTTGACCGACTCGACGACGCAGAACGCGTCTTCCTTGCTCGCCTTGTCGCCGATGGCGGGAAGCTCGACGAAGACGATGTCCCCCAGCTGCTCCTGCGCGTAATCGGTGATGCCGACGGTGGCGACGTTGCCTTCCACCAGCACCCACTCGTGCTGCTTCGAATATTTCAGGTCTTCGGGAAACTCCATGCCCGCCTCCTCATGCGCGACGATAGAACGGAAGCGGCGCGATCACCGCGGCCACCTCGCGCCCGCGAACGTCGACTGCGATCTTCTGGCCCACGTCGCCACAGGTGCTGGCGACATACCCTAGTCCTATCGCCTTGCCAAGGGTGGGAGACTTGGTGCCGCTGGTGATCGTGCCGACGGTCTCCCCCTGCCGTCGCAAGGCGTAGCCCTGGCGCGCGATGCCCGGCTCGGTCAGCACGACCCCGACGAGCTCGCGCGTCAACCCGCGGCGCTTCTGCTCGCGCAGGGCCTCGGCGCCGATGAAGTCGCCCTTGCTCAGACGCACCACCCAGCCGAGCCCGGCCTCGAGCGGCGTGGTCTCGACGGTCAGCTCGTGGCCGTAGAGCGGCAGCGCGCGCTCCAGGCGCAGCGTGTCGCGCGCGCCGAGACCGCACGGCAGCAGTCCCTCGGGCGCGCCGGCGGCGAGCAAGGCCTCCCACACGGCGGGCGCATCGGCGGGAGCGCAGTAGATCTCCCAACCGTCCTCGCCGGTGTAGCCGGTGTGCGCCACCAGCGCCGAGCGGCCGGCCACCCGGCCCTGGCCAAAGGCGAAGGGCTTCACCTGGGCCAGGACAACATCGGTGAGGCCCGACAGGATCGACGTCGCCCGCGGCCCCTGCAGCGCGAGCTGAGCGAAATCGGCGCTGCGGTTCACCACCGTGGCGCCGCCGCGGTGCTCGTGCATCCAGGCGAAGTCCTTGTCGGCGTTGGCGGCGTTGACGCAGAACAGGTAGCGGTCGGCGGCCAGCCGGTGCACCATCACGTCGTCGACGACGCCGCCGCTGGGCAGGCAGAGCAGCGAGTACTGACATTCGCCGTCGCCGAGCCGCGCCACGTCGTTCACCGTCAGCCGCTGGCAGGTCGCCAGCGCGGCGGCGCCGCTGACCTCGACCTCGCCCATGTGGCTGACGTCGAACAGCCCGGCGCGGGTGCGCACGGCGGTGTGCTCGGCGATGATGCCGCTGTACTGCACCGGCATCTCCCAGCCGCCGAAGTCGACGAAGCGCGCCCCCAGCGCCGCGTGCGCCGCGTAGAGCGGCGTGTGCTTGCCGGCGGCAACGGTCACGGGGCGCTCGCCAGAGCCTGGGCGGCGCTCAGCGTGTTGCGCAGCAGCATGGCGATGGTCATCGGCCCGACGCCGCCGGGAACGGGGGTGA
>CAZYMF010000345.1:0-3777 GCA_964648215.1 uncultured Binatia bacterium (SeqCode) | reverse complement strand
CCGACTGCTCCCAGCGCGGCGCCAGGTGCCACTTGCCGACGGCGAAGGTGCTGTAGCCGGCGTCGCGCAGCAGGCGGGGCAAGGTGCCGGCGCTCGCGGGGATACGGGCGTTGTACCCCGGCAGGCCGATCGGAATGTCGGTGAGGAAGCCCATGCCGACGGCGTGGTGATTGCGGCCGGTGAGTACGCAGGCGCGCGTCGGCGAGCACAGCGCGGTGACGTGGAAGCGGTTGAAGCGCACTCCACCGGCGGCCACGCCGTCGAGCGCCGGCGTCTCGATGTCCGACCCGAAGCAGCCGAGCTGGGCGAAGCCGAGGTCGTCGAGGACGATCAGCACCACGTGTGGCGCCCCATCGGGCGGCCGTGGCAGCGGCTCGAAGGCCGCCGTCGAGTCCGCCATCGTCCGTCCGAGCACGGCCCGCGTTCGCATCGTCGTCTCCTCTCGTTCCCTCGGGCCGCCGTGGTAGCGACCCGGATCTGTATCGGTGCGCCGACCATACCCCCGCGCGCGACGTCCATCAACGCGGCGCGGCAATGAATGCGCTCGCGCCTTGCGCCTTTGCGGCGGAGGCGGTACGGAACAGCGTGGGAGGGGGGTTCGCTACCGCCGTGCGCTGGAGATATCTCGCCGTCATTGCCGCGCTGATCCCCACTGCGCTGCAGGCCGCGGTCCCCGCGGGCACGGCGAACCTGAGCCCGGCGCCCGCGGGCGCCGACGGACGCGAGATCGCGCGCCGCAGCGAGGACGTGCTGCGCGGCGACACCGCTTACCTCGAGGCGAAGATGACCATCGTCTCGCCGCGCCTGCCCGTTCCTCGCACGGTGAGCTTCCGGGTCTGGGACGACCGGCCCGACAAGCGCTCGTTCATCCGCATTCTCGCCCCGCCGAAGGACGCGGGCACCGGCTTCCTCAAGCTGCACCCGAATCTGTGGATCTACGTCCCGCGGGTCGAGCGGATGATGCGCATCCCGCCGTCGATGATGCTGCAGTCCTGGATGGGGAGCGATTTCACCAACGACGATCTCGTGCGCGAGTCGAGCCAGCTCGACGATTACGATCATCACCTCCTCGGGATCGACCCGCATCCCGAGGGGGCTGCCGGCCTCCGTGCCTACGTCGTCGACTACGTCCCGCACGAGAACGCGCCCGTGGTGTGGGGGCGCATCGTCAACTGGATCGAGACGGAGCACTACACGCCGCTGCGCTCGGACTACTACGACGAGAAGGGAGCGCGCCTGCGCACGATGCGCTTCGGCGACATCCGCGAGGTGCAGGGGCGGCACTTCCCGTATCGCTGGACGATGACGCCGCTGGACAAGCAGGGCTACGAGACCACGATCCAGATCGACACGATCCGTTTCAACGAGCATTTCGACGACGGCATCTTCACGACCCGGCACCTCAAGCGGAGCGATTGAGGTGCCCCTCACCGTCCGGCTCGCGTGGCGCAACGTGTGGCGCAACCCCCGCCGCACGGCCCTCACCGTCGCCGCCACCGTCTTCGCCGTCGTCCTCGTCGTCTTCTTCGTCGCCCTCGCCGCCGGCCTGCACGGCAAGATGATCGAAGACGCCGTGCGCGTGCACTCCGGCCACGTCACCATCATGGGCCAGGGGTATCTGCAGAACCAGACGCTCGAGCAGTTCATCCGTCTCGACGCGCCGCTCGAGGCGCTGCTGCAGCGCACGCCCGCGATCCGCGGCTGGGCGCCGCGGGTGATCGGCTTCGGCCTGCTTTCCAGGGACTCGGCGACGCAGGGCGTTGCGGTTCTCGGCCTCGACCCGCGGCGCGAAGCAACCGTCACCACGCTACCCGAACGCGTCCGCCGCGGCGCCTTCGTGTCACCCGATGGCCGCCACCAGATCGTCCTCGGCGAACGCCTCGCCGAGAACCTCGGCGCGCATCTCGGCGACAAGCTGCTGCTGTACTCCGTCGCCTACTCTCTCGAGACGGCGTACGACCTGTTCTCCGTCGTCGGCGTGATGCAGCTTCCCGAGCCGGAGCTGGACCGCTCGGTCGCCGTGATCTCTCTCGCCGACGCGCAGGACTTCTTCGTCTACGGCGATCGGGTGACGGAGGTGGCCCTGCTGGCGCGCGACGCCGACGCCGCGCCGGCCCTGGCGGCGACCCTGCGGAGCGCGCTGGCCCGCATGCCCGGCGAGCACGCGGAGGTGCACACCTGGGAGGAGGTGATCCCGGAGCTGCAGCAGTTCATCTTTCTCGACGACGCGGGCATGTACATGCTGCTCGTCATCCTGATCGTCGTCGTCGGCTTCGGCATTCTGAACACCATCCTGATGGCGATCCTCGAACGCCGGCGGGAGCTCGGCGTCGTGCTCGCCCTCGGTCTGCCTCCCGGGGCGATGTTCCGCCTCGTGTACCTGGAGTCGATGTTCCTGGCCGGCGTCGGCCTGGTCCTCGGGCTCGCCGCCGGCATCCCGGTGGTCCTCTACTTCGTCGCCCATCCCGTCCACCTCAGCGGCACGGCCGCCGGCGCCCTCAAGCTCTGGGGCATCGAGCCGGTGCTGACCTGGAAGCTCAAGCCGCTGAACCCGATCGGGTCGGCGATCACCATCTTCGGCGTGGCCGCGGTGGCGGCGCTCTACCCTGCCGTGAAGGCCAGCCGCGCGCGTCCGGTGGACGCGCTGAGGAGCGTCTGACGTGCTCTTCCTCCACCTCGCCTGGCGTAATCTCTGGCGCAATCCCTGGCGCACCGCCATCGTGCTCACCGCCGTGGCCGTCGGCATCGCCGGCGTCGTGCTGTCGATGGCGATCAACAACGGCCTGGTCCTGCAGATGGTGCAGAACGCCATCGCCACCGAGGTCGGGCATCTGCAGATTCACGCGACCGGCTTCGACCGCAACCCGGTCGTGCGGGTGCGTCTCAAGGACGGTGGCGACGCCAGCGAAGCCGTGCTGCGCTCGCTTCCGGAGGTGCGCGCCTGGGCGCCGCGGGTGACCAGCGAAGGGCTGATCTTTTCGCCGCGGGCGAGCGTGGGCGTGCGCGTCGTCGGCATCGACCCGGCCAAGGAGGCAACGGTATCCATTCTCGCCCGCTCGATCGTGGCGGGCCGTTATCTCGACGCCGACGGCACGGCCAAACGGATCCTGATCGGCGCCACGCTCGCCCGCCGGCTGCATATCGGCGTCGGCGACAAGGTGGTCGTCTCGGTGCAGGATCTCTCCGGAGATCTGACCGGCGAGGCCTTTCGAATCGCCGGCCTGTTTCGCACGCCGTCTCTCGAGTTCGACCGCGGCACCGTGTTCATGCGACTCGACGAAAGCCAGCGGCTCTTCGGGCTCGGCGATGCCGTCTCCGAGGTCGTCATCATCGCCCGCGAGCGGGCGATGATCCCGGTGATCCGCGACGCGCTGCGCCGCCGCCTCGGCGATGCGGTCGAGGTGCAGACCTGGGAGGAGCTGCGGCCGATGCTGCTGCAGACGGTGGAGATCTTCGACTCCGTGGGGTGGTACGTCTACGCGGCCATCTTCGTCGCCATGGTCTTCGGCATCGCCAACGTTCTGCTCATGGCCGTGTACGAGCGCATCCGCGAGATCGGCATCCTGATGGCCATCGGCATGCGCCCGCGGCGCCTGCTGGCCATGATTCTGACCGAGTCGATCATCCTGACCACGCTCGGCCTCGCCCTCGGCTATGGCACGGCCGTGGGCGCCGTGGCGGCGCTGCACGACGGGATCGACCTGAGCTTCTGGGCCAGGGGCCTCACGGCGGTCGGCGTCGGCACGCGGATCGTGCCGGTCATCCGCAGCTACGACG
>CAZYMF010000344.1:0-3788 GCA_964648215.1 uncultured Binatia bacterium (SeqCode) | reverse complement strand
CCTGCCCGACCTGCGGCTCGTGCTCGGGCATGTTCACCGCCAACAGCATGAACTGCCTCAACGAGGCGCTCGGTCTCGCGCTGCCCGGCAACGGCACGATCGTGGCGACACACGCGGCGCGCTGGCAGCTCTTCGAGGATGCCGCGCGGCGCATCGTCGAGCTGGCGCGCCGCCACTACGTGGAAGGCGACCAGAGCGCGCTGCCGCGCAGCATCGGCACCGTCGCCGCCTTCGAGAACGCGATGACGCTCGACATCGCCATGGGCGGGTCGACCAACACCGTGCTGCACATCCTGGCCATCGCCCACGAGGCCGGCGTGCCGTTCACGATGAAGGACATCGACCGCCTCTCGCACCGCGTCCCCAACATCTGCAAGGTCGCGCCCTCCTCGCACTACCACGTCGAGGACGTGAACCGCGCCGGCGGCATCTTCGGCATTCTCGGGGCGCTCGATCGTGCCGGCTTGCTGCACCGCGAGGTCGGCACGGTCCACTCGAAGACGATGGGCGAGGCGATCGCGGCCAACGATATCCGCCGCTCGACGGCGAGCGAGTCCGCCCGGCGCCGGAGCCTGGCCGCGCCCGGCGGCGTGCGCACCACGGTGGCCTTCTCGCAGGACAAGTACTACGCCGAGACCGACGACGACGGCGTCTCCGGCTGCATCCGCGAGGTCGAGCACGCCTACAGCAAGGACGGCGGCCTGGCCGTGCTCTACGGCAACCTGGCCGAGGACGGTTGTATCGTGAAGACCGCGGGGGTCGATCAATCGGTGTGGAACTTCGAGGGCCCGGCGCGCATCTGCCACTCGCAGGAGGACGCCTGCAACGCGATTCTGGGCGACAAGATCAAGCCCGGGGACGTGGTGGTGATCCGCTACGAGGGGCCGAAGGGCGGACCCGGGATGCAGGAGATGCTGTACCCGACGTCCTATTTGAAGTCGAAGAATCTCGGCAAGGTTTGCGCTCTGATCACCGACGGCCGCTTCAGCGGCGGCACCTCGGGGCTGAGCATCGGCCACGTCTCGCCCGAGGCGGCCGAGGGCGGGGCCATCGCTCTGGTGGAAGAAGGCGACCGTATCCGTATCGACATCCCCAACCGGCGCATCGACGTCGTGCTCGACGCCGCCGAGCTCAAGCGGCGGCGGCTGGAGATGCTGGCCAAGGGCGATGAGGCGTGGCAGCCGGTGGGGCGCAAGCGTCAGGTCTCGCGCGCCCTCGAAGCCTACGCGTTGCTGACCACCAGCGCCGCGCGCGGCGCCGTCCGCGATCTCGAGCAGGTGCGCGGCCGGGGGAAGAGAGTCGATGGTCGATAGTCGATAGTCGATAGTTGATAGTTGCCGGAGGAAGTCATGGCGGATGTGCGGATCAAGACATTGAAGGACGGCCCCTACGAAGTGCGCGGGGCGATTCAGCTCGTCGACGCGAAACGGGCCGAGTTCAAGCTCGCCGAGGACCCGATCTACCTCTGTCGCTGCGGCCAGTCCGCCAACAAGCCCTTCTGCGACGGCACGCACAACAAGATCGGCTTCAAGTCCGAAGAGCCGGCGCGCTGAGGCGAGGCGAGGGCGCAGCCCCGCGTTGATGCCCCCGGCGCCGCGGGTTCGTGGCGGCACCGGTCGGTTGGTGGCACAGGCTTCCAGCCTGTGTTCCCCCGGGGGGTGTCCGGCGCCGATCGATCGCCGAACCCTCGCCCCCCGCTATCGCTTGCGGCGCGTCGCTGTTATGTGAGCCCGGTTCATTACGCGGGAGATCCGACAGGGAGGACCGTACCATGCGTTTCGGCTTGAATGTGGGCTACTCGGGCGCGCACATGTCGCTCAACATGGAGCTGATCCAGGAGGCCGATCGGCTCGGCTTCCACTCGGTGTGGACGGCCGAGGCCTACGGCTCCGACGCCGTTACGCCGCTGACCTGGATCGCGGCGCAGACCAGGCAGATCAAGGTCGGCACGGCGATCATGCAGATGCCGGCGCGCACGCCGGCGATGACGGCGATGACGGCCACGACTCTCGATCAGCTCTCCGACGGCCGCTTCCTGCTCGGCCTCGGCGTCTCCGGCCCCCAGGTCGTCGAGGGTTGGCACGGCGTGCCCTACGGCAAGCCGCTCAAGCGCACGCGCGAGTACATCGAGATCGTGCGCGCGATCTGGGCGCGCGAGAAGCGGCTCGAGCACGAGGGCGAGCACTACCACATCCCGTTCCGCGGCCCCGGGTCGACCGGTCTGGGCAAGCCGCTGAAGAGCATCCTGCACGGGCGGCAGATTCCCATCTACGTCGCCGCCACGGGCTTGAAGAGCGTCGAGCAGGCGGCCGAGATCGCCGACGGCTGGCTGCCGATCTTCTACTCGCCCTATCGCACGCCCGAGGTCTATCAGGCGGCGCTCGAGGCCGGCTTCAAGAAGGCGGGCAACGGGAAAGGGATCAAGGACTTCGACATCGCCACCGGGCCGACGGTGATCCTCGGCGACGACGTCGCCTCGTGCCTCGAGTTCATCAAGCCGGTGCAGGCGCTGTACATCGGCGGCATGGGCGCGCGCGGCAAGAACTTCTACAACGACCTCGCCTGTCGCTACGGCTTCGAGGCGGAGGCGAAGAAGATCCAGGATCTCTATCTCGACGGCAAGAAGAACGAGGCCGCCGCGGCCGTGCCCGACGAGCTCGTCGACGAGGTGTCGCTGGTGGGCCCGAAGGAGCGCATCCGCGACCGCTTGGCGGCCTGGCGCGAGTCGAACGTCACCACGATGATCTGCGCGACGATGCAGATCGAGGCGGTGCGGTTGCTTGCCGAGATCGGGGCGTAGGTTCCTTCTCCGCCACCGCAGCCAACCCAGCGGCCTTCCGCCCCCTGTCATTCCCGCAATCTTCTGGCGGGAATCCATGCGTAAAGCGTGCTCCGCAGAGCGCTGTCGAGGCCATCTCTCCGGATGGATCCCGGCCTGAGGATTGCCGGGATGACGCGCGATGAGAGACAAAGAGGGGAAAGGGCAGGCCGACCACTGGTCATGGATCTCGGGCGAAGCCACCGGCTCCATGACGACTGTTCCCGGTTTCTCATTGGTTTTGGTTGGCCACGGTTGATCCAGCTCCAGTCGCCGGGTAAGGGAAGAGAATCACCGCTTCACAAACGCAGAGGAGGAAACGGCTATGGCAATCAAAGCTGGCGATCGGCTTCCGTCCGATCTGAAACTGAAGGAGATGGGGGACAGCGGTCCCAAGGACGTCACCGTCGACGAGGTGTTCAAGGGCAAGAAGGTGGTGGTGTTCGCCGTGCCGGGGGCATTCACGCCCACCTGCTCGATGAAGCACCTTCCCGGCTTTCTCGAGAAGGCCGGCGAGATCAAGGCCAAGGGCGTCGACGAGATCGTCTGCCTGTCGGTCAACGACGCCTTCGTCATGGGCGCGTGGGGCGAGGCGAACAACGCCAAGGGCAAGGTGCGCATGCTCGCCGACGGCAACGGCGACCTTACCAAGGCACTCGGCCTGACCCTCGATGCCGCCGGCTTCGGCATGGGACTGCGCTCGCAGCGCTACGCCATGATCGTCCAGGACGGCGTCGTGAAAGAGCTGCTCGTCGAGTCGGGCCCGGGCCTGAACGTGTCGAGCGCCGACTCGGTTCTGAGCAAGCTGTAGTCTGTCCGATCTCGCGAAGACGGGGGGCAGGGCTTTCCCCGTCGCCCGTCTTCGCTATCCCAGCGCCGCGATCACCACCTCGCTCGTCGTAACCGTCCCCAGCAGCGACAAGATGTGGTCGATGCCGGAGCGACAGGCGCCGCCTGATTGCCCATGGAC
>CAZYMF010000343.1:0-3810 GCA_964648215.1 uncultured Binatia bacterium (SeqCode) | reverse complement strand
TGAAGCCCGTGCCCATCCAGGCGACGTCGAGGTTGCCGTCGTTGTTGAAGTCCCCGACCGTGGGGTCGGCCATCGGAGTGGCGCCGCTGCCGGTCTGCAAGGACGCCACGATCTTCACGCCGCTCGACGGCGAGCTCGTATCGACCGCCGTGGCCACGTAGGTCCACTCGTCCGTGCTGATGAACAGATCGTCGAAGCCGTCGCCGTCGAAATCGCCTACGGCGGTGTGCAGCCAGCGGTTGCGAATGCTGCTGGGCACGGGAAACGCATAGTGCGTGTTGGTGCCGGGGTTGTAGACGTAGAAGGTCATCGCGCCCGCCTGCTGGTTCGAGCAGTCGGTGCCGCTGGACCCCGCCGTCGGCGCGAGCGTTACGATCACGTCGTTCGGAAGATCGAACATGCGCATCGTCTGCGTCTGCTGCGGGAAGGGAACGCTCGTAGAGGAGTGTGAGACGCACGAGAGATCGACCACACTCTTCGCCCCCACGGTATCGGCGGTGCTGATCGTCATGTCGTCGGTGTCGAGACCGAAGTACAGCGCCTTCGTTTCCGTGCTCGAGATGGACGCTGGGTCGCCGACGACCAGATCGTCGGCACGGACGAGGTATCGTTGCCCGTTCAGGATGTCGTCGTTGGTGGCGAGCGACGACTGCGCCGCGGCGCGCTGGGTGGCCATGGCTGTCATGAGCGCCAGAACCACGGCCACGACACAGCGGGGGGCTGTGCGATGGCGGGTAACTACGTGCGACCCGACTGCGTGCGTCGCTGGCATCTCTCCTCCTTCTCTCGCGTAACCATGAACGTCGTCGAAGTCGCCCCCGCTCGTCAGTTCCCGCACAGCGTCCCGTTGATGTCGCACTGCGGCGTCTCGCCGCGGTTGCGCTGCTCGGTGTTGAGGGCGCTGACCTCGCCGTTGGTCACGGCGCTGGCACTGCACCCACAGAGCTGCGAGGCGCAGCAACTGCAGTTCGCGGCGCGCTCCGCCTTGAGGATCTCGCTGACGTCGCAGGACTGGATGCCGTAGCAGGCCTCGGTGGCGAGGCTGACGTCCTTTGTCGTGCACAGGGTCGCGTCGCAAGTATAGCCGATCTCTACGGGGCCCGGACCTCTCTGGCAGGAAGCGTACTCCTGGCATACCGTGTCGCAGCTGACGCCGCTGTCGGGTGGCAGCGTCGTCTGGCCGGGGACGTACAAGCCGCAGCCGCACTGCCGACTCGTCGCGTCGGGAATGCACTGGTTGCTGCACAGGATCGGCGTCGGCGTGCTGAACGGCGTCGGCGTCGGCTGCGCGGGCAGAGGCGTCGGCGTCGGTGGCGGCGTGCTGCAGCCGAGCTGCCCTTCGAGGATCGCCCGGTCGGCCTCGTCGACCTGGCCGTCGTCGTTGAGATCCGCCCCGCACAGCTCGCAGGGGCCGATGGCCTGCTCGAGCAGCGCCGCGTCGGCGCTGTCGACGTAGCCGTCGTGGTTCAGATCGGCGCGGCGACAAGCGCCGATGCAGTCCGTGCCCAAGTTCGCCGTCACGATCTGCGCGTCGGTTGCATTCGTCTCCGCGTCGGTGTTGAGATCGAAGAAGCTCTGCCCACCGATCACTCCGGTCAACGGTGACATCGCGGTGGAAAACGATGTCACTCCGTCGGCGTCGCGCTGGTCGACGCGCTGGTCGAGATTGCCGTCGCCGGGGCACGTCGTCTGTGAATCCAAGGTGTTTTGCAGCTCTTCCTGGAGACGATTGTAGTTCATCGCCTGAACGCTCGTGAGGCAGGCCGTGGGATCTCCCGCATCGCACGGCGAGCCATCGGGGCACGTCGCCGTGCCGTCAGTCGATCGCACGCTACACAGTAGGCTCGACCCCCCGACGTCGAGCCCGAGCGGGTTCGGCTGCACGCCGGTCGGAGTCAGGTCGTAGAACTCGAACGAGGAGGTGAGCTTGTCGGGCGGAAAATGCTCGTCGTTGGCGGCGCAGTCGGGAAGGTCGAGCCGCACGAGCTTGTAGGTCTGGTTGCGCACGGCGTACTGGTAGACGGGAGACAGCGTCGTTGGCGACATGCCCGCGGCGGTCTGCGCGGCGATCACGTCGCAGCACGAGGACACTCCCTGTTTGGCGGCATCGGCGCCGAGCGCGGCAACGACCTCGCTGTCCGGGACGTCCGTCGGTCCCCACCAGGTACCGCCGTTGGTGTGACAGAAGCTCTGCGTGTTGGCGATGACGTCGTCGCATTGCGATCCGAGCCCCTCCAATTCGAACACACACGGCCAGCTGCGGGCGGCCACGTCCACCGGCGATTCCGTGTTCACCTTGGAATCGAACACTCCCGGCCCGAGCTCGGTGAAGTTGAACTCGCGGATCGGCGCCTGGTCGGGATTGGTCAGATAGGGAAGCATCGGTTCCGCGTCGAGGGTGTGGGCCGGAGGAACCACGGTGTTGGGGTCGACTCCGGCGATCTCGGCGAACAGGTCGTACAGATCAGCTACGTTGACCAGCGCGTCGACGTTGCGGCCGGTGGGGCCCTTGACCAGCGGCCCGGCGACGATCAACGGCACCGTGACGCCGGTCTGATACACTTTGCCCTTCGATCGTAGCGGATCGTACGGCAGCTTGGTGACCTCGAAGAACGAGCCGTTGTCGCCGACCACGACGACCATGGTGTTGCTCGCCTGCAGCTCGGGAATCTGCGTATATCCGTTGCCGTCCACGACCGTCTCCACGGTGCCGTTCTGGTCCAGGGTGGCGAGGTTCAACGACGCCAGCAGGCGGCCGATCTCGCGGTCCATCGACGTGAGCATGTCGTTGGCGAGAATACGGTCATTGGCGAGATCTCCACAGCCCGTCTGGCCGCCGGCGATCGACGACAGAGACGCGGGAACCTGCTGGTACGGTGTGTGAATGGAGTTGTAGCTCACCGTGAGCATGCGCGGCCCCGCCTGCTGGTTGTACCAGGCAATCGAGTCCGTCGTCTGCGCGATGCTCATGTAGACGCGACTGAGCGGCGGCTCGCCGCAGGCCGCGTCGCTGAAGGTGGTGGTATCGGGAGACAGGACACCCGAGGTGATCGTGTCGGGCCACGCGTAGTACCCGTTTTGCCTGTCGAAATCGAGCACCGCCTCGCCGCTACCGACCTGGACGCAGTTGGAGCGGGTCGCATCACCCGGACAAGCGACGAACGCCGTCGCCTGGCAGCCGCCCGACTGCTTGACGAACACGCCCCCTGCCTCCATGCAGCTGCGTCCGGTGACCAACACCGCTTCAGTGCCCCCGCCGGGCGCCGGAACCGGCACGAAGTCGGAGCGACAGGAGCCGTCCTGGAAGTAACAGTTCCCGGCGGTCTCCCGCTGATCGAAGCCGCACATCAGGTCGCTGGCAGCACCGTCTTCGACGTGCCCGGCACTCATGTCGATCGCGGGCGGTCCCGCTTCCATGTTCCCATCGAAATAGTCGAAGCCGAGCGTCCGCGGCGAGCAGTTGCCGGCGGGATTGCGGTTGCCGAGGTGGTACTTGCCCACCATGGCGCTGTTGTATCCCGCCCGCGCCAGCACACGCGGCAGCGTGGTCTCGTACGGCGACACCTGCGCCTGGGGCAACATGTTCGGCAGCAGGGCACTGGTGACGCCGGTCCGCAGCGGGTAGCGGCCGGTGAAGATGGTCGCCCGGCTCGGCGAGCACTCCGGCATCGCCCACGTGTTCGAGAAGCGCACCCCGGCCTTCGCCAGGGCATCGAGGTTCGGGGTCGAGGCTTGCAGCCCCTCGCCAAGGCCGAAGCTCTTCAGCTGATCGATGCCGACGTCGTCCATGATGATGAAGACGATGTTCGG
>CAZYMF010000342.1:0-3841 GCA_964648215.1 uncultured Binatia bacterium (SeqCode) | reverse complement strand
TCGCGGCGGAGCCAGGCCTGCGCGGCGCGGCGGGCCTCGTCGAGGATGCGGTTGTCGCGGATCAGGTTGGCGACGCGGAAATCCGGCAGGCCCGACTGGCGCGTGCCGATGAAGTCGCCCGGGCCGCGGATCTCGAGGTCGATCTCGGCGATCTTGAAGCCGTCGGTCGTCCGCTCCATCGCCTTCAGGCGGCGGTAGGCGACGTCGTTGGCGTACGGCGGGCCGACGAGCACGCACGTGGCCGCGTCGCTGCCGCGGCCCACCCGGCCGCGGAGCTGGTGCAGTTGGGCGAGGCCGAAACGCTCGGCGTGCTCGATGACCATCACCGTCGCGTTGGCCACGTCGATGCCGACCTCGATCACCGTCGTGCTCACCAGGAGCTGCAGGTCGCCGGCCTTGAAGCGCCGCATCACCTGCTCCTTCTCCGCACCCTTCATGCGGCCGTGGATGAGGCCGACGCGATAACCGGCGAACACCGTGCGCGCCAGCTCGTTGGCCATCGTCGTGGCGTCGCGCAGCTCGGCCTTGTCGCTGGCATCGACCAGCGGATACACGACGTAGCCCTGGCGGCCGGCATCGAGCTCGCGCTTGGCCAGGGCGTAGACCTTCTGCCGCTCGCTCTCGCGAAACAGCAGCGTGCGCACCGGCTGGCGCCCGGGCGGCATCTCGTCGAGAGCGGAGACGTCGAGGTCGCCGTACAGCGTCATCGCCAGCGTGCGCGGGATGGGCGTCGCGCTGAGAAGCAGCATGTCGGGCGTCTCGTCGTCGCCGCCGAGCCGGCGCAGCGCCGCCCGCTGCATGACGCCGAAGCGGTGCTGCTCGTCGATGACGCCGAGGCCGACCGCCTTGAAGCGAACGCTCTCCTGGATCAACGCGTGCGTGCCCACCGCGATCTGGATCTCGCCCGCGGCCAGCTCCGCCTCCAGCTCGCGCCGGCGCGCCTTGGGAATGTCTCCGGTGAACAGCGCGGCACGGACGCCCAGCTTTTCCGCCCAGCTTCCCACCGTGCTGAAGTGCTGCTCGGCGAGCAGCTCCGTCGGCGCCATGAACGCCGCCTGCAGGCCGTTCTCCACCGCCACCAGCGCCGCGAACAAGGCGACGATCGTCTTGCCGCTACCGACGTCCCCCTGGACCAGGCGGTGCATCGGGTGGGGCTCGACGAGGTCGCCGTAGATCTCCTCGATGACGCGGCTCTGCGCCCCGGTGAGCGCAAACGGCAGCATTTCCGACAGGCGGTCGGTCAGCTCTCCGGTGCGCCGCAACGACCGGCCGGCCTCGATGGCCACGGCGCGCCGCTTCAGACCAAGGCCGAGCTGCAGGTAGAAGAGCTCGTCGAACACCAGGCTGCGATGCCCCGCGGAGCGAAAAGAGTTGAGGCGCGCCACGTCGGCGTCACGCACGGGCCGGTGCACGAGCTGCAGCGCGTGGTTGAGATCGGTGATGCGCGCCGCAGCGACGACCTCCCCGGGAAGAGCGCTCGGCACTCGCGCCGACCAGTCCGCCGCCACTCGCTGCACGATCTGACGCATGACGCCGACGCTCATTGCCGTCGGCTTGTTGTAGACGGGCAGGATCCCCTGCCCCGTCGCGTCGGCGTCGGTGTCGATCTCGGGATGGACCATGCGCTTCACGCCCATCCCCGACTCCACCTTGCCGTGCACCAGGCAACGCTGTCCGACGCGATAGCGGTTCTTGAAGTAGGCCACCTGGTGGTACCAGGTCAGCGCCAGGAGGCCGGTGTCGTCCTTCAGCGCCCCCTCCAGAATCCGCCGCTGCTGCCGGCCGACGTAGCGCTCGGAGAGGTGGGTGATCTCGCCGATCACACTCGCCTCCTCGCCGACGCGCAGATCGCGCACCGCGAGCACCTGGCGCCGGTCCTCGTAGCGGAACGGGAGGTGGTAGAGGAGATCCTCGACCGTGCGCAGGCCGAGCTTGCGAAACTTCTCCGCCCGCTGCGGCCCGACACCGCGCACGAACTGCACCGGCTGCGACAGCGCTTCGAGGTCGGCGGCCACGTCTCCCGGGGTGCGCTCGTAGGTGAGCATGAGCGGCACCTCCGGCGCCGGCGGCACCGTCGGCGTGCGATGCCCATCCACTGCCGCTCGCCCCTTCGCCGTGCTGGGAGGTGGGGACTTCGCCGGCGGCAGGCCGAGCTCTTCGAGCAGGCCGCGCACCTGCCGCGCCCAGGCGATGCGGTCCGGTGGCGGATGGGCCTCGAACGCTTCGAGTGCAGCGCAGAGACGATCGAGCCGAGACCGCGACGGCTCGGCCATCCCCGGCATCAGCCGGCGTCCGCGCTCCGCCAGGGCGCCGGCGGGCAGACTCACCCGCTCGGCGGCCGCCGGTTGACTCCGCAGCAGAAAATCCAGCGGAGCCGCCGCCGCCTCGAGAAAAGCGGTAAGGGGTGCGGCCTCAGCTCCGCGAGGCACCGCGAGCCGTGGGGGCTGGCGCAGAAGCGTGGTGATGCTCCTGCAGTGGACACACCTGCAGCGATTCCCGTCGCAGGCACACCACCGCCTCGGCGGCGGCCGCGGCGGCGGCAACCGTGGTGAAGTAGGGTACGCGGCACTCGAGCGCCGTGCGCCGGATGGAGTACGAGTCGAGGTGCGGCCCGACGCCCATCGGCGTGTTGATCACCATGGCGACGTCGCCGCCGCGAATGGCGTCGACCACGTGGGGGCTGCCTTCGGCCACCTTGTTGATCCCGGCCACCGGCAGCCCGGCGCGCCGCAGGTAGTCGCCGGTCCCGCGCGTCGCCAGCAGGCGAAAGCCCGCCTCGGCCAGGCGCTGCGCGACCTTCAACGTCGCCGGCTTGTCCTCGTCGCACACGCTGACGAACACCGTGCCGCTCAGCGGCAGCACGGTTCCCGCGGCGATCTCGGCCTTGGCGAAGGCGGCGCCGAACGAGCGGTCGATGCCCATCACCTCACCCGTCGACTTCATCTCCGGCCCGAGCAGCGTGTCGACGTTGGGAAACCTGGCGAAGGGAAACACGGCTTCCTTCACCGAGATGTGCGCCGGCACGATCTCTTCGGTGAACCCGAGATCGCGCAGCTTGCGCCCGCCCATCACTCGCGCTGCCAGCTTGGCCAGCGGCACGCCGATCGCCTTGCTGACGAACGGCACCGTGCGCGAGGCGCGCGGGTTGACCTCGAGGATATAGACATCCTCGCCCTTGACGGCGAACTGCACGTTCATCAGGCCGACGACGTTGAGCTCCCGCGCCAGAGCCTGCGTCTGCCGCCGCACCTCGTCCTGGACCGTCGCCGGGATCGTCGTCGGCGGCAGCGAGCAGGCGCTGTCGCCGGAGTGCACGCCGGCGCGCTCGATGTGCTCCATGATGCCGCCGACCACCGCCAGCTCACCGTCGCTGATGGCGTCGACGTCGAGCTCGATGGCGTCTTCCAGAAACTTGTCGATCAACACCGGACGATCGGGAGCGAGATCGACGGCGCGTGCCATATAGCGGCGGAGCGCATCCTCCTCGTGCACGATCTCCATCGCCCGGCCGCCGAGGACGTACGACGGACGGACCAGGACGGGGTAGCCGATGCCGCGCGCGACGCGAAGCGCTTCGGCGACGGAGCGGGCGATGCCGTTGGCCGGCTGCCGCAGGCCGAGGCGGCCCAACATGGCGGCGAAGCGCTCGCGGTCCTCGGCGCGGTCGATGGCGTCGGGCGAGGTGCCCAGGATGTGCACGCCGGCCTCTTCCAGCGGCACGGCGAGCTTCAGCGGCGTCTGGCCGCCGAACTGGACGATGACGCCGAACGGCTTCTCGCGCGCGATGATGCCGAGATCGTCCTCGCGCGTGAGCGGCTCGAAGTAGAGCTTGTCGGAGGTG
>CAZYMF010000341.1:0-3885 GCA_964648215.1 uncultured Binatia bacterium (SeqCode) | reverse complement strand
GAGCTTCAATGAGTCACCGAGGGGAGCGACCCGCGGAAGCGTGGGGCGAAGCCCCCATTTTGCGGGGGCCGCTGCCCCGCTAGACGATCTCGACACCCATGGCCACGGCTTCGCCGCCGCCGATGCACAGGGTGGCGATGCCGCGCTTCTTGCCGCGCGCGCGCAACGCGTGGATCAGCGTCACCAGGATGCGCGCGCCCGAGGCGCCGATGGGGTGGCCGAGAGAGACGGCGCCGCCATTGACGTTGACCGTTTCGGGATCGAGCTTGTGCTCGTGCATCGCCGCCATCGTCACGCCGGAGAACGCTTCGTTGATTTCGTAGAGATCCCAATCGGCGGGTTTGGTGCCCGTTCTGTCGTACAGCTTGCGCAGCGCCTCCACCGGGGCGATGGTGAACCACTTCGGCTCGACCGCGGCGCTGGCATCGGCGACGATGCGGGCGAGCACCGCGAAGCCGTTTCGGCTCGCGATCTCGGCCGAGGTCACGACCAACGCGGCGGCGCCGTCGGCGATGCTCGAGGCGTTGGCCGCCGTCACCGTGCCCTCTTTGGAAAACGCCGGTCGCAGCGTCCCCACTTTGTCGAGCGCGGCTCGCCCCGGCTCTTCGTCCTCCCGTACGAGCACCGGCTCGCCGCGACGCTGCGGCACCGAGACGGCCACGATCTCCTGCTCGAAGGCGCCTTCCTTCTGCGCCCGCCGGGCGCGTTCGTAGCTGGTGACGGCGAAACGGTCCTGGTCCTGCCGGGTGAAGCCGTACTTCTCCGCCACCAGGTCGCCGCAGTTGCCCATGTGGACGTCGTTGTACGGGTCCCACAAGCCGTCGAAGATCATCGAGTCGAGCATCTGCCCGTGACCCATGCGGTAGCCGCCGCGCGCTTGCGGCAGCAGGTAGGGGGCGTTGGTCATCGACTCCATGCCGCCGGCGACGAGCACCTCGGCGTCGCCGGCGAGAATCTCGCGGCGCGCAAACATCACCGACTGAAGGCCGGAGCCGCATACCTTGTTGATCGTGATGGCGCCGGCGGAGACAGGCAGACCGGCCTTGATCATCGCCTGCCGCGCCGGCGCCTGTCCGATGCCGCCCGAGAGCACGCAGCCGAGGATCACGCGCTCGATCTGCTCCGGCTTGGCCCCGGCACGGCGCACGGCCTCCTTGATGGCCGCTGCGCCCAGGTCGGGTGCGGCGAGCGTGGCGAAGGCCCCTTGAAAGCTGGCGATGGGCGTCCGCACGGCGCTGGCGATGACGACTTCCTTCTGACTCATGGGCGACTCCTCGAATCGTTGTTTCTCTATCATCGGGCCGACCCTGCGTCAGTAGGGGGCCGCAGCGCGACTCCCGGCTCGCCTGGTGGGCGCCCGGGTGGGCGCGAGCCTGCCTTGCACCACTGCCGCCGTACGGCTACGAGACGCTGGTGAACCAAAGCCGTGGAGGGCGGGGGAACGAATGACCGTGCGAGCGGTGCTGTTCGATTTCGGGGGAACGCTGTACGACTACGCCACGCTGGAGCCGGCGGAGCGGGAGAGCCTCGTGGACCTCGCCCGCTGGGCCGGGGTGGAGGCCGAGCCGGCGGCGATCCAGCGGGCCCACCGCGAGGCGATGCGGCGGGTCTTCCGCGACTATCTGTCGCGGCGATTCTACCTCCATCGCGACCTGTTCCGCGACGCCGTCGTCGCCATGCTCGAGAGCCTCGGCGCCGCAGCCGAGCCGGCGGACCTCGATCGCTATCGGGCCACCCAGTGGCAGCGGCACGCGCGCGACTTCGCGCTGCGCGAAGGCGTCATCGACACGCTGGCGGCGATGCGCGAGCGCGGGCTGCACCTGGGCATCGTCAGCAACATCGACGACGAGCAGCTTGCCCACCTGCTCGAGATCGCCCGCCTCGAGTCGTACTTCGACTCCATCTTGTCCAGCGAGCGGGTGCAGTCGTGCAAGCCCGACCGCGTCATCTTCGAAGAGGCCCTGCGCCGTGCCGGCTGTGGGGCGGATGAGGCCCTCTTCGTCGGCGACACGCTGCTGCAAGACGTCGCCGGGGCCAATCAGGTCGGTATGCGCTCGGTGTTGCTGTGGCATCGCGACGACAAGGATCCGCCCGACCGCGAGCCGCGCCCGCGACACGTGATCCGCCGCATTCCCGATCTCCTCGCTCTGCTCTAGCCCGCGTTCCCGACCGGGCGATCGTCGCGAGAGCCCGGATACCCTACGGGCGTGCCCATTTCGCGGGCGGCAGTGCCGCCGAATCCGCCGCGAACTTGGGCAGGGCGAATCGAAGGACGATTGCGCTACGCTCATGCCATCGGTGGCATGTGGCTTGCCAACGTGGTTGAGAGCAGTGGGGTCGGGTCGCGATGGTGAAGGTCGAAGCGTTCATCAAGCCGTTCAAGCTGGACGCGGTGAAGGATGCCCTCTCGCGCATCGGCATCGAGGGTATGACGGTGTTCGAGGTGCAAGGTTTCGGGCGCCAGCACGGTCACGCCGATCTGTATCGCGGGGTCGAGTACGTGGTGGACTTCCTGCCGAAGCTGAAGATCGAGGTCGTGGTCGACAAGTGCAAGGGGCCCCAGGTGGCGGAGGCGATCCAAGGCGCGGCGCGCACCGGGCACATCGGCGACGGCAAGATCGCCATCTTGCCGGTCGCGGAAGTCGTTCGCATTCGCACCGGCGAACGCGGACCCGAGGCGCTCTAGCGGGGCGGCGGCCCCGGCGCGGAGGGGGTGATCGTAGGCGCGCTGTTCTCTTAGCCCCAGCTCTTTGCTTTGCGGGCGCCCTGGGGCAATAGAGCGCCATGAGCGTTGCCCCAAAAGAGATCGACATCGACCGCATCGGCGAGGACGTGGGGCTGCTGGAAGGCATCCGCACGACGCGCGCGCTGCGGCGCCTGAAGCCCGACCCGGTCCCGCGCGCGCTGATCCGAAAGGTGTGCGAGGCCGGCACGTTCGCGCCCAGCGGCGGCAACCGCCAGCCGTGGTTCTTCCTTGCCGTCACCGAGCCGGAACGGCGCGCGTGGCTGGCGGAGCGCTACCGGCGCGTCTTCTCTGCCTACATCCAGCCGGCGGTCGCGGCGGCCAGGGATCCCGGCTACCCGGCGGCCAAACGCCGCAACATGGCGGCGGCGATCCACCTCGCCGATCACCTGCACGAGGTCCCGGTGCACCTGTTCGTGGCCGGCTGGACCCGCCGCGGCGTTCCGCAGCTACAGGCGTTGTTCCCGGCCATCCAGAACGTCCTGCTCGCCTGCCGCGCCGTGGGTCTGGGCGCGTCCCTCACCACGGCACACACCGCTTTCGGACGAGAGGTCGACGAATGGCTCGGCCTGCCGCCCAACTGCCCGACGTGCGCGATGTTGCCGATCGGCTGGCCCGAAGGGAAGTACGGACGACCCCGGCGGCGCTCGGTGGACACGTGTCTGTTCTTCGAGCGGTTCCAGGGAGACGGAGAGCGGGGAACGTAGCGGAGCCGTCGGCCGCGTCGACGGCGACCCCGACGAGCTGCGCCCGCTCGGCGATGGTGAGGGTGGTCGGCACGGCGGTGGCATCGCCGACGACGAGCCCGTGCGAGCCGTGCCCGATCTGAAACTCGGCCAGCTCGGCGAGCTTGTCGTAGTCGGCCTCCCCGTCGTTGAAAGGCGTCCCCAGCGGCGGACAAGAACCGCGCAGGAACCCATCCTCGAGGCGAATCATTCCTCTCTCCCTCGCTCGCCCGCAGCGCCTAGCCTGCGTCGCACCCGACGCCTCGGAGCGCGCGGCGGCCATGGCCCGCTTATAGCCGACATGTGCTCGGAGCGGGAAGCGCAGCCGAACGTCCACGACCGTGGATGCGGGCGGCGCCGGGTCGCGGGCGGTTTTGGCGGTGACTGTGATAGCTTGACGCCGATGAGTCGAGGGGC
>CAZYMF010000340.1:0-3888 GCA_964648215.1 uncultured Binatia bacterium (SeqCode) | reverse complement strand
GGTCGCGCTCGAGGTCGAGCTGCTCGGACAAGGTATTGAGCTCCGCCGCGTCGAGGGTGCTCTTGATGTGACCAAAGCACAGCCGCGGTCCGGCCGCGAGGCGCCGCGCAATCCGCTGCGCTTCCTCCATCAACTGGTCGTCGTCAACGCACTTCCAGATCAGCCCCCATTGCTCGGCCTGCTCGGCGGGCAGCCGTTCGCCGAGCAGGGCGAGCCCACGCGCTCGGGCGCGACCGAGCAGGTGAGCGAGAAAGTACGTGCAACCCATGTCGGGAACCAGGCCGAGCCGGGGCCCGAACACCTGAATGAAATGCGCCGAGCGCGCCGCGACGACGATATCGGCTGCCAGCGCCAGGCCGACGCCGCCGCCGGCTGTGACGCCGTTGACCGCTGCCACCACCGGCTTCGCCAACGCCGCGAGCTCGCGCACCAGCGGGTTGAAGCCGCGGTCCATGGAGCGATAGACGCGCTCACCGGTGGACAGTTCCCCTTCGCCGCCGCCGACGGGATTGAGATCGGCGCCGGCACAGAAGGCCCGCCCGGCGCCGGTCAGGATCAGCACCCGCACGCCGTCGTCGCGCGCGATCTCCGCGATCGCCGCGCGCAGCTCGTCGATCATCTCCTGGTTGATGCTGTTCAGCGCCGCCGGGCGGTCGAGCGTAAGCACCGCCGTGCCGTCGGCATCGCGAGTCAACTTCACCGTCTGGAATGTCACTGGCAGAGATCCTTTCTGGTGCTGGTCCTTTGAACCGGCCGGACGCTTTGTAGCAGGCGACGGCGTGTGGACCCAGCGCCCGGCCCCCTTGAGCATGCCTTGATGCTCCCTCGCCGAAACACGACGATGCATCCTGCCGGGCTTCCTCTCCCGGACGGAGAGCGTCGCTGTTCTCGGCATCTCCCCGTAGCCGCCGGCGTTAGCCTGCGCGCCACGCGAACAGCGCAGGAAGTCCGGCTCCGCCGTTTGATTTCATCCCCCTCATCCTGACCTTCTCCCATCCGGGAGAAGGGACCCTGCCCGATGCGTCGCCACAAGTGCGAGACGGGGCCCCAATAAGATGACGCCTGCCAGGGCCGCGGCCGCTCACCGCAATCGAGCGCCGCGTTGCGCCAGCAGCTCGCGCAGAATCGAGCGGTGGCAGCGCGACTCGTCCTCGCAATAGCAGCCGACGGAGAAGTCGGCGTGATGTGACAAGGCGGCGAGCAGGTCCAAGGTTCGGCTCGTCTCGGGGGCCGACATCTCAGCCTTGTACCTCCTGGCAAACGCCGCCCACTCGCGCGCCGTCGCCGCGCTCTGCGCGAGCTTGATCGTCTCCGCGCTGGGAGCCAGGTTTGGAAACCAGACATCGTACCAGTTCTGCGCCGCGTACTGGCTCTTCGGCACGCCGCGCGGCGGACGCCGCACCGTGCCGATGCGCAGGCCTTCGTTTGGGGCCCTCTTGCTGCCGAGGCGTACGACGCGCAGGCTCATGAACTTGGCTCCACAGCACACCCTCCCTGTTTGCGCTGTCGAGGATAGGGCAGAAGGCGGCGCAAGTACATGACGACTGCGGTTACGCCGAGGCGTACGGGACGCGGCAGACGCTCTGGCACTTCGACAAGGTGCTCAGCCGCGCCCGCGCGCCGAGCGGCGCCGCCAAGGCGCGCTTCGATGCGCTCGTCCAAGGCACTGGCGGTGAGAGTGTCATGGCGCTCACGCTGGCCCGCCCGCTCAAGCGCGAGAACTACGTGTTGGTCGTCGCCTGACGAACGTCGTAAGGCGAGGGCGTGGGCTCGCCCGTCGCGAGCCCGCGCGTTGTTCCACCTAAGAACCTAACAACGAACAACCTGCCCTCTACACCTTCGTCACCTCGACTTGCGTGTCGCGGTCGGTGTGGCTCGGTTGCAGGCAGATGGCCATCGGGCGCAGGTGGAACTGCCCGCCGGCGAGCTCGACCGGGTTGAGCGGTGAGGGGATCAGGTTCTGGAAGCCCTTCTGGCCGCGGAACTGGTAGTTCTCCCAGGCGTGGTAGACGATGAACTGTCCCGGCCGGATGCTCGGCGCCACCTTCACCAGGATCTCGAAGCTGTCGAGGTCGTTGTGCACGCGGGCGCGGTCGCCGTCGTGGATGCCGCGGGCCTCCGCGTCCGCCGGGCTCATGAAGGCCACCGGCTCGCCGCGCTGCTGGCGCAGCATGATGCGCGAGTCGCGCCAGGCCGCGTGGATGCTCCAGCGCGTGTGCCCGCCGGTGAGCTGCAGCGGGTACTTGCCGCCCGCGGTCGGCGGGTCCTTGTGGACCGGAAGCGTCTCTCCCATCTCCAGGTAGAGATCCTGATCGATGTAGAACTGGATGCGGCGCGAGAGCGTCGGGTAGACCTTCTTGTCGAAGACGTGCTCGGTCAAGGGGGTGATGGTGTCGTCGGGCTTGAACTTCGTCGCGACGCCGATCGAGGCGATGCTCTTGCCGGCATCGGTAAAGCGGGCCCAGCCCTTCTTTTTCAGGTGGTCCCACTGCACGCCCTGTAGATTGCTGGCGTTCTCGATCAGGGTGCGGGCCACCTTGTCGTCGTCGGTGGGGCCGTACTCGCCGCTGGAGCTGAACTGGTCGTAGAGCCCGACGAAGGAGCGCGAGTTGCCGGCGCGATCCTTGAACTCCTTGATCCCGCGCGCCGCGGCGCGGGCGTCGACCGCCTTGGCCATCAGGGCAAAGATCTCCCAGTCGGACTTGGCCTCCTGGAACGAGGTCGCCTTCTCGCCGGCGTGGATGAAGGGCATCAGCGGCGTCACCCACTTGTGCTCGGTGCGCTCGTACCAGCCGGCCGCCGGCAGCACGTAGTCCGACTGCAGCGCGGTCGAGGTCATGCGCCAGTCGATGGTGACGATGGTGCGCAGCTTCGGCCACAGCGTCTTCAGCAGCAGCGGGTAGGCGCGCAGGCGGCGCAGCGGATTGCTGACCAGCGAGAACATGACGCGCGGGTCGTTGCCGGGCTTGGGCCAGACGTACTGCCAGCCCTTGGACAGCGACTCGTCGAGCACCGCGCGCACCGGCCGCTTCAGGTGCGGGTCCCAGCCCTGCAGCTTCTCGCTCGCCTCGAGCATCCCGCCGTGCACGTACCAGAAGAGGGAACCGCAGCACTCCCGGCCGGCCTCGAAGTTCTTGCGGCTACGCTCGTAGATCATCATCTCTTCGGTGTAGCCGGCCAGCTGCAGGCGCGTCTCCTCGTAGAGGCCGTAGGCGCCGATCAATCCGCGCATCCCCAGGCCGAAGGCCGAGATCACCCACTTGTCGAGCCCGTCGTGCATGAGGAAGGGGAAGCCGACGAAGCCGCTGCCCTTCTTGCCGAACTGTCCGGTGAGCGCGAAGACGAGCGCCTGGGTGCGCTCGATGAGGTTGCCGTGGTAGTACTTGGAAAAGTTGCTGGTGGTGACCATCGAGGCCGCCTTCGCCTTGGCCAGGCGGCGCGCGAGGTCCTGGATCTGGCTGGCCGGCGTCCCGCTCATCGCCGCGGCCTTCTCCGGGGTGTAGGCTGCCAGGTGCTCGCGCAGAAGCTCGAAGACCGGGCGCACGGCGACTTTCTTGCCGTTGGCGAGTGTCGCCTCGAAGCGGCCCTCGAGCGAGGGCTCGAGGCCGTCGAGCTTCAGGCTGCGCCCCGGTGCCGGGACGATGCCCTGCTTGGGGTCGTGCAGATAGAGCTGGTCCTCGTCGCCGCCGCTCTTCAGGTCGGAGCCGCGCAGAAAGCGGTGCGTATCGTCGCGGACCAGCAGCGGCAGGTCGGTCTGCTCGCGCACGAAGGCTTTGTCGAAGAGCTTCTCGGCGATGAGGACGTGCGCGACGCCGAGCCCGAGCGCGGCGTCGCCGCCGGGCTTCACCGGGATCCAGCGGTCGGCGTGGATCGACGAGGCGCTGTAGT
>CAZYMF010000339.1:0-3899 GCA_964648215.1 uncultured Binatia bacterium (SeqCode) | reverse complement strand
GCTCGGCCCGCAGGCCTACGCCGAGGGGGCCACGGCGGTGCGCCTGCTCGACCGGGTCGCCGCGCTCACCGCCGCTGCCTGAGAGCGGCCGGCACCCGTCTCAACCCGCGGCCGGCCCGCCCTCGTTGCGATACACCGCGATCAGCCGCTCGGCCCCGTCGGCGACGATGCGCGTCGTCAGCGGCTCGCGACCGGTCCACAGGCGCAGCTTGGTCTCGTCCACCGGGTCCTGCTTGTGCGTTGGACAGGATCCGGCCGGCCACCGGTAGGGAACGCTGACGATGACGGTGCGTCCCGTTGCCAGCAGCTTGCGGGCGAAGGTTTCCGGGTCTTCGACATGCTCCAGGACCTCGAGGCAGAGAACGAGGTCGAAGAATGCGTCGGGCCGGTAGGCGAGGAAGTCGACGATCACGTTCTCGATGCCCCGGCGGTGGGGGGCATAGCGCAGGTCGAGCGCCACCCGCCGCTCGAACCAGTCGAGGCGTTGCAGCATGTCGGAGCGTCCCGGGCCAACCTCGAGCACCTGCCGGCCGGAAGGCTCGTGTTCGCGCGCGAGCCGCGCCACGTCGGCGTAGTAGTTGAGCCGACTACGCTTCTCCCACGGATCGTCGATGGACAGCATCCGCTTGACCGCGCGCCACGGTGGCTGCAGCACCCGGTGCAACACGGGCGAGGTCCGGGCGACCCAGTGGGCGACGGCTTCGACTCGCAACGGCACGACGGCGGATTGTCGCCCAGCGCTGCGCCGCCTGCAAGCGCGCCTGCGAGCCGGTCCAAACCGATCTCGCTGGCCGCTGCTGAAGCGCACGTTCCTTGCGCTTCGGGCTGTGTCCAGCTATCCGCGCAGGCACTGCGGGGCAACGGCCCGGCGACCGAGCCATGAGCCGACGAATTCTCCTGGGTTGCTACGAGATTCCGGGCTGGGGCGGGGCCAGCACCTCGTGCTATGCGCTCTTCGAGCGCCTGCAACGAGACGGGCACGACGTAGCCTTCGTCAACCTGATCGCCCCCGCCGACGACGTGTTCTTCCGCTACGTCTTCGGCGAATCGTACGGCAACCCACGCGGGCTCGCCGACGTGCACAACTGTATCCTGGACGAGCCACGGTCGTCGTCGGCTCTCGGCGCGCTGATCCGGTCGCTGCGACCCGATCTTCTGCTCGGATTCGGCTTTCTCGCCGCCGGGCTGCTACGGGCGGCGGCTCCCGCGGTGCCGCTGGTGTTCATGACCGCCGGCTGTCGCAACCTGCAGCGGCTGATCGTCTCCGGTGCGGTGCGTGATTTCATCGGCTTCCGCCGCGCGGCACGGCGGGGCGTTCGCTTTCCCGTGCCCGCCGATGACCGCGAGCACCGGGCGCTCGTCGAGTCCGACCTGACCGTTGTCCACTCGCCGCTGGTGCGCTTCGCCTTTCAGCATTTTTTCGGGGCGGACGCTCAACGAATGTACGCCCGCGACGTTTCGGTCGCGGATGTCCTCTACGCCGAAGCCGAACGCTTCGCCGAGCGAAGCCGGCCGTTCGCCGCGCGCGACATCGACGTTCTCTTCGTCGCCAGCAGCTGGCAGCGCCCGGAGAAGAACCGTCCGCTGATGGAGAAGATCGCCGCGCGTTGTCGCCCGCTCGCCGTCCACGTCGTCGGCGAGCTCGACCGGCCGCCGCGCGGCATCCAGGCTCACGGTGTCGTGACCGGGCGCAACGAGCTCTACGCCTTGCTCGGCCGTGCCAAGGCCGTCGTCAGCCCCTCGCTCGTCGATGCCGCGCCGGGAATCCTGTTCGAGGCCTCCGCCATGGGCTGCAACGTGGTCGCTTCGCCGAACTGCGGCAACTGGTCTCTGTGCCACGAGGATCTCGCGGCCGAGCGCTGCGCCGCCGGCGACCTCGTCGATCGGATTCGCATCGCCGTGACCCGCCCCTACCCGGATCATCGCCAGGCGTTTCGCGGCGGCTACGACGACCTCGTCGAGACGTTGAGCGCGATATGACGGTGAGCGATGTCACGGCGTTGCTGCTGACCATCGGCGAGCCCTACGCCGAGCGCGCCCGGGCCAGCGTCGCGCGGCAGGCGCCGGCGGTGGCCGGCACCGTGACCGTGCACGGAACCGTGCCGTTCCATCGCGCTCTCAACGAAGGTGCCGCCCGCGTGCAAACCGATTTCTTCGTCCAGGTCGACGCCGACATGGTTCTCGACGACACCTGCGTCGCCGGGTTGCGGGCGGCGATGGCCGACGGCGCCGGCATCGTCGTCGGCCACCTGCGCGACCCGCTGCGCGGCCGCGCGGTGGGCATCAAGCTGTTTCGCACGCGTTGCTTCGAGCGTTTCCGCTTTCCCGATTCCCCCTCGCCGGACACCGACTTCGGCGAACGGATCGCGCACGCGGGCTGGACGACGGTCTACGCCCTGCGGCATGCCAGCGATCACACCTTCGGCGAGCACCGGCCCGACTACAGCCCGCTGTACACGTTCTCCAAGTTCCGCATCGAGGGGTGCCGGCTGCGCTACCGCAAGACCTGGCGCGGAGCGCGGTATCTCCTGCGCCGACTGCTGGAGAGCCCGCATCCGATGGCGCGGATTGCGGTGATTGCGGCGGCGCACGGGCTTCTCGTCGAGGCCGACGGCGACCCGTTGCGACCCTTCCCCGCCTCGGAGGAGCTCGTGCTCCTCGAACACTTCCTGGCGGCGCCGGTCACGGCACTGCCGCCGGCCGAGGCGCCCCGGTGCGGTCTGCGCGAGGTGTTCCGCCACGGCTACGCGCTCGGCGTCCGCCTGCGCCAGCAGCGCGACCCGGCCCCGTTTCTGGCTCGCCTGAAGGCGTTGGCTGGCGCGGACGGTGTCGAGCCGTGGGTGGCCGCGATCGCTGCGTGCCACGGACTCTTTCAACCGTCGTACTCGGAGGCGGGGGCCGACGCGGCCTTCCGTCTGCTGCGGGACCTTCTACCCGATCACGCCGCCGGGCCGCGCTGAGATCGTCGAGATATCTGCCCATGCCCGAGCTCACCGTCGCCATGCCCGCCTACAACGCGGGCCCCTACATTGAGCAGGCCATGACCAGCGTGCTGCAACAGGAGGGGATCGACCTCGAGCTGATCGTGGTCGACGATGCCTCGACGGACGACACGGCACGGGTCGTCGCGTCTTGCGCCGACCCGCGCGTCCGCCTGCTGCGCAACCAGCGCCGGCGAGGGATCGGCTACTGCCACAACGTGGTGCTGCGCGAGAGCCGCGCACCGTACCTCTCCCACGTCGACGCCGACGACTTCCTCGTGCCCGATGCCTTGCGCAAGCTGGTCGACGCGGTCGCCGGCGACCCGTCGGTGGCGCAGTCGCACTGCTACTTCTTCGACGTCGACGAGCAGGGGCGCACGACGCGCGAAGCACTGCGCGAGCGTTTCACGAAGTTTCGCCGGACACGGCCGCCGACACTCGACTACCACGCCGCCGTGCAACAGGCTTCGGGAGTGATCAACACGCTGCGCACCTACCGCCGCGTCGTGCTCGAAGAGCTCGGCGGCTTCAACGAGGAGCTGCGCTTCGGCATCGACTACGAGATGGCGCTGCGTCTACTCGACCGCTACCGGATCAAGCTGGTGCCGGAGTTTCTCTACGTTCGCCGCGTCCACCCCGGCAGCACCACCGAGTCGCTCGCCTTCAAGCGGTCCCGCTTCTGGCTGCAGAACTACCTCATCCGCCGCCAGGCCGTGCGGCAAGGGAAGGTGCGCTTCCTCGACCGCGCGACGCCCAACTGGCCGCGACTCTTCCGCCTGTGGGTAGGCGATCCGTGGACCCGTGAACGCCGCCGGCTCGCAGCCGGGCTCCGGAGAGTCGGGGCCCGGCTGCGCTGGCGCGTGCTCGCCCCCGCCGTGGCGGGGCTGCACCGGTGGCTGGCGCGACACCTGTCGTGGT
>CAZYMF010000338.1:0-3900 GCA_964648215.1 uncultured Binatia bacterium (SeqCode) | reverse complement strand
GGGTTGCCGAACCCGCTCAGCGGCCGCGGAAGCGCGGGTCGCGCTTCTCCAGCAGTGCCGAGACGCCTTCGCGGAAGTCCTCGGTTTCGGTCGTCCGCGACTGCACGTGCGCCTCGAAGCGGGCGGCCTGACGCGGGTCCCAGCCGAGACCCTGGTAGATCGAGCGCTTGGTCCAGCGCACCGCCAGCGGCGCGGCGGTGGCGATCTCGCGGGCCAGCGCCATCGCCTTCTCGAGCACCGCTTCGGCGGCGACGGCGTAGTGCACCAGCCCGGCCTCGGCGGCCTCGGCGCCGGTGACGATGCGGCCGGTGAGCAGCAGCTCCACCGCCCGCGGCACGCCCATCAGCCTCGGCAGCAGGTAGGTCGTCGCCATCCCCGGATGCAGGCCGAGGCGCACGAAGTTGACCCCGTACTTGGCGTCGCGGTTGGCGACGCGGAAATCGCAGACGACGCCGAGGCCCATGCCGCCGCCGATCGCGTGCCCCTGCATCGCGGCGATCGTCGGCACCTCGATGTCGAGCATGGAGAGAAACGGAGCGTAGGTGTTGTACGAGCGCTCGTGCGGCGCCACGTAACCTTCCCCCGCGTGCGTGCCGTCGGGGCTGCTGCGAAAATCGGCGCCGGCGCAGAAGCTCTTGCCGCGTCCGGTGACGACCGCGCAGCGGATCTCGGCATCGGCGCGCACCCGAGCGACGGATTCGCGCAGAGCCTCGAGCACGTCCGGCGTCATGCTGTTGCGATTGTCGGGACGGTTGAGGGTGATCGTGGCGATGTGATCCTTCACCTCGTAAAGAACGGCAGCTTCCGGCATGACGGCTCCTCTCAGTCGCGCGCGGGCAATTGGACCAGATGGCGGGCCATGACGATGTGCTGGACCTGGCCCGTGCCCTCGACGATGTCCATGGCCTTGACGTCGCGATACAGCTTCTCGATCAGATGATCGCCGCGGGCGCCGACGGCGCCGAGCAGCTCCATGCCGAGCGTGGCGGCCTCCTGCGCGACCGCGGCCCCCAGCGCCTTCGACATCGACGCTTCCATGACGTTGGGCCGCTGCTGGTCGACCAGCCAGCCGGCGCGCAGGTAGATCAGCCGCGCCAGGCGCAGCTTGCGCGCGATGTGTTCGAGGCGATCGCGTACCCGGACGTCTCCGAGCAGGCCGGCCTCGCGGGCGAAGACCAGCGCTTCGTCGAGCACCGCCCGCCCCATCCCGACCGCGTTGGCGGCGATGGCCGGGCGGCCGGCGTTGAAGGTGCCCATCGCGCTCTTGAAGCCGGCGCGGCGCTGGTAGCGCTCCTCGCCGCCGAGCAGGTTGGCGGCGGGAACGCGGCAGTCCTCGAGCGTGAACGAGGTCGATTCGTACGCCTTCAGGCCCATCTTCTTCTCGATCTTGAAGCCTCCCAGACCCGGCGTTCCCTGCTCGACGAAGAAGGCGCGGTGCCCGGCGCGACCGAGCGACGGGTCGACGGTCGCCCACACCAGGATCCAGTCGGCGCGGCTGGCGTTGCCGATGAAGCACTTGGCCCCGTTCAGGATCCAGAAGTCGCCGTCCTTGCGCGCCGCGGTGCGAATGCCGGCGACGTCCGAGCCGGCTCCCGGCTCGGTCATGGCGAAGCACGCCCAGCGCGGCCGGTCGGGTTCGAGAAAGGGGCCGAGGAAGCGCTCTTTCTGCTCCTCGGTTCCCATGAGGAGGACGTTGCCCTCGGGCAGGCCCGGACCGGGATTGGCGACGCCGACGCCGCGATCCCAGTAGGCGAACTCCTCCGCCAAAAGGAGCTGCATGATGATCGTGTGTGTCGAGTCGGACGCAATTGGCTGCGGCTTGGCGTTCGGGCCCGGCCACCGCGTGCGCCCTTCGCCGCGCTCGAGGCAACGTTTGAAGTAGTCGTGATCCGGAGGGATCGGTCGGCCCAGGCGATCGGCCTCGAGGCCGACCGGGCGGACCTCGGTGCGGCCGAGCTGGCGCGCCTGCTCCAGGCGCTCGTGCATGGCGTCGTCGATCAGGAACTCCATCACCGTCTCTCCCCGCGCGACAGCGCCACCGGAACGCCGCCCTTGCAGAGCGCGCGCCCGGCGTCCTCGCGCGCGGCCTCGACGCCGCCGAGCAGCAGGCCGAGCGCGCGCGCCTCGCGCATGTACTTTTCCACCGGGAAGTCCTGCATGAAGCCGTGGCCGCCGAGAATCTGCACACCGTTCGGCCCGACGAAGCGCGACGCCTCGACCGCCTCGACGAAGGTCGCCGCCGCCAGCGCCTCGCACGGCAGGTCCTGGTCGACGTGCCACGCCGCTTCCTGCACCAGCAGCCGGGCGCCGTCGACGGCGGTGCGCATGTCGGCGATGAGAAAAGCGAGCGCCTGATGATGGGCAATGGGCTTTCCGAACGCGGTGCGCTCGAGCGCGTACTGGCGGGAAAACTCCGCCGCCTGACGCAGCACGCCGACGATGAGCGAAGCGACGTAAAGCCGCGACCGAGCCAGCGCCCGCCCGGCCGCCTCCGCGTCTTGCCACCGCGCCACGATCGGCACGCGCTCCAGCTCCACCGCGGAGGCGCCGGCGGCGCGCAGGCCGCTGCCGCGCAGCCGGGTGGCCTTCATTTCGCCCTTCGCGGCGAACGCGCCGTCGCGCTGCAAGAGGACGAGCAGATCGACGCGATCGGCGGGAACCCACGGCAGATGACCCGAGACCGAATCGGCGCCGACGTCGAGGCGGCCGGCACGATCGGTGACCAGCACGGCGCGCGCGCCGTCGTTTTCGAGCAGCGGGGCGGCCAGCTCGCGCAGCGCGCTCTCGCCGCCGAGCTCGAGCAGCGGGTACAGAGCCGGACCGATCGGATCGAGGGCGATCGCCGCGCCGGCATCGGCGGCGCCCAGCTCTTCGTTGACGAGGACGCGCGCCAGCGCGCCCAGGCCGGAGCCGCCCGCGGCCTCGGGAATCTCCAGCCCGCTCAGGCCGATCTGAGCGAACTTTCCGCGGATGCCGTCGTCGACCGCGCGGGCGGTTTCGTGCGCGCGCATCGCCGGCGCGAGCTCGTTTTCGGCAAAGCTGCGGGCGGTGTCGACGAGGAGATCCAGCTCCTCTCCGGGGTTGAGATCGAACATGAGGTGCTCCTACAAGCGCTCCAGGAACGAGCAGACGGCGGCGTTGAAGGCTCCGGGTCGCTCGAGATTCGGGGCGTGGCCGGCGCCTTCGATGATGACCTTGGTTGCGCCCGGTATCTTAGCCGCCATGTAGTCCATGCCGGTGAGGAACGGCTTGTCCTCGCTGCCGGCGATCAGCAGTGTCGGCACCTTGATGTGGGGCAGCGACTCGATCACCGCGGCATCCTTCTGCGCCAGGATGCCGCGAGCCGCGTGCGCCAGCCCCTGCGCCGAGCGGTGCTTGGAGACCTTCACCTCGGCGCCGCCGCCGAGAGCGGCGAGGCCCTCGCTCTCGAAACGAACGGCGTAGCTCTCGGCCAAGCGATTCCACTCGGCGCGCGCGGCATCCTTCCTGTAGCCGGGACCGGTGTCGAAGAGCATGAGGGCGCGCACGCGCTCGGGATGGGCGGCGTGAAAGGCGAGCGACAGATAGCCGCCGAGGGAGAGCCCGCCGACGACCGCTCCGGCGACGCCGCACGCATCGAGAATCGCAGCCATGTCGGCGACGGAGGCTTCGTGCGAGTAGGCGCGCGGATCGTCGGGGCTGTCGGACTCGCCGTGGCCGCGCATGTCCCAGCGGATCACGCGGAAGCGGTCGGCGAGGGCGCCGACCTGCGGGTCCCACATGCGCAATGTAGCGGTGTACCCGTGGGTGAGCAGGATGGCGGGGCCGGTTCCTTCGGATTCGTAGTAGAGGTGGACGCCGTCGCGATCGAGGGAGGGCATGGGGATTCTTCTACCTCAATCGACGGCGCCGGCGAAACCG
>CAZYMF010000337.1:0-3925 GCA_964648215.1 uncultured Binatia bacterium (SeqCode) | reverse complement strand
GTCGGGCTGGACGCGCTGCTGAGGTTGCCGAAGTCCGGGTTGATGTTCGCGACCTGCGCCGGATCGAGCCGCAGCCGCTCGCGCAAGGCGTCGAGAACGACGCGGCTGGGCTGGTGCGGGCAGACGTACAGATCGCGCCGATCGATCCCGGCGCTCACCGTCTCGACGGCGGCGGCCATGTGCGGCGGTGCCCACTCGGCGGCCAGGTCGGCACGATGGCTGGTGCGCCAGGCGTCGGGAAAGCCGGCGGGCGGCAGGGCCGGGTCACGGCGATCGCTGTGAGCGAGCAGCGGCGGCAACAGCGGGCCGGGGATCGGGATCGTCATCACTTCCTCGCGACAGCCGCCGAGATTCCCGACCGTAGTCAGCGCGCAGCGGCGCAGGAGGAAAGGCCCCCGATGGCGCGTGGACAGCAGCATGGCCGCCGCGCCGTCGCCGAACGCCAACACCTCCCACGTGCGCCGCAGGCTCCACAGGTGCCGCGTCAACGGCTCGGCCGCGACCACCAGAGCGGTCTCGGCCAGCCGCGAGCGCAGGAGCTGCGCCGCCAGGGTCATGCCCTGGATCCACACGCCGCAGCCGCCGACGAGGTCGAAGGTGAGCCCCGAGTCGAGCCCGAGGAGCTTCTGGACACGGACGGCATTCGACGGTGCGAAGTGGTCGAGGATCGTCGACACGCCGATGATGGCGTGCACCGCGCTCGGCGGTAGCTCCGCCCGCGCCAACGCCAGCCGGACCGCGTCGTGTGCCATTGTCGAGGCGGCGACGAGCTGCTCCTTGGAGCGCAGATCGATGCAGCTGTGACGAAAGCGCGTGCCGATCCGGTCCTCCACCTGCACCGCCACCTCGGGCGGAAACCCGAAGGCGGCGCAGAGGTCCGAGTTGCTGTATCGCAGCGGTGCCGGCACCGCGCCCCAGCCGCAGAGGTGGATGGGATCGCCGTCGCTCAGGTCGAGAATGGTCATTGATCTCCTCCAATATGGTCCGCGACGTCACGCGAAGTGAATGGGCGCGAACTCCTCGAACGTGATCACCAACGGCACGACCTCCACCGAAGGCGCGAGCGGATGCGGGACGAACGGCCCGACGGGGCGAAAGCCGAGCCGCTGCGTGTAGAGATCGGCGACAACGCCGCGGACGGCGAACGCGACGATCAGCTGCGGGGCCATTCCGGCCACCAAGATGCGGCCGGCCTCGAGAAGCAGCCGGGCGTAGCCGCGGCCCGCGTAGGCGGGCAGGATGAACATCGAGGCCAGCTCGACCACCTTGTCCGGCGGGTGGCGCTCCACGCCGGTGCCGGTGAGCATGTAGCCCAGGCTCAGCAGCGCCTCGCTGAGGCGCCACGCCGAGAAGGCGCCCACGAGGTCGTTGCCGAGGAAGACGCCCAGCGTGGTGCCGTACCTCCGCTGCGCGTCGAGCGCGCCGTCGTGCAGCACGACGCCGTGCGCCGCATACGTCTCCCGTCGCGCTCGGCTCAGTTGCTCGAGGAGATGAGGCGAGCGGACGACCCGAACTTCGGGCCGAGCAGCACCCTCGTTCGGCGGCTCGCCCGATGCGGTCAACAGGGCCGCGGGCGATCCGTCGGTTGCGATCATTTCCATTGTTGCCCTCCATCCGCGTGAGTCATGCAGATCGAGAGAGCACACCCCGCGCCAGCCACTGGCGCTGGCAAGGACGCGCACCGGCGGCGCCGAGGGTTGAGTTAGGCGAGTCGAGTTACGGAGAGTGGTGACCGGGAGGCCTTGAGTTACGCCGGTCCGACCGGGCTACTTCGAGCGGTCGCGCGGCGGACACATCACGGAGGACGAACGACCTACATTGACAGCGGCTCCCATCCCATCAGTGTCCGTCATCCCGGCAGTCCACGGGCCGGGATCCGTCGGGAGGAAGCGCGCTACCAAAGAGCTCGACGACAAATCGACTCAAACACGGCTCCTTCCCTCCGGCGGAGCGACGAAGCGCTCGATCAACGCACCGGCTGGGCTCAGAAATGCGAGCAGCTCGTGCGATGATCGCCGTGAGTGGCTTTTGCCTGCCGCCACAATTCAGCCGCCTAAAGGCGGAACTCCAAACGCGGACTCCAAACGTTTCGGAATTGCTGTCGTTCGGAGTTCCGCCTTCAGGCGGTCCTATCCACCAGCCGGGGCTGGGCAGGCCACGATCAACTACCGCCCGCGCGGCGCGCCCAGCATCGGACGCGATTCGGTCTCCCCGCGCTCCGGGCGACCGACGTTCTCCCGCTCTCGTCCGTGCGCGGCGCCGTTGGCCCGCTTTCTCTTGCGGCGCGGCTTGCCGCCGTTGGCGGGGTGGGGCGGGTCGGTCTCCGGTGTCGGCTCGTCGACCAGGAAGGCGTCCATCACCTCGCGATTGTCGTGCATCGAGGCGATCGGGGCGCGCGTGTACGTCGCGCTGACGACGCGCATGTGCGGCACGCCGCACTGTCGCGGATACAGACCGGCCGCGTACCGGGGATCGATGGCCACCTTCGCCCCGGCCAGCGTGCCCGCGCCGCTGTGGCCGAGGATGCAGATGACCACCCGCTCCCTACCCCCTTCGCGCTCGCGGCGGGCCGGCGGCACGAAGATGCGATAGACGAGGATCAGCGCGCAGTCGCGCCCTTCTCCTGCCTTCACCATCGTCCGCTGCGCGACGAGCTTACCCGTCTGGGTCGAAGCGATGCCGACCTCCTTCCCGATCGCCTCCCAGCCGAAAGACGAGGGGCCGGGGCGGCGCGCGTCCCACACGAATCCGTACGGGAACGTGCCGCGCTTCCCCGGGGTGTATGGCGGCACGCCGAATGCGTGACACACGACCTCTTCGGCGGACTGGTTGGCGACGGGTGAGCCGATGAGAAGGTGGTTGCCGTGGTCGAAGATCTGGTGCACCGCTTCGCGCACCATCGGATCGTAGCCGCGCTCGCGGCCGGTGACGTGCTCCTTCAGAGTCACGCTGACGTCGAAACCCGATTGCTTCAAGTACTCATTGATCAGCTCGCAGGTCCGCATGTCCCAGACGCCCACGAACTGGCCGGCGAGCACCATTTCGCCCGCGCCGTCGCCGCTGTGCGGCGCTTCGTCGAAACGCGAGCCATAATGGATCGTCAGCTTACCGCCGAGTTTGATTGGCGCCCATATGTCGTCAGGGTAGAGGATGAACAGATCGTTGGGCGTGACGTTCAACGTGCCGCAGAGTTTGCCGATGGCCACGCGGCTCACGCGTTGCCAACCGGATCCACGCAACGTCGAGATCGCCTCGCGGCCGACGCCCGACATCCGATGCAGCGCTTCCACCTTGATCCGCCGCTCGTCCATGATCTCGCGCAGGCGACAGTGTACTTGCATGGGCACCCCCTCCATAGTGGTTGCTAGGTCACTTGCCGCGGAAAATGCAACCGAAGTCTCCGGCGTCGTGGAGGACGTTTCGCCCGTGGCGGCCTGCAAAGGCAGGCGCCCGTGACGGCAAAGCCGTGTCGGCCGGCGGCGGAATGCGCCGGAATCGTTCCCGCTCTGTCCGCGGTGGCTCATCGTCGTCCCCACCACGGAGCGAAGCACTCGCCGTGCCGCGTCCGCGGGAACGCGCGAGAGAGCGCGAGCGGAGTTGATGCGTTGGGTTGTGGGGTTGAGTTGGCCGGCAGAAGATAGACTACCGCGGATTTCGCGGATTACGCGGAGGCACGGGTTGGCCGCCCGTCGAAAAACCCCATACCCATGCTTCGACACGCTCAGCATGAGCGGAGCCCCACCCCGATTTCAAAGGACTTTTCCCGCTCACCCTGAGCCTGTCGAAGGGTTTCTTCGCGTTCTTCAACGGGCTGTTCCCCCGGGGGGGCGCAGCGGCCCGGCGCCGTGGCCCGGCTCCGACGCGCGCGCCGCGCGTTCTCGCACGGCTAGCACGGTGCGCACGAGCTGGGCCGTCGAGGAGACGT
>CAZYMF010000336.1:0-3928 GCA_964648215.1 uncultured Binatia bacterium (SeqCode) | reverse complement strand
AGATTCTCATCAACTCGATCTCGTCCCGCGTCTTGATCTGACGCGCTTCGTCCAGGACCGGCGTCGCATTGACCGTCGGGATTCCGGCATTACCGAAGGCTTCGCTGATGGTGATTCCGAAGACCGAGCCGTCGATACCGAGCGGTTGCTTCTCCACGCCGTGCTCGGCCAGCAACCTGGCGATGATATCGACCAGGATCAGCGCGGTCACGTCGTTGGCCGTCTTGGCGGTGAGCTTGAGGCTGGGGACGCTCGGCCGGACCCTCCCTGTCATCCACGGCATTCGCCTCTCGGTCTCGGAGGGAGTATCGGTGCAGAAGAGAATCGGGTCGCCGCTTCTCGGCAGGAACACGCACTGCGTCTCGGAAGCCCGCATGCAAGTAGGATCGTAGTACGAGGTGAGGTACCGGATGGTGGCCGCATCCCACGAGAGGATGGCCCCCAGGTCGGTCTTTGCGAGCTGATCCTTCGCCCGCTGCAACCGCTCCGTTCGCAGACGGTCGTAGTCGATTCTCTGCTCGTAATCGACGGCGTATTTTCCAAAGGCCATGTCGTCTCCTGTCCGGTCTCGCCGGCGCAAATCTCCTAGGTCCGGCGGCGTATCGGTTGTCGAATCGCCTCTCGACTAGGCGTATTCCATCGTCAAAGCTCCGGTCTGGCAGAGCGACTCGCAGATGCCGCAGCGAACGCACAGCTCCAGATCTATCTCCGGCCGGCGGTCCTTGGTGACGATGCCGCCGTGGATGCAGTTGCCGCAGGTACCGCAGCGCTTGCACTTCGCTTCGTCGATGACCGGCCTGATCGAGTCGGTGGAGCGATCGACCTCGCGCATGAACTCTTCGTGCGCATCCTGGCTGACGATCTCGGGTTGCGCCGCGCCGATGATGGCCTCCAGGGGCACGTCCTTCTTGTCGAGGAAATCCGAGATGCCCTTGATGATCTTGGGGAACAGCTTGTGCCCGTGAAACTGGATCGCCGTGTGAATGGCGACCAGCCGCGCCCCGCACATCATTCGCTCGATCGCGTCTTTCGCGTTCCACACCCCGCCGCTGCTCATGACCTGGAAATCTCCCAGCGCGGCGGTCCTCGCCACGTGGTTGTTCATGATCGGCTTGCGCAGAGAGCCGTACGTGATCACGCCCGGGCCGGGCACCAGCGGTCTCATTCTGTCGATATCCACGATGGTCCCGTAGAACCAAGGGCCTTCGGTGACGTGAAGGTTCGCGATGCCTGCGTCGCGGAACTTCTCGTGGGCGTAGCGGAAGAGATGAAAGGACGCCTTGGCGATGTACGGCACCGCGGCCTGCTGCAGTGGAATCCCCCAGGTTTTCAGCGCGAAGTCTTGCATCTGCTCCGTCACCGGATTGTCCGGATAGGTGACCTCGGGAGGAAGATGGTAGGGGCACGGGCACGCCTCCAGGAGGTCGGGCTCGGCATCCATCAGGATCTGGATGTCGCGCCGGAACATGTCCTCGTCCGCCAGGTACATCGGGTCGGGATGGATGTTGGCAATGATCTTCGCGCCGTGGTCGCGCGCGATGGGTTTGATCTTCCTGATCATCTCCGCTTGCTTCGCGGCCGTGAAGTCGACGGGAACTCCTTCCCAGTTGATCATCACCTTGGGCAGCCCGTGCCGCCGCAAGAATCGATGGGCCGGCCTGGGGTAGACGTGGGCGCCCGGCTTCGTCCCCGCATACGGTCCGGGCTCGGCGTTGGCTGATTTCAGGGTGACGGCAGCGACACCCGCCTCGATGCTGGACTTGAGGGCGTGGAAAGTTCTTCCCAGGGGCCCGGATGCGGCCACGATCGGATTTTTGAACTCGACACCGGCATACGTTACGGACAGGTCGGACATGCGAGACCTCCTTCTCGACGTGCTCTGTCTCCTGGTTGGAATCGTATCCCAATCCGCTTTTCATTGGTCAGTTGAATAATAGCCCATCCTCATTTCGCTTGTCAATCGAATAAGATCGAGGCAAGTGGCGGGCCGGGCGTAGCGACGCCAGGAGACCCACCAGCAGAGCATCGCCGCCGCTCGAGCGTTCTCGGAACGCACGAGATCGCGGCACGTGCCAGCGTCAACCGGGGTCTGCCTATGGCGCCGGCAGCGCCATGGCGGGCCGCGTCACCACCTACGCAGTCTGGGCGCCACCCGCACGGCGGTTGACCCAAGCGATCCACGCCATCTCGCGCTCGAACAGCCGCTGGCTGGGGTAGTGGATGGTCTGCTTGCGGGCGGAGCACAGCTTCTGCACACCCTGGTTGTGGGTGCCGGCGTTGGTCCGGGCGGCAAGATCCTGCACCAGGGAGGAGAAGTACGCCGACGATCCGCCAGCTTTTCGCTCGCCGAAGTAGCGAACGTAGTTGAACGAGTCGGACTGCACGCGATAGCGCTGTGCCGGCTCGCGCGCGAGAAGCTCGAGCGTCAGCCGGTCTTCTTCCCGGTACTCGTACTCGGCGGGCACGACGATGTCGCCGTCGATCTTTCCGACCCTGGTCTGAACACGCTGCAGCGCACCAATGGAGCCGGCCGCCACGCAGTCGACGGCGGACCACGGGATGCCGGTGGGGCGACCGTACAGGTCGTAGACCAGCAACTGCGTTGCGTCCCGCGTCGCCTGCCGAACGACCTTGGCTTGTTCCAGCGACAGGGTATCCTGCGGCACCACCGCCACGCCGCACCCCGCCTTGTCGAAAGCTTCCTTCAGGGTGTGCGCCTCATCTTCGGAGAGTTGCTCGGCCACGACGCCGAAGGCCGTGCCGGCCAGGCGGCGTGCGTCCAGACTCGTGAAACGCGGCACGCAGGCGAACGCGGCTACGAGCGCCTCCTCGGGCAGTGGATCTCGATGCTGCTGAAAGAGGGCAAACTCCATCGGGCAACCTCAACCGACCAAGCGGCCGTCGCCGGCACGCCGGCCGGGCCACATGATGTATTCCGCCGTCGCTGCCAATGTCATGTACGCCGATCGTCCTCCGCGGTTGTCCGGGAAACACTGAGAGACAGGCATCTCGCGTCAACAGGGTGTATGCCCATGCCCGCGATTCGACAACGGAGAATGCGCGCTCGACCCGGCTCCGACTCGAAGTCAGGCATCCAAGCTCCGCTCCCGACCGCGCGGAAAGTGCGGCACGTCGGCATCCAGAGGATCCCAAGGCTGTGCGCTTGCCGTCCAGACTTCCGCCTGCGGTTTGAACCAGCTCGGATCGTCAAGGCTGCCTGCCCGAACGCCGATGAAGTCTCTGCGCGCGGAGGAGAACGCGTACAGCGGCACTCCGCAGTCGGCGCAAAAGGCTCGGTGAGCGGTGTGTCCGCTGTCGGCCGCGAGCGAGTAGCTCTTCGGCTCGCCCCGAAGCAACCGGAACGATCCGGCAGGCACGACAACCGTGGGCGAGAACCCCGCGCCTCCGGCGCGCTGGCAGTCGCGGCAGTGACAATTCACCATCGCCACCGGTGTCGCTGAGCACTCGTAGCGCACGGCACCACAGGCACACCCACCGCAGAATGGTACGTCCATCGGTCACTCCTCCGTGCGCTGAACCGGATGTCGAACGGGCAGGCCGTTCAGCCGCGAGCCTGCCCCGAAGATCGAGGCGCCCGCATACCACGAGCGGCCACGACAGCGAATAGCTGAAGCCGCTGACCCGTCAGCTACAACAACTAGCCCAAGTTGCACGGTGGGTGAATCGGCACAGATGTTTTGAATGATCTTTGGCCCAGCAGTTGGAGGGCACGACATGGGGATGGACTGCGAAATCCTTTGCAAGACTTCCACAGGCGATGGTAGGTGACTCGGCGGAGATAAGTTGCTGAATGGCCTGGCGGAGCCCTTTGCTGCTAGGCTCGTGATGTGGGATGGACATCGGCTTCGAGTGTGATCCTGAGAAAGCAGCATCGAACCGGGCTAAGCACCGCGTGTGCTTCGACGAG
>CAZYMF010000335.1:0-3953 GCA_964648215.1 uncultured Binatia bacterium (SeqCode) | reverse complement strand
CAGCGACTTCCGTTCGGCCGCTTCGTCGTCCTCGACGTAATCGGCTGCGCCGCATGGGCGCTCGCCCTCGGCACGTTGGGCTTCGTCTCGAGCGCCAGCGCGGCGGTGCTGCTCGGCCGGGTCACGCGAGTGGAGCGCTGGGTCCTGCTCGCCGTCGTGCTGACGGCGGTGACGGTAATTCTCGTTCGCACGCTCCCATGGCGGCGGATGCGCCGCAGCGTCGAGGACGAGGAAACGGATCGAAAAGAAGACTGATGGCGGTCGCGACCTTCGTCGACCTCACCCTGGCCCTCTCCGTGGTAAGGAGAGGGAACCCAACGTTGGAAGGGTAGAGCAACAGCGACCGTCGACGTCCCCTTCGGCTTTTCGCTTTCCGCTTTCAGCTTTTCGCTCTTGAACCTACTTCGGCGCCGGTCCCTGCACCACCTGCACCAGCGCATCCGGCCGCAGCCACTTCGCGTAGGCGGCCTGCACCTGCGCCGCGGTGAGGTCGACGTAGCGGTGGGCGGCGCGGGTCGGCTCGTCGAGCGGGAGGTCGCGGGTGGCGCGATCGATCAGGCCGCCGGCGATGCCGTTGACGTCGGACTCGGAGAGCGGAATCTCCCGCAGCAGCAGCGCCTGCGCCTGCCGCAGCTCGTGCGCCGTCACCGGCGCCGTCCGCATCGCCTTCAGCTCGTGCTCGACGAGCGCTCTCGCCTTCGACACGTTGGGCGGATCGCAGGCGTACGACACCAGATAGACGCCGCGAGTCTTGCCGACGTCGAAGCGTGACGACACGTAGTACACCAGCCCGCTCTGCTCGCGCAGGTCGCGATAGAGCCGGGTCGCGTAGAAGGCGCCGCCGAGAACGTGATTGCCGAGCTCGAGCGCGTAGTAGTCCGGGTTGCTGCGGTTGAGCCCCAGGGTCTCCGCGAGCGTGACCCGGTCCTGCACCCGGCTGGTGTCGGGCACCACCGTCGCCGACGCCGTGTTCGGCGGCACCGCCGGGAGCAGCACCTCGGGCTTCGGACCGCTGGCCTTCCAGCCCCCGAAGTACTTCTCGACCACGGCCTTGGCCTGCTCCGGCTGCACCTGTCCCATCACCACGATGGTGGTCAGGTCGGGCCGGAACACCTTGGCGTAGTAGGCGCGCACGTCGGCTAGGGTGAGCGCCGCGGCCGTGGCCGGGGTGGCGTGCCGCAGCGTGGGATCGTCCTTCGGGTAGAGCGCCGCCGAGAGAGCCTGCCCGGCGAGGAAGTCGGGGCTCTCCAGGCGTCCCGGCAGCGAGGCCACGAGCTGCTTCTGCATCACGCCGAACGCCGCCTGCGGCAGGGCCGGGTGCAGCTCGTTGTCGGCCAGCAGCTGCACGCCGCGATCGAAGTGGTCGGCCAGCACCTCGACCGAGAAGTCGGTACCGGCCGACTCCGAGGCGGCAATGTCGTCGAGCGCCTTCTGCAGCGCCACGCGATCGAGCGAGGTCGAGCCGAAGCTGAAGAGGTCGTCGAGGAGCCGGTGCACGCCCTCCTTCCCCTTGGGCACCTCCACGTCGGCGTTGTTCTTGACGTGCCCGTAGACGCTGACGGAGCGGCTGATCGACTCCGGCTGCACGATCAGCTTCAAGCCGTTGGGGAGAACCGTCACCACCGGATGCACCGTCGACTTCGGTATCGCCAGCCGCGCCAGCGACTGACGCGCCCAATCCGGCAGCGGCACCGGCTTGGTCTCCTTGGGCGCGAACGACTCCTTGCCGCCGAACCCCTTCGCGGCCACCGGCTTGCCCGACGGCTGCGGCCGGAGAACGGCGACGATGGCGTGGTCGAGCTTCAGATACTGGCGTGCCACCCGGCTCACGTCCGCCGCCGTCACGCGCTCGATGGCGCGCACGTTCTCCGCCGGCGACTGCCGTCCCTCGACCGCGAGCGCCCGCGACCACGCCGAGGCCAGACCCGACACGGAGTTCTTCTGGAACTCCTCGCCGGCCACCTCGTGCCGCTTGGCCGCGTCGACCAGATCCGCCGGCACGCCGTTCTTCACGTACCCGCTCAAGATCTTGCGCATCTCCCCCACCAACGCCTGCGCCTCGGCGCCCTTGGGAAAGGCCGCCTCGGCGAAGCCGATGCTCGCCTGCGGCAGGGTGTCGAGCGAGAAGCCGGCGTACAGCGCCTTGCCGGCCGGCACCAGGGCGTAGAGGTCCGCGCGCTGGCTGCCGAGGACGTCGGCCAGCACCTGCGCGGCGGCGAAATCCGGGCTGTCCGAGCCGGGCAGGCGAAAGGAGACCACCGCCATGCCGTAGGGCCGATCGGTGTCGAGGCTCATGGTCTCGGCCTTGACCGGGTGGAGCACGACCTGCGGCCGCGCCGGGATCGCCCGGCGCGGAATGTCGCCGAAGAGCTTCTCGACCTGCGCCAGCGTCGCCGCCGGCGCGACGTCACCGACGATCACCAGGATGGCGTTGTTGGGGGCGTACCAGGAATCGTGAAACTTCTTGAGCAGCGCGCCCGTCGTCTTGGCGAACGAGGGCCGCGTGCCGAGCGCGTCGTGGGCGTAGGGCGTCCCCTTGAACATCGCCGCCAGCAGCTTGGTGTAGAACACGTACTGCGGGCTGGAGAGATCCTGCGCCACCTCCTGCTCGATGGCGCCGCGCTCCTGGCTCCACAACGCCTCGCTGTCCAGCACGCCGCGCAGGCGCAGCGCCTCGATGTGCAGCGCGACGTCGAGATCCTCGACGGGAACGGTGAAGTAGTACTGCGTCACCGTCTGCTGCGTGTCGGCATCGAAGTGGCCGCCCATCGCCGCGCTGATGTTCGCCAGCTGATCCGCCGACAGCCCCGGGCTGCCGCGAAACATCATGTGCTCCTGGGCATGGGCCATGCCCGGAAACCCCGCCGGCGCCTCGTTGGAGCCGACCAGATAGTTCATCACCGTGGTCGCGACCGGGGCCAGCGGGTTGCGCACGACGACGACGCGGAGGCCGTTTTTCAGCGTCGCCCGCAGGACGTCGCTGTCGGTCGGGCGCGGCGTCGTGCCGGCGCTGGCCGTAGCCACGGCCAGCAGCAGAATGAGCAGCGCCGGCAACCAGCGACGGCGGCCGCGGCGCGACTGCACCGCGACATCTTCGAAACAATCGTCATGAACCCCCCGGCCTCGTCCGACAGGGATGAGCGTGGTCGGCCGCACGGATCCAGGCAAGAACCCGTCTTGGAAGGTCTCCTCTCCCGGATGGGAGAGGATCAAGGTGAGGGGGATTCGATCACGCCCGAGACAACCGTCCGCGACAGTCGGCGCATCTGTGTCGTGTTGGCGGGCTCCGCCGTTGATTTCATCCCCCTCATCCTGACCTTCTCCCATCCGGGAGAAGGAACCCATGGTCGTCAGCAAGCTGCGGGTCGCACCAGGACAACGGCTACGCGCACGCTTCTCGAAAAGGCACTCGGATTCATTCGTCATGGGCGGCGGTTCCTCGATCTGGCTTGGCTTGGGCAACGGTCAACGGGTAGGCGCAAGCGGTCTTCGCTGCTTTGACGTTGCCCGGCGGTGGATCGTTCAGATTATTTTCGGCGGCCGGCCGCAACCGCCTCAGGCGCCCACGGCCGGCAGGGTGACGCGGAAGACGCTGCCGCCGCCCGCGCGGTTGGCGGCGACGATGTGCCCGCCGTGGGTGCGGGCGATCTCCTGCGCGATGCTGAGCCCGAGCCCGGTGCCCGGCTGCTCCTGCGGCTCGCGCTTGCCGCGATAGAAGCGGTCGAAGATCCGCGGCAGGTCCTCCTCCGACAGCCCGGGGCCGTCGTCACTCACGGCCACTTCGATGACGTCGCCCCGCCGCTCGGCGGCCACCTCGACGCAACCGCTCGGGCGCGCGTGGCGCACGGCATTGTCGATGAGGTTGTTGAAGAGGCGGTAGAGATCGCCGACGTTACCTTCGACGCGCAACGCCGGCGCCAGCGACAATCTCATCTCCTGGCGGCGCCGTTCGC
>CAZYMF010000334.1:2553-3957 GCA_964648215.1 uncultured Binatia bacterium (SeqCode) | reverse complement strand
GGGGGCACGGCCTTGACGCCGAGCGCCGGTGCCGGCGGCCGCGGGGACGGAGCCAGGCCGGCCAGACGACCGAGGCGCGCAAAGCCCGCCGCCGTCAGCGCGATCGCACAGGCCGCCAGCACCCAGGCGCTGCCCATGCCGACGTCGCGCGCCACCAGACCGAGCAGGACCAGACCGCCGGCACCGCCGAGGGTGAAACACATCGCGCGCACGGAGAGCACGGTCGCCCGCCGCTCGGCCTCGATGTGCTCGTTCATCCACGCTTGCACCAGCGGCTCGCTGACGCCGAAGCCCATCTCCTGCAGCAACAACCCGCCGACGGCGGGAGACACGCCGGTGGCGGTACCGGCCACGGCCAGCATGGCACCCCGCCACAGCGCGGCGACGGCCAGGATACGCTCGCGACGGGCCCGGCGCAGCAGCCGCGGAATGATCGCGCTGCCGGCGACGGCGGACACGTTCAAAAGCGCCCAGATCCATCCCATGATCCAAACGCCTTCGCCGGTCACCTGCTGCATCCGCGGCTGCCAGAACATCTGGATCGGCATCACGCCGAAGGACCCCACCAGCGTGATCAGACAGAGGGTGAGCAGCACCGGCGCCTGCCGCACCAGACCCAGCCCCTCCAGCGCCGTGCGCCCGAGGGTGCGGTGCAGGCTCGGCCAGTGGAGCCGCGCCGGCCCGACCCGCGGCGGCTCGCGCATCGCTGCGGCGGCCACTACGGCCGTTACCGCAAAGACGGCGGCGGACACGAACCACGGCAGGGCCAGGTCACGCTGCGCCAGATAGCCGCTGACCACGCCGCTGACGATCATCACCGTGCGCGAGAGCATCTGGGCGCGCGCGAAGAAGTGGCCGGCCGGCCACTCTTGCCCCTCGGCGCGCATGCCGTCGACGGCCCAGGCCTCGAGGGCGCCGCTGGCCAGCGTGCTGCCGAGGGCGTCGATGAACTCCGCCAGCAGGAACTGCGGCAGCGTGTTGGAGAACGCGTACAGCGCGAACGCCCCCATGCGCACCAGGCAGCTGAGCACGAAGGTCGTCTTCCGCCCCGTCAGATCGGCGAGCGCGCCCGTCGGCACCTCGAAGGCAAAGGAGGTGATCAGGTAGGTCGCCAGGACGACGTTGATCTCGAACAGATCCAAGCCGCGGCTGAGCAGAAACAACGCGTAGATCGGCCCGAGGAACGACCACGAGAAGTTGTAGAGAGCGAAGACGACGTAGTAGGTGCGCTCGGTGCGGGTCATGGGAAAACCACTCTCTCGTAACCCCGTTGCCACCGAGGAAACAATGGCCCCAGCGCCACGATCGTCGAATGCCGACGGATGGAGCACCGGACGGAGCCCGGTGCCACCAGAACGGCCCCAGCCAAGAAGGTGGCACCGGGCTCTGTCCGGTGCTCCAGAA
>CAZYMF010000334.1:0-2453 GCA_964648215.1 uncultured Binatia bacterium (SeqCode) | reverse complement strand
ACCAGAACGGCCCCAGCCAAGAAGGTGGCACCGGGCTCTGTCCGGTGCTCCAGAATGGCCCCTGCCAATGACTCACTGGCTCACTGATTCCGTGGGCCACTTCTTCGCTCCTTGACCTCCCCGGAGGAGGCTGCGAGGCTCGTTCCATGGAAGAAGCGGACGTTCTGCGCCTGAACGGGCGCATCGCCGTGCCGCTGCGGGAGATCGAGCTGACGTACTCGCGATCCGGCGGACCGGGCGGACAGAACGTGAACAAGGTCGCTTCCAAGGCGACCCTGCGGTTCAACCTGCGCACTTCGCCGTCGATCCCCGCCGCCGCGCGCGCCCGCGCTCTCGCCCGGCTGGCCTCGCGCCTCACCCGCGAGGGTGAGATCGTCCTGTCGAGCGGCGTCTATCGCGACCAGCCACGCAACCGGGACGCCGTGCTCGAGCGCCTGCGCCGGCTGCTGGCGGAGGCCGTCACCGTGCGCAAGCGTCGCGTGCCGACGGCCCCGTCCAAAGCTGCGCGCGAGCGCCGGTTGGCCGACAAGAAGGCCCGTGCCCGCACCAAGCGCGAGCGCAGCACGCGAGCCGCCACGGAGAGCTCGTGACGTACGCCCCCTCAAGAGGCGCGATCGACGACGGGCTCTTCTTCCCTAACAACGGGCACCCAGGCATATTGCTCCCGTGACCGCGCACCTCGACAAGCTCGGCCGGCCGCTGCGCAACCTGCGCCTGTCGGTGACCGACCGCTGCAACCTGCGCTGCCTGTACTGCATGCCGGAGGAGGACTACGTCTGGCTGCCGCGCGAGGACCTGCTGCACTTCGAGGAGATCAGCACGCTGGTCGATATCTTCACCGATCTCGGCGTCGACAAGGTGCGCCTCACCGGCGGTGAGCCGCTGATCCGTCGTGACCTGCCCACGCTGGTGCGCCTGCTGGCGGCGAAACCCGCCATCCGCGACCTGGCCATCACCACCAACGGCATCCTCCTCGGCGAGTGCGCCCCGGCCCTCTTCGAGGCCGGTCTGCACCGGGTGACCGTCAGCCTCGACACGCTGCGCCCCGACCGCTTCTTGGCCCTCACGCGCCGGCGGGCGTTGCCCCAGGTGCTCGCCGGCATCGAGGCTGCCACCCGCGCCGGCTTCTCCCGCCTCAAGATCGACACCGTGGTGCTACGCGGCACCAACGACGACGAGCTCGTCGATCTGATCGAGTACGGCAAGCGGGTCGACGCCGAGGTACGTTTCATCGAGTACATGGACGTCGGCGGCGCCACCCACTGGTCGATGGACAAGGTCGTGTCGCGCCGCGAGATGCTGGATCATCTGACACGGCACTACGGCACCGTCACGCCGGTGCGCGAGGACAGCTCGGCGCCGGCCGATCGCTTTCAGCTCGGCGATGGCACCGTCTTCGGCATCATCTCCTCCACGACCGACCCCTTCTGCCGCTCCTGCGATCGCAGCCGCCTGACGGCCGACGGCATGTGGTACCTGTGCCTCTATGCCAAGATCGGCACCGACCTGCGCCGGGCGCTGCGCGCCGGCGCCTCGCGGGAAGAGGTCAAGGCGCTGATCGCCCCCACCTGGCAGCGACGCGACGACCGCGGCGCCGAGCAACGCCTGGCTCTCGCGCAGCGCTCTCCCCTGGCGCAGAGCAACGACCTGCGTCAGAACCCGCACCTGGAAATGCACACGCGCGGCGGGTGATCTGCCGCGACGGCCTTCCCCCGCATCCCCCAACCCGTCGGCCTCCCCACGCTGTCGTTCCGCAAGCGACGGGCAACGCTTGGCACGCCGTTGGCTTCGGCTCTTCTACGCGTGGTCCGAACGGAACGACGCGGGATGATTTATCGAGCCACACGCAGCAGATGCGATGACCAGCGGTTGACGCAGCGGCAAATTTTGCGCCCGGCGGCGTCGAAGGCGCGATCCCGCACCGACGGGATTGCACGAGAATCCGCGCGAGGCTGCACGCGGCCGGCGACGGAGGAACCAGGCACATGAGGCTGCGCGACTTGGTCACAAACCTCATCTTCCTCACCCTCGCCCTCGTTCACTTCGGCGCGCAATGGTACGCCTGGAAGCTGCACGTGGATCAAGTGCCGGCGGGCAGCGACTGGCTCATCGGCAGCTCTCCGGATCAGCTCTGGAACCTCTTTTCGCTCCCCCTCTTCGTCGTCGTTCCCCGTCGTCTGCAGAACCTGTATTTCTTCGAGGTCCTGATCGCCAACAGCGCGCTCTGGGGCGCCGTGCTGTCGTGGGGGGTCGCCTTGCCGCTACGCCTGCTGAGTGGGGGCGGAGGCAAGCGGACGCGGCTGCCAGTGCCGGCGCCGGTCGCGGCCCGGCAGAGCACCCCGCGAACCGGCACCGACCGGCTGGTCGAGCTCAAGCGCCTGCGCGACGAGGGGCTGATCACCCGCGAGGAGTACCAGCGCAAGCGCACCACCATCCTGCTCGAGATCTAACAG
>CAZYMF010000333.1:0-3994 GCA_964648215.1 uncultured Binatia bacterium (SeqCode) | reverse complement strand
AAGGCGCGGTTTCCCCCTCGCGCTCCCCCTTCGCGCCCGCTGCGCGTGCTATGGGTCGCTGCCTCTTGAGCCGGCCTCGCGCCGAGGTCTCTCTCAACGGCGGCGGGCGTTCCCGCCAATGGTGGGCTCGTCAACGCCAGCGGCGGCCTCTGAGCTATGTGGCTTGGGCGCCGCGTACATTTTCGCGAAAAGCGGTGAGCGGCTCCAGACCTTTCCCCTTTGACCTTTTACCTTTCCGACTCGACGAGACGCTTCGCGTCTCACTTCGCCCGCGGCAGCCCCAGCACGCGCTCGGCGATGATGTTGCGTTGGATCTCGGAGCTGCCGGCGGCGATGGTGCGGCCGCGGGAGTAGAGGAAGAGGGACGGCCACTGCCCGTCGTCGGGCACACGGTCGGAGCCGGCGACAAGCTGCGCGTAGGGGCCTTCGATGGCCAGGGCCGTTTCCAGCTGACGCTGGTACATCTCGCTCCAGAACAGCTTCTCCATCGAGCCCTCGGGGCCCGGCACGCCGCCGCGCAGGGTCTTGGTCAGGCTGCGGTAGGCCGTGTACCGGATGGCGGCGCTTTCGATGATGGCCTGGGCGATCCGCTGGCGCAGCAGCGGGTCGGCGATCGCCGGATGGCCGTCGTGTTGCCAGGTGCGGGCCAAGGCGATCATGTCGTTCAGCGCCACGCGCGATTGGAGCTGGCGGCTGAAGGTGAGGGTGGCGCGCTCGTGCATCAAGGTGGTGATGGCGATCTCCCAGCCGCCGTTGACCTCGCCGATGACGTTGGCGCGCGGCACGCGTACGTCCTCGAAGAACACCTCGTTGAAGTCCTCCGCCCCGTTGATCTGCTTCAGCGGGCGCACGCTGATGCCCGGGCTGTGCATGTCGACGAGCAGGAAGGTGATGCCGCGGTGCTTGGGGGCGTCGGGGTCGGTGCGCACCAGCAGCATGCACCAGTCGGCGAAGCGCGCGTAGCTGGTCCACACCTTCTGGCCGTTGACCAGGAACGAGTCGCCGTCGCGGACGGCGCGGGTCTTCAGCGCGGCCAGGTCGGAGCCGGCGTTGGGCTCGGAGAAGCCCTGGCACCAGATCTCGTCGGCCGCCAGGATCTTCTTCAGGTGGCGCTGCTTCTGCTCTTCGGTGCCGTGGGCGATCAGGACCGGCCCGCCCATGGTCAGCCCGGCGAGATTGATCAGCAACGGCGCCCGGGCGCGCGCCATCTCCTCCTGGAAGATGATCTGCTCGATCAGGGTCGCGCCGCGGCCACCGTACTCTTTTGGCCAGGCGATGCCGCACCATCCGGCCTCGTACAGCTTGCGCTGCCACGCCTTGCCGTAGGCGACGAAGGCATTGATCTCCTCCGGCTCGGGGCCGGCGGGGTTGCGTTGCAGCCAGGCCCGCAGCTCGCTGCGAAAACGTTCCTCGGCGGCCGAGTAGGACAGATCCATGCCGGCTATTAGGCGCCCGTTCCCGAAGGAGTCAAGGTGGGGCCACCCCCCGAGAGTTCCGGGTTGGAGCCACATCCAGCAGGCGTTGCGGGAACTGGACCTGCTAGAGACCGACGCGAGAAGAACGCGCGGCTCATCGCCGCGGTGTTCGCAGTCCACCCCGAAGTGATGGATCGTGGAATTCGCATAGCGGCTCGGATGAAGCCGAAGTCCGGAAGGAGCCGGCTGTGGCCTCGATCCATCCCGCGGGTCAGGTCGATTGCTGAGCCTGTGGCGCTTCCTGCCACTCGACGGTGAGCTGCTCCGGCCACTCGCCCTGCGTGGCGGCCGGGGTTGGATGCGGACGAGGTGCCGTACGATCCGTGGCCGATTGATCCGGGCCGTGCCCGGGAACGCCGACGAGCCCGCTCGGTGTCGCCGCGTTGCGCCCTGCGTTGCCATCTGGGCCCCATCTCTGCCTTGACCGCGCCGAGCACCCCGTGGCACGGTTGCCCAATGGGGCATCCGGACGCCGGCAAGCCGGGCTGCGCTCTCTACCGGCCCTCCGGCGCCTCGTCCGATACCTCGCGGCACGTCAAAAGCAGCACTTCTGCAGGTGATCCGCGGAGCTCTTGGGCTCGACGGCTCTCGCCCTGCGCCTCGGCCACGAGGACCTGCGCGACGCTTCGCGCGAGATGAGCATGTGAGTCGCCTCGCCCCCCTCGACAAGGCGCTGGTCCTGATCCTGATGCCGCTCTGGGTCGTCTGCTTCGCCCTGGGCGTGAAGACACAGCTCGACGACACCCGGTTGGCAGTCGTCGATCTCTCCCTGGCGAGCGCCGACCGCTACCCCGTGCTCACCGGCGAATTCGAGCACACACATCCCACCGATCCGCTCGAAGCTGCCGGACTGCGGGCGGGCGATCGGCTGATTCGCATCGGGAGTGCGGATCTTCGCGGTGTTGGGACCGCCGGCTTCACGGCTCGTAGCATCAGAAGGGGAGAATCCTCTGCCACGGTCCTGTATGAGCGCAGCGGCGAGCGGCGGGAGGCCGCCCTCCCGCTGAGGGGCGGCTCGGCCTTCCGCTCGTGGCTGGCCACGTCGCTCGCCTTCGCTGCATCGGCGCTCTTCTTGCTGCTGCGTGCCCGGCCCACCCCGACCGTCAGACGCTACTTCCAAGCCGCGATCTGTTCCGCTTTCCACTTGTGCGTCTTCGAGGGCAGTCCGCTCGAGTTATACGTCTCGCTGGGGATCCTCCTGGCCACTTCGTGGCTGGTGCTCCCGCTGGCCCTGCGTTTCATCCTGGTGTTCCCGGACGACCGCGCTCTGGCGGGCCGCTGGCACCGGGTCTGGCCCTGGTTCTTTGCCCTGCTCGGCCCCTTCGCCCTCATGCGATGGCTGGGCTGGATGAATGTCGGGGACGTCGGGCAATTCACGACGGTGGCCCTGGGCTGTCTGGCCCTCCTCGGGGTGGCGACCCACAAGTATCGCCACGCCGATCCGCCCGCCCGGCGCCAGCTCAAGTGGGTCCTCTTCGGGGTCTACTGCGCGTTCATTCCCCTTATCGTCGAGAGCGTGGCCCGGATGTGGTTGGGCGGGTTGGGCCGGCTCACGAACGCGAGCTACTGGTTCCTGCCGCTCTTACCCCTGTCCCTGGTCATCTCGGTGGTGCGCTTCAACCTCTTCGACGTCGACCGACTGCTCTCCGCGGCGGCCTCGTACAACGTCGTGCTCGTGGCGCTCGGAGCCGCGGCGCTCATCCTCGTCCCCCGCATCGCCGAGGCCGCGTCGGGAATGCTTGGCATCGACCCGGGGACGGGCCAGGTCGCGCTCTCGCTGCTCCTCGCCGGCGTCGTGGTCCCGGCGCACCGCCGCCTCCGTCCCCAGATCGACCGCCTGTTCTTCAAGGAGCGCTACGCCCTCGACGCCGGCGTCGCCGACCTCCTGCTCGCGCTCGCCGAGTGCGCGGATGCGCGGGCGCTGACGGAACGAGTCGGGGAAGGGCTGCACCGGCTGCTGCGACCCGAGGGATGCGTCGTCTACGCGCTCGTGGACGTGAGCTACGTCCCTGTCTTCGCCGAGGGCCGGGCGGTGCCGCCCGCGTTCGAGGCCACGAGTCCTCTCGTCGGCACCTTACGTGACCGGCGCCGGCCCTTGTCGCTCGGGGACGCGGGGCGGCGGCCCGACGAGGCGCCGCTCGGTCCCTTCGACCGCGCAGCGCTGGAGACGTTGGGAGCCGAGGTGATCGTACCGATCCGCCTGGGCCAGGCACTGGCGGCCTTCATCTGCCTGGGACCGAAGCGTTCCGGCGACGTCTACACTTCGACCGACATCTCGCAGCTCGCCTCCGTCAACCAGACCACATCCCACCTACTGCAGCGCTTCGATCAAGAGGCGGTGATCCGCGAGGGCCGTGAGATGCAGGAATCGCTGCGCCGCTACGTGCCCGGCGCGGTCGCCGAGCAGCTCGGGAGCGGGGAGGAGCTCGAGTCCGGCGAGCGCGAGGTCTCGGTGCTGTTCGTCGACATCCGTGGCTACACGAGCTTCTCGGAGAGCCGCGAGGCAGGCGACGTCTTCT
>CAZYMF010000332.1:0-4016 GCA_964648215.1 uncultured Binatia bacterium (SeqCode) | reverse complement strand
GACGTTGTCGAACTGGTTGGCCCAGATCGCGCCGCTGGGCTCACGGGCCGCGAGCTCTTCGGCCAGGCGGCCGGAGACGCGCACGTAGTTGCCCGGATTCTTGTAGGGGACCGCCGGCACCAAGCGTAGCTCGGCGCCGCAGAGCCGCAGCATGTCCTTCTTCTCCTGGCTCTGCGTCTCGGGCATGACGATGACGGTGCGGTAGCCGAGCGCGTTGCCGACGAGCGCCAGGCCGATTCCGGTGTTGCCGGCGGTACCCTCGACGATGACGCCGCCCGGTCGCAGCTCCCCGCGCGCCTCGGCGTCGCGGACGATGAAGAGCGCGGCGCGATCCTTCACCGAGCCTCCGGGGTTCATGAACTCGCACTTCCCCAGAATCTCGCAGCCGGTCTCCTCCGAGGCGCGCCGCAGGCGCACCAGCGGCGTGTTGCCGATCAGGTCGACGAAACCCCTACGCGCATCCATACGATAGGGGTGTGGCTACCAAGAACCGGCGCGCAGTGCCAGCCAGACGCGCTTCGGACCGAGGACGCAGAAGAAAACGGAGAACAGGGAACCGGAAATTCGGAACCGAAAACCGGTGAATGGGCCGTTTCGATCTCTGAAACGGCGCCTTCGCTTCAACGCCCCAGCGCCGCCGGCTGCCCGGTGCCTTCGAGGACGCGCTGCCACACCGGTCCCTGCGGATCGAGACGGCGGCGCTGCGTGGTGGCGACGGCGATCGGCACGTGGGTGAAGCGCTGGTTCCAGTAGCCGACCATCATGTCGGTGCGCCCGGCCATACCGGCGTGCGCGGCGTGCTGGCCGAGAGCGAGACAGAACTCGGCGTCGATCGAGTTCGCCGGCAGGCTGCGGATGGAGTAGCTGGGATCGATGTACTTGATCGACATCTCCTTGCCGCGCGCGGCGAAGTGGCGCGCGATCCGCTCGCGCAGGAACAAACCGATGTCTGCCAGCTTCACGTTGCCCGAGGCGTCGTGAGCGACGCCGCCGGGCGGGGCGAGAAGGTCCTGCCCTGCCCCTTCGGCCACGACGATGACCGCGTGATGCTTGCGGTCGAGGCGGCGCTCGAGGGCATGCAGCAAGCCGCCGTCGCCGTCGAGCGCGAACGGCACCTCGGGCACGAGGCAGAAGTTGACGTCGCTGTTCGCCAGAGTGGCGTGGGCGGCAATGAATCCCGCCTCCCGCCCCATCAGCTGCACCAGGCCGATGCCGTTCCAGGCACCGCGCGCCTCTTCGTGCGCGCCGACGATGACGGCACGCGCCGCCTCGACCGCGGTGGAGAAGCCGAAGCTGCGCTCGGTCCACCGGATGTCGTTGTCGATCGTCTTGGGGACTCCGACGACGCCGATGTGCAGCCCGCGCCGGGCGATCTCTCGGCTCAGCGCCGAAGCGCCGCGCAACGTACCGTCACCGCCAATGGCGAAGAGAATCCCGACCTCCTGGCGCACCATCGTGTCGACCATCTCGCCGACGTCCTGCGGGCCGCGCGAGGTGCCCAACAGCGTGCCGCCCGACTCGTGCAGCCGATCGACCGTCTCCACGCCGAGGGGCATCGGTGCATTCTCGCTCCCGGAGGCCAGGCCGGCGTAGCCGTAGCGGAAGCCGAGAATGCGGTGGACGCCGAAGCGGTAGGTCAACGTCAGCACCAGCGCGCGGACGACGTTGTTGATGCCCGGACACAGGCCGCCACAGGTGACGACGCCGCAGGTGAGCTTGCCGGAGTCGAAGTAGATCTGGCGCCGCGGTCCCGCCGGCTCGAAGGCCGGAATCGGTTGGCCCGATTCCAGATAGGGCTGCAGCTCCGTCAGATCGGAGCAGAGCAGGACACGGCGGGCTTCGTCGACATACGGCCCCCGTCCGTCGCCGAACAGGCACGAGAAACGGCAAGGCCCGAGGGTCGAGACCACCAACTCATCGGCCTGGGGAAACGTCACGGCACCTCCGGTCGCCGCCGGCGAGCGAACGGCTCGCCGCGGGGCGTACGGTCTCAGGCCGCCGGGCCGGCACCACGCACTTCGGCCGTGACACCGTCCTCGAACTGGGCGAAGTTCTTGCGGAAGCGTCCGGCCAGATCGCGCGCCTTCTGCTCGTAGGCTTTACCGTCCTTCCAGGTGTTGCGTGGCGCCAGGATCTCCTTGGGGACGTCGGGGCACTCGTGCGGGACCTCGACGCCGAAGATGGGATCGCGGCTGTAGGCGACGCCGTCGAGCTTGCCGCCGAGCGCCGCCTCGAGCATGGCGCGGGTGTAGCGCAGCTTCATGCGCGAGCCGACGCCGTACGGCCCGCCGCTCCAGCCGGTGTTGACCAGCCACGCGCGCACCTTGTGACGGGCGATCTTCTCGCCCAGCAGCTTGGCATACGCCCCCGGCTGTAGCGGCATGAAAGGCGCGCCGAAGCAGGTGCTGAAGGTGGCCTCGGGCTCTTTCACTCCCTGCTCGGTGCCGGCGACCTTGGCGGTGTAGCCGGAGACGAAGTGGTACATCGCCTGCGCCGGCGTGAGCCGGGAGATCGGCGGCAGCGTGCCAAAGGCGTCGCAGGTCAGCATGATGATGTCGCGCGGATGGCCGGCCGCTCCGGTCTCCGAGGCGTTCGGGATGTAGTTGATCGGATAGGCGGCGCGCGTATTCTCGGTCAGCGACTCGTCGTCGAGGTCGATGCGGTGGGTGACCGGGTCCATCACCACGTTCTCGAGCACCGTGCCGAAGCGCCGCGTCGTCGAGTAGATCTCGGGCTCGGCCTCGGCCGAGAGCCTGATCATCTTCGCGTAGCAGCCGCCCTCGAAGTTGAAGACGCCGCGGTCCGACCAGCCGTGCTCGTCGTCGCCGATCAGGCCCCGGCCCGGATCGCTCGACAGGGTCGTCTTGCCCGTGCCCGACAGCCCGAAGAACAGCGCGACGTCACCGGCCGGCCCCACGTTGGCCGAGCAGTGCATCGGCATCACCTGGCGGAGCGGCAACAGGTAGTTCATGACCGTGAAGATCGACTTCTTGATCTCGCCGGCGTAGGTGGTGCCGCCGATGAGGACGAGCCGCTTCGCGAAGTTCACGACGATGAACGTCTCGGACCGCGTGCCGTGCCGGGCGGGATCGGCCTTGCAGCCGGGCGCGTCGATCACGGTGAACTCGGGCACGTGCGCCGGGAGCCGCTCCGGGTCGCGCTCGCCGATGAACATGTGCCGCGCGAACAGGCTGTGCCAGGCGTACTCGGTCACCACGCGGATGGGCAGCCGGTAGGCGGGATCCGCCCCCGCGTAGGCGTCGCGCACCCAGGTCTCGCGTCCCTCCAGGTAGCGGGCGACGTGCTCGTGCAGGAGATCGAAGCGCGTCTGGTCGAGCGGCCGGTTCACCGGTCCCCACCACACGCGCTCCGCGCTCGACGGCTCGCGCACCAGGAGCTTGTCGTTCGGCGACCGCCCGGTGTGCTGGCCGGTCAGGCACACCAGCGGCCCGTCGGCGGAGATGGAGGCCTCGCCGCGCCGGACGGCGGCCTCGTAGAGCGCCGCCACGCCCTCGTTCCAGTGCTCCGCGCCGAGATTCGTCAGCCCTGCGGCCCTGAGCCCGCCCGGGGCCTGTTGCACCTGCGCCATTCGGTCTCCTTGGAGATCGCCCGGTCCTGCCCGCGCTTGGGGGTTGGAAACACCAAAATCGTACAGGCGCCCGATCCGAGAAGTCAAGGAGCGGCCGAGGTTTAGGGACGTCGGTGGGAGGGTGGTGAGATCGGCGTCGGTTCGGAAGAGCGCTCGCGAACCTCCGAACCGACGTCTGAGGCCGGTGTATTCACGCGCCCTCAGTTCACGCTGACGACGCGGCGGAAGACCTCGACGATTTCGGGGGCGAACTGCCCGCCGGCGCAGCGCGCCAGCTCGAGGGAGGCCTCGTAGGACGAGATGGCATCGCGGAACACGCGCGGCCGCGTCATCGTGTCGTACGCGTCGGCCACCGCGATGATCCGGCTGCCCAGGGGAATGGCCGGGCCGCGCAGCCCGCGCGGGTAGCCGAGGCCGTCGATCCGCT
>CAZYMF010000331.1:0-4050 GCA_964648215.1 uncultured Binatia bacterium (SeqCode) | reverse complement strand
CTTCGTCGAGGCGGTGAAGGCAGTGGGAGGCTTCTGGCTCTTGCTCAACGAGCCGCCGCCAGCGCAGGCGCGCCGCGCTAGTGACGAAGCTCTCCTGCCGTACCGGAATACCTCGGCAGATCAATCGTGAAGGTACAGCCGGTGCCGGGCGAGTTTCGCACCCGCAGCTCCCCACCGTTCTCTTCGACGCAGAGACGGGTGTTCCCGAGGCCCAGACCCAGACCGCTCCGATCGACGCCGCGCTGCTCGAAGGGGCGAAAGAGGCCCTCGATCTCCCCGCGGGGCAGGCCGCCGCACTCGTCTGAGATCTCCATCCGTACGCGATCGGCACTCACGTGTGTCGCCAGCGACACGCGACTGTGCGGGCGGGTGAACTTGAAGGCGTTTTGCAGCAGGTTCATCAGTGCGGCGGCAAGGATTTGCTGGTCGGCTTCGACCGCCACCCCGTACTCGACAGGTGCAACCGTGAGCTGGACACCGTGATCCCTTGCTTCAATCGCAGCGATGATCTCCACCTCCTCGATCAGCGCGGCGACCACGACGACTTCGCGTCGGATGACGCTCGCCCTGAGCCGAACCTCCGCGAGCTGGCGATCGACGAGGCTGCGCATGCGGCGGAAGCTGCGCTCGAGCACGGTGCCGGTGCTCCCGGCAGGCCCGACGGCTCCCGACTTCAGCGCGTCGAACGCCAGCGTCGCGGCGTGCAAGGCGTTGCGTAGCTCGTGCGCGAAGTACCCCAGTCGCTCGAGGGTCCGATCGGACGCCGCCTGCTCCCGTTGGCGGCTGTACTCCGTGACGGCCTCGGCAATGGCGTCGTCCAGGCAGCGATTGAGCGTGTGAAAGTCGCCGGCGCTCATGGGCACCTTCAGATCGATGGCGAGCTCGGTGATCGCCTGGCACAGGCCACCGTAATCGTGCACGACCTGGCCCACGGTGAATCCCTTCTCCAGCAGATTGCCGCCGTGCGCGGTCGCGACCTTGCCGATCTCCGCGTCGTCCGTGGGGGACGGACTCTGCAACGTGGCGATGAGCTGCTCCAGGAAAAGGGGAATTCCCAAGTCGATCTCGATCGTCGTCGGTCGCGGGGCGTCTCGAAGAGACACCTTCGCTCGCGTTCGCGCGATGATCTCTTCGCGATGTGCGGTCAGGAAGTTGTGCATCGCCCTACCCCCAGCCAGTTGCCGACCGTGCCTTTCACGACTCACCACGGTCGCCCCACCCATCACCCATCGTCATTATACGGTGCGATTCATCGCCTTCGTAAGATCGGGCTACTACGCGCGTGGTTCTACGTGCCGGTCCGCGAACAGACGCTTGGCGCGGCCCCGAGCGGAGCCCCGGGGTTCGACCGGGAGTGCGGGGCAGCCTACGGCACCCTTGACCTTCTCAATTACGGGGAGCGCGACTGTACTCGCTCTCCTCGACGCCACAACTTGGGGGAGCACCACGCCCGTAGTTCTACGCGCGTAGTACTCCCAGCTTACGGCGCTGCCACCCCTACGGTATAAGCGCGCATGTCTACACGCATGCCTACAGAACTGGATCGCTATCTCTCGGGAGTCCCCGTTGCCATGTTGCAGCCCAATGTCATCTTACCGTCGCAGCACTTCGAAGCTGTCAGGCCACTGACACCGGAGCGACGCCTCATGATCGCCGTCATCCAGGACGCGATCAATTGCATCGAGAAATATCGCTGCGCCACCGACCATCGAGGCCGACGGCTCTTCGGCGAGGTCACGCAATGGGTCGGCACCGAGGATACCGCCTGGCCGTACTCGTTCGAGTGCATCTGTCAGGTCCTCGGTCTCGACGCGAACGCCGTGCGTCACCGCCTGGGTGTGGCGCAAGAGCAACATTCCGTACTCACGTTACGCTAGAGGCACGCTGCCGGTCGCAGCAACGCGAGGAGAGTCGCCATGCCACTGATCAACGTGATCATAGTTCTGGTGGTCGTCGGAGTGCTTCTCTATGTCGTGGAGACGCTCGTTCCGATTGATCGCACGATCAAGCGCATCATTCACATCATCGTCATTCTTGCGGTCTGCGTTTGGCTGCTGCAAGCATTCGGAATCATCGGGCCCTTGGGATCGTTTCGGTTCAGATAGGCACGCGCCCATTGGCGGCGACAGGCGATCGCGCCCGAAGCTCCAGCAGGCTGCTGAAAACATGTTTCGGATACCCTTCGACGAGCTCAGGGTGAGCGGACAAGTACAATGCAATCGGGGCGGGGGCCCGCTCATGCTGAGCCTGTCGAAGCATCGGGAGGGGGCGTTCAGCAGCCTGCTGGAGTCGTCGTGCGGAATAGGTCCGCAACTGGTGAAATACGGTGGGGCGGCCGCGTGACGTGCAGCGCGCCGTAACCGCTCGACCGGGCCAGTGAATCCAAAGAGGAAGGATCGATATGGTGTGCAAACGTGCAGTCTTGGTGTTCTCGCTCATACTATGGGCGGTTTCATCCGCCGGCGCCGTCGATGGGCCATTCGTCGGCGTCGACCTGGGATATTCCAGGCCAACGAATGACAACTATCGGGCCCACGTCCAAGACGGCGCCACGGTCAACCCGTATGCCGGTTACATGTTCAACGAGTATCTCGGCCTGCAGGGTCAGCTCCACACCACCTTCCAGGAGCCGGACAACGACCACCGCGGATTCGCCAACGAAAACCAGACCACGACGCTCTTCGGTGGCACCATCGGGCCGCGGGTGTCGCTGCCGATGGGAGAGTTCGTCGAGCTGTACGGAACCGCGCAAGGTGGCGTCTTTACCGGCCTCAGCGGACGACTCAACCATACGGCGCCAGGCTTCTCCATCGGTGGTGGCATCGACTTCAATGTCACCCCCCAATTCGCGGTAGGTGTCTTCGGGCGCTGGAATCGCGCCTACATGGCACCACGGCCCAAGGATCTCGGGCCCACGCAGGCGAGCGACCAACGGTTCGGGGAAGACGCGCGTTGGATGACCGTTGGCCTTGGCCTGAAATACGCCTTCAACGGGCCCGAGGTCGCGCCCCCACCCGCACCGCCGCCCCCGCCTCCGGTGGCGCAAGCTCCCCCGCCCGCACCGGTAGTCAAGCAGAAGATCGTCCTCCGCGCCGTCCACTTCGATTTCGACAAGGCCGTCATCCGGCCCGATGCCGTGCCGGTCCTCGATGAGGCCGTCGAGGTACTCAAGGCGCAAGGCGGCGTGGCGGTGATCGTCGAAGGTCACACCGACAGCGTTGGCAGCGAGGCCTACAACAAGAAGTTGTCGCTTCGTCGCGCCGATTCCGTGCGCCGATACTTGGTGAAGCACGGGATTCCAGCCGACCGCGTCACCACGGAAGGCTTCGGTGAATCGCGCCCGGTGGCGTCCAACGACACCGCGGACGGCCGCGCCCAGAACCGTCGTGTAGAACTGCGCGTCGACTGAACGTGCCTTTCTACACACATGGCCCCGCCGGCGCCGGTCTCCCTCCCGGCGCCGGCGGGCTTCCCCAAACACTCAAGCCGTGTCGCCACCGGAGGGTTCGGGAAGTTCGCTGCCCTCTCCACCGCCGCCGTGCTCGCTTCTCTCCGGGGACGCGCCGCGGCCAAGCAGCCCGACCGGTCTGAGATCCGTCAAGAACGACATGCGGGGGGAAGGGACAATCGTGCATCGACTCGTTGCCAACGCGCAGCCGGCTCGGCGCGCAGGGGCAGCGCCCACCGAGCGCGGGGCGCTGCTAGACCGCCGCGCGAGTGCCCCGCCGCAACGGCGCGACGTCGATCGTTACAATCGTCGATTCTACGAACGCTGCTGGCGCGCCGCATCGCTGCTGGCAATGCCGGCAGTGCGGCCTCCGGTCGAAGCCGAGGGGCTGCAAGTTGAAATTGGCTGTGGCCTGCGGCCGCGCCTGCCGCTCGCCGAGGCGCTGTTCGTCGACGTCAGTCCGACCGCCTGCACCAAGCTGCGGCGCGCCGGCGCGCGCGTGATCCGCGCGAGCCTCGAGGCGCTGCCGTTCGCCTCCGGTGCCGTGTCGCAGCTGTACCTGTTCGACGTCCTGGAACACGTCAGTGACGACGTGGGTGTGG
>CAZYMF010000330.1:0-4078 GCA_964648215.1 uncultured Binatia bacterium (SeqCode) | reverse complement strand
ACGCCGTCGAAGTTGGCGGCGACCTCGCTCGCGCTCAGGCCGCCGGGCTTGTACATCATCGCCAGCGGGCGCGGCTGCTGGAAGAGGGTGAAGGCGTAGCCGCGCCGGCCGAAGATCTGGCCGTTGACGTGCGCCGCCTTCTCGGAGGCGAGGAAGGCGACCATGGGCGCGTTGAGCGCCACGTTCATCTCGGGCGGCGGATTGTCCTTGTCGATGCCCGGAATGGTGCCGGTCATGCGGGTCATGCCCGCCGGAGCCATGGCGTTGACGGTGACCCCGTACTTCTCCATCTCGATGGCCCACACCAGGGTCAGGCCCATGATCCCGGCCTTGGCCGCGCCATAGTTGCTCTGGCCGAAGTTGCCGCGCAGGCCGGCGCTGGAGGTGATGTTGATCACCCGGCCGTAGCCCTGCTCCTTCATGAATGGCAGGGCGTGGCGGCCGCAGTTGAAGGTGCCCTTCAGGTGCACGGCGATGACCGCGTCGAAGTCCTCCTCGGTCATCTTGCCGATCGAGCGATCGCGCACGATGCCGGCGTTGTTCACCAGGACGTCGATGCGGCCGAACTTGTCGACGGCGGTCTTGATGATGTTGGCGGCGCCGTTGAAGTCGGACACCGAGTCGTAGTTGGGAGCGGCGTCGCTGCCGAGGTCCTTGATCTCCTTGACCACCTGCGCCGCCGGATCCTGCGCGCCGCCGCGGCCGTCGATCTCGCAGCCGACGTCGTTGATCACGACCTTGGCGCCCTCTCTTGCCAGCTCGAGCGCGATGGCCCTGCCGATGCCCCGCCCCGAACCGGTGACGACGGCAACCTTGCCCTCTAGCAGCATACGAAACGTCCTCCTCGACGGAATTTCAGATCGCTGCCCGGAAGAAAATTTGACTTGGCGCTACCACTTCCCCATATGGGAGTCAATCGATTGATTGACACCTGTCGTGACCCGTGTGGCAGAGCCCGTTGCGGCGGTGGTTGGGCGCGACACACGAGCACGGCCAGATTTTCTTCCGCCTGTCGATCGGTCCCCCGTGCTCGCGCGCCGCTAGAGATTCACGTTCGCTTTCGGTAGCGGGTCGGTGCTGTGCCGTACGTTCACGCGAGTGACGTTGCACTGCTGGCTCGAACCGGCCTAAGAAGGGGCATGGGGGACGGCAACGGACACTTCTCCGCTCTTTCGGCGGAGGAACGGGCCGCGGCGTTGGTCGATCGGGGCACGCTGGCACGTCTGGACAGCGGTGGCCCGTCCGACTCTCCGGTGTGGATCGGCGGCGGACGGATCGCCGGCCACCCGGTGCTGCTAGCGCTCACCGACGGGCATCGGCGCGGCGGCACGGTCGGGGTGCGCGAGGCCCGCGCGCTGGCCCGGCTCACCGCGGCGGTGACCCCCGAGGTGGCGGCGATCCTGGTGTGCTGGGACACCGGGGGCGTGCGCGTGCAGGAAGGACCGGTGGCGCTGGCGACGGCCTCGGCGGTCGGCGTGGCGCTGGCCCGGCTCTCTCTCACGGGCCCGCGGCTGGCTACGCTGATCAGCGGCCCGCGGGGTTGCTTCGGCGCGCCATCGGTCATGGCCGGGCTGTCGGAGCTGGTGCTCATGACGGAAGACGCGCGCTGGGGGCTGACGGGGCCGAAGCTGCTGCGTCTGGCCGGGCGCCAGGTGCCCGAGCACGTCGGCCTGGCGGCGACCTCGGCGGCCTATCGCCTCAAAGGCGATCATGCCGACGCCGTCGTGCCCGATCGGGTCGAAGCCGTCCGGGCTCACCTGGAGAAATTTCTGGCTCGGCCGCGCCGGCGTTCGGGGCCCGCCCGGGCCCTGGACGGCGGCGTCAAACGCACCGCCGCGCTGCTGCACGCGGCCGAGCGGGCCCGCCGTCTCGACGGCGTGGCCGCGCCCCCGCCGACTCCCCGCCGGCAACGCGACCTGCTGCGCTTTTCGTTCCGTGGCCACTGGCGGCCGACGGAGCCCGTGGTGCGTCGCGGGCTCGTGCATGCCGCCTGGGGGCGGCTCGACGAGCGCCCGGCTCTGGGCATCATCGTCGGCTACGAGCGCAGGCGTGACTCGGGCGTCGGCATCATTGAGGCCAATGCGGTCAGCGAGATGGTTCGCTTCGCCGTGCGCGCCTCCGGGGCGAGCCCGGCGCCGATCTTCATCTTCCTCTTCTGCCAGGGGCACGCAGACGATCTCTACGAAGAGAAGTCCGGGCTGCCGTGTGCCCTGGCCGAGTGCGTCCGCAGCCTGATGGCGGCGCGGCTCCTGGGGCACCCGCTGCTGTGCGTTCTCGGCGGCGGCGCCTACGGCGCCGCCTACCTGTCGCTGGCAGCGCCCTGTCATCGCATTCTGGCACTGCGCGGAACCACCGTGGCGCCGATGGCGCCGCGCGTGCTCGCGGCGTTCAATCGTCTGCGCGGCCTGCGCCGGGCCCCGGAGACGCCGCCCGACCTGGCCGAGCTGATTCCAGAGATCCGCATGGTCGAGTCGGTGATCCGGCTGCCGCGCGTGCTGGGCGAGGAGCTCGACGCCGTGCTGCCGATGGTCTCGACGCGGCCTGGGCGCCTCCGGCGCTGAGGGCGCCGCCTGGCGCGTGACGCGAGCGGCGGAGAGCGCTACAGTGGCCGCGCCCCACGTCCGGCAGAACCATCACTCGGAGGATGAAACCCATGCCCGACCTGTTGTACGAGAAGAGCGACCACATCGGCGTGATCACCCTCAACCGCCCCGAGCGGCTGAACGCCATCAGCTTCGAGATGCTGGAGCTGCTGACGCAAACTCTGGCCGCCGCCGATGCCGACGAGGACGTTCGCGCTCTCGTTTTGACCGGCGCCGGACGCGGCTTCTGCAGCGGCCTCGACTTGAAGGATGCGGCCGCGGGCAAGGGAATCGGCGGCGCCGGCACGCTTTCCCCCGACGGCGGCGCCTCGCACTTCGGCACCCGTAACCTCCCCACCGTCGTGCTCCACGAGCTCGACACGCCGGTGATCTGCGCCATCAACGGCGCCGCGGCCGGCTACGGGGTGGATCTCGCGCTCGGCTGCGACATTCGCCTGATGAGCGACGGAGCCAAGCTGCTCCCCGGCTTCGCCAAGCGGGGGATCGTCCCCGAGAGCGGCGGAACCTGGTACCTGCCCCGCCTCGTTGGCTGGGCCAAGGCTTGTGAGATCGGGTTCCTCGCCGACGATCTGCCGGCCGAGCGCTCTCTTGCTCTAGGGTTGGTCAACGCCGTCGTCCCGGGAGCCGAGCTGGCCGCCGAGGCGCGCCGGTGGGCCGAGAAGATCGCTGCCAATGCTCCGTTGGCCATCCGCGCGATGAAGCGGCTCTTCCGGCACGGCCTCAGCGAGGACTTCGAGGCGCACTCGCATCACGTGCTGATGCAGCTCCTGCTGCTGTTCCGCTCGCACGACTTTCAGGAGGGCATCGGCGCCTTTATCGAGCGCCGCGCCCCGCGGTTCTCCGGGAAGTGAGGGGGCCGGGGGCCCCGGCTGCAGCGGTCGCCGGTCCCCCGCGGGCTTTCAGGAGACCTTTATCGCCGGGCGATCGGTGACCAGCTCCGGATGCTGGCGGCGGAACGACTCGGCAATGTGACAGTTCCAGCACACCGGCTGGGCGTGGGCGAGCATCTCGGGTAGCTTCTCGGTCTGCACCTCGCCCCACTGCATCGTCCTCCCGTCGGGGGCGAGCAGAGCCAGCTGATGGCCCCAGCTTTGAATGGGCCCGAAGTCATGGCCGCACAGCACGCAATGCTTGTCGGCGTACCAGTTCGCGACGATGTTTCGCACCAGGCAATCCTCCGGCGCCGCCTCGACCTGACGTAGGCACTCCTGACCGCAGCCCTGGCGTTCCGGCCAGCGCGAGCACGACTTGAGATGCAGATCGGCATTCCCCAACGTGTCGGTCATCGCGGCGTGCGTGGCGTCGAGGGCCACCGCAGCCGGCTCTTCGGTCTCGGGGCAGACGATGATTCGCTCTCCCCGGTACCGCCGGTAGCGGCTCAGTACCAATCCTCCCAAAAGAGAGAAGATTCCGACGGCGATAATCGCAACAATGACAAGCCCTGTCGTCATAAGCCTAACCTCCTGCGCCTGCAG
>CAZYMF010000329.1:0-4082 GCA_964648215.1 uncultured Binatia bacterium (SeqCode) | reverse complement strand
TACAAAGTTTTACACTCGTGGCGACGTGTCGGACCAGCGTTCCGTCTCCCGGCTGGGAGAAGGCCAGGATGAGGGGGATGAAAGTGAACGGCGAAGCCGAGCCCCGCTTGTCTCGCCAGCCCACGACAGAGATCGGCCGAGGTGGCCTTCGGTACCATTCGATCCCCCACACCTCGATCCTGCCTCATCCGGGAGAGGAGGCCGAGCAAGATACGTCATCATATCTCAGCAAATCTGCCCCAAGGTTACGCCCTCGCCTACTTCGGTGATCGCGATCCGAACCTCGGCCGCCCGGACGAGCGCGGCGCGCGGCTGGCGCGGCTCGTCGGTGCGCGGCGTTGCCTGCTGGTGCTGGATGGGATCGAGCCCCTGTGGCTCCGTGGGCGCCGCTCGATGCCTCGTGCAACCCGCCGCCCGGGGAGAACGCCTTTCAGCCAGCGACGATCTTGCGCCAGGCGGCGAGAGCGAGCGCCGGTGCCGAAGGCAGTCTCTCCTCGACCGTGCGGCGAAGGTCGCCTTCGTCGGCTTCGAGGAGCAGCCGCACGTCGAGCAGATCCTGAGGACCGGCGGCGAAGAGCTTGAGCAGCACGAGATCGGCGCGGTCGACCACCGGCAACGAGTGTCCGCCCGCCTCGATGCGCAGTCGTCGCTGCAGCACCGGCACGATCCAGGCGCCGCGCCCGACGATCACATCCACCGGCTCGTCTGCCGTGGCAAATCGCACGATGCCGAGCAACGGGTCGTCGGCGTCGCCGCAACGAATCTCGGCCGCACCGAGATCTGTGAACGTGGACCAGAAGCGTGGGTCGAGTACGGCTTCGTCCGCGACCAGGATGTCCGTATCGAGGGTGGCGCGCGCGAGGCCGTGCACGCCCAGAGCGACGCCGCCGATGAGGGCCGCCGCGATGCCGTGGTGTTCGAGGTGACGGATCACTTTCGCGGCGGCGTTCATCGTCAGTGCGTGACCGCGGAGGGCTGCCGGCCGCGATTCTTGTTGCGTTGCAGAATGCGGCGCGCGGCCTGCCGCGTCATGCCGACCGGCTGCGTCGCCAGGAAGAGATCCAGCGCCTCGCGGCCGAGCCGTATCGCCGTCGCGATGCGCTCTCCGGGCGTGCCGCGAAAATGCTTGGCCACCTCGGTGGCCAGGTCGCGCTGGGGGAGTCGAGCCATAGCGCGACCAACGTTGCAGAGCCGAGCCAGACGGTCAATCGAGACGCGATTGGCGGCCCGGATCATGCTCGCCCCAGCCGGTCACGCCCACACGGATATCGCTCCTGCGCGGTCGGCGCTTTGAGTTTCCCATCTGCCCGGCCTAGAGTGGACGGCATGAACCCACTCCTCGAACGCATCGTCGGCCCGCTCCTCGCCGTGCACCAATGGTTGTACGAGACCAGCGACGGGCGCATCGGAGCGTCCCTCGGCGGGCGTCCGATGCTGCTCCTGCGCACCGTCGGACGCCGTAGCGGCCAGCCCCGCACCGCCGCGCTGCTCTACGTTCGCGACGGCGACGCGTACGTGGTCGTCGCCTCGAAGGGAGGCGCACCGCAGCACCCGGGGTGGTTCCACAACCTGACCGGCAAGCCCGACGTGGAGATCCAGGTCGGCCGCCAGCGGATCCCGGTGCGCGCGCGGGTCGCCGAGGGCGAGGAGCGCGCGCGCCTGTGGGCGCGTGCCGACGAGGTCAATCAAGGCCAGTACGCCGCGTACCAGTCCCGCACCAAGCGGGTCATCCCCGTCGTCGTGCTCGAGCCGCGCCGAGCCGGCGCCTGAGGCTGCGCCGCCCACCCGCCTGGCCGTCCGCCACATCGGCCGACGACCGGCTACAAGACCCGACGTTTCTTTGCGAGCCGAGATCGGTCCGAGCCCAAGGCCGTTCAAGCTGTCGTCGTGGCGCGAAGCTCCTCGAAGCGGCCATCGGCGGGACCACCCGCCCAGAGCACCCGTGCGTCGGCGACGCGGTCGCCCGCCGTAGCCACGGTTTCTCGGCGCTCGTGGCGAGCGCCCGATGCCAGCCGCTCTCGGGGCTCATTCGATCACGATGGCGGTCAAGCCGAGAGCACTCGCTCCGTTCCGCTGATGCGTGTCGTGGGTATGAACTTCGGTAAAACCTTGCTGTAGGGCGGTCACCAGATGCAGACAATCGGCCGTGCGCAGGAAGACGTCCGTCGGCAACGTGGTGAACGTCCGAACCACCTGTTCGATAATACGGCTGTCGAGAGGAACCCAGATCCAGTAGCCGACTGCTTCGTCTGTCGAGAACTGGCGCACGACGCTCGCAAACTCATCCTGGCGCCATTTGCGCTCGCGCAATTGCCGGTGGAAGACGGCCGCCAGCTCCGCTCTCGCCAGCTCGGAGAGCAGCACCTGATCCTCGGCGTCGAGGCGGGCACGGACGGCGTCGGATTCCGACTCCTGCACGTAATATTTTGCGAGAGTGGACGTGTCGCAAAAGAGCATCGTCAGCGGTCGGAGCGTACGGCGTCGAGACCCTCCAGAATGTCGGATGCCTTCCGGCGGGCGAGGAAGGTGACGTACTCCGGCAGAAGCGCTCGCTGGCGGCGTCGCGTTGTCGGCAAGTTGGGGGGAACCAGTGCCGCGACGACCTTGCCGCGATCGGTGACCGGCAGCGGGGTCCGTGCCCGCCCGGCCTGGCGAACGTATTCGCCGGTCTTGGCGTGCAGCTCCTTGATGGTGATCGAACCTCTTTTGGCCATGGTGTCACTGTGTCACTTGCGGAAAAGGTACGCAAGGGGCCCGCTGAGCGGGCGACCTGCGATCGGCGGGGTATGGACCTCTCTCAGCACTTCGGGTGGCGATGCACGACATCACTCACTCCGCGCCGCGCCCCTCATGCAGATCCCCAAACCGCGCGAGCGCCTTGTCCAGATCATCGAGCTCGAACAGCTCGACGCGGGTGAAACGGCCGTGCGCGTGCAAGGCCAACATCAGATAGTCGCTTCCGAAGACGCCCCCACCAGCGACATCGCCGGTGCGACGAACGCTGTGCAGAGAGCCGTTCGGGGCGATGGCCGGCCAGAACCAGCCGTGCTCGACGCGCACCGCCGCAGCCAGCTGCCAGAGTGCGACGAGGCTGTCGACGTATGCGTCGCCACCCTCGATGCGGCCGCGCTCCAGAGGCTTCCGGCGGATGTGACCCATACCAATGCGGCGGTGATCCTCGACGACCAGGTCGTCGGCGCACTGTGCGCGGTACCCCGCGCGATCCTGTGCGTTGAAGGCGTCGGTCGCCTTTGCGACCATGGCCAACGTGTCCGCGAGCGCGGGCTCGATCGCCGCCCAGCGCCTCCACGCCTCGCGCTGCACGGTGGGTGCTTCGTCGGCGTCGAACAGCAGCATGGTGATGAGCTGTCCGCCTTCGTCGACCTCCCACAGGCCGAGGTACTCGATCTCGAATGGACCGTCTGCGGGGCCACCGGACCAGAGGACGCGCTCGATGGCGATCCGGTCGCCGGCCGTGCCCAGCAGCTCGAGACGCGGCCGCGCCCCTACGACCATCCGCTCGGCGGCCGAGGCGATCATGAGATCGAGGCCGCCGGAGAGGAGAAAGAGACGCCTCCGGTCTTCGAAAACGAGCGCGGGCGAGCAGATCGCGCGTACCGGGTCCCAGTCACCCGTTTTCGCGACATGATCGTAGATCGCCAGCCAGCGCTGCATCGCTGCGTGTGCGGCGTTCGGCTTGGCGATGGCCGCGTGTGGATCGCGTCGAACGCCCGCGGCGTCGGCAAGCTGCCCACCGGCGCGCGCGGCCGCTTCGCCGGCGAGGAAGCGCTCCTCCGCCTCGCGCGATGCCGCTTCGCCCGCCTCGGGATCGAAGTTGATCGAGGCCACGATCCTGCCGGTGGCGTCGACCTCGGTGAGCAGAAGGAACTCGCTCTCGAACCGTCCGCCATCCGGATCCGTCCCCGTGACGACTCGGCGGCGCAGCTCGATCCGCTCCCCGACCATGGCGATCGTCTCATCGCGGAACGCCACGCCGGACATGGATTGCACCACTTCGGAGCTCTTGACCCACATCTCGGCGTCGCCGCGGGTCATCGACCAGTGGCGCCGGTCCTCGAACA
>CAZYMF010000328.1:0-4102 GCA_964648215.1 uncultured Binatia bacterium (SeqCode) | reverse complement strand
TGATTCTGACCCTGCATTTCAACCGAGGCAGCGAGCGCGAGAAGCGCAAGGCGCTGCGGCGCACTGCCACGGATGCTGAGCAAAGGCTCTGGCAACACCTGCGCGGCAAACAGCTCGGCATGACCTTTCGACGGCAGTCTGCAGATCCGTGAGAATCTCGACGGCGTGCTGGCGAGGATCGACGAAGTCCTGCAACGCCGAAAAGCAACCTCCCCCTAACCCCCTCCTTGGTGAGGCGGGGGAATGAATTACGTCACCGCAATTGTGAAATGGAGGACTTGGCCGGCAATCGGCAACCGCCGCCGCAAACGGGGCGGACGCGCGAGCGCCGCTAGATGCGACGCGCACCGCTGACGGCGACGCGTGTCGCGGCCACCGCGGCGGTGTCGCAGCGGAAACGATGCCGCTTGGCGGCGGCGGCAACCTGTGCGGCGTAGGCGGGCGAGTTGAAGTACGCGCGCATGCTCTCGGAGATTGGGAACACCTGATAGCCCGGGTACCAGCGGGCGACGTCCGCGCCGCGCTCACGAACGCAGCCCCCGGCCAAAGCCAGGGAGGCGTCCCCCAACGACAGCGAACGCAGATCACGCAGGAGGCTCTCGAAGCGGCCCTGCTCGTCGGCGTCGAGGAAGAGAAAGAGGCGCGAGCGAAAGAAGATCGCCGCGTCGTGAAAGAACTTCGGCACGTTGGCCACCCCGTCCTTGCCCAGCTCCCCGGCCATCTCGACGACGACGCGAAAGGCGCGGCGCAGGACGCCGAGCCCGGGATGCTGCTGCAGGGGCAGACGCGGGCGGTCGGCGGCGAACGACGCCGTCGGATCCTGCTCGCGCACCCAGTGCACCACCGCCAGGTCGACTGGCCAGGCGACATCGAAGCCGCGGCGCACGAACCAGTCGGGCCGGATCACGGCTTCGCCGACGCAGGCATCGAGCAGCAGGGAGCTGATCCCGCCCTTGCGCCCGGAGAGCAGAATGTGCGGCAACGGTCGGCCGGCGCTCTCGACGGCGACGACAACGTCGACAAAGCCCTTCTTCGCCAGCGCCTCCAGCACGCCGGCACCGGCGAGCAGCCCGCGCACGGCCGCGGCATCGTAGCGCCCGAGAATGTGTTCGGTCATCCCCGCCCCTCGGTCAGCAGCCAGCGGTAGTAGTTGAAATGAATCCGCCAGCTCGCCTCGCCGTAGCCGCCGGCGATGACGACGACCATCGGGATGCCGCGCTGCCACACCTCGCGGGTGACGTAGCGGTCCCGCGCCAGCATCCCCTCCTCGCTCAGGTCGAAATCGCCCAGCGCGTCCTCGATGAACGGATCGCTGCCGGCGATGTAGACGGCGAAATCGGGCCGGAACTCGCGCACGATGCCCGGCAGGTGCGCGTCCAACGCCGCCAGATACTGCTCGTCGGTGGTGTGCGAGGGCAGCTCGACGTCGCGGTTGTTGTGCTTGTTGATCCAGCACCAGTTGCCGGCGTGCACCGAGAAGGTGAACACCGACTCGTCCTCGGAGAAGATCTCGGCGTTGCCGTTGCCGTGATGGTAGTCGAGATCGACGATCAGGACGCGCTCCGCCCGGCCATCGCGCTGCAACGCCCGGATGGCGATGGCCGTGTCGGCGATGGCGCAGAACCCTTCCGCCTTGTCGACCTGCGCATGGTGGAAGCCACCGCCGAGGTTGAGGCCGATGCCCCGCTCCGCCGCCGCCCAGCACGCCGCCGCCACCGTCCCCCCGGTGGCGTAGAGAAACGGCTCCAGCAGCCGATGATCCCAGGGATGCTCGGGGTCGAGAAAGAGCAGGCGCGACAACGTCTCCGGTTGCCGGACCTCGGCGAGGTACTCCGGCGTGTGCACCAGCAGCAGCTCCTCGTCCGCAACCCGGTCGGCGGCGACGAAGTCGGCCGCGGTCACCACGCCGGAATCGATCAAGGCGTCATGGATACGGCGGGGCTTCTGGATGTCGAAGGTGTGCCGTATCCCGGCTTCGAGCACGTCGTAGACGTACTCGCTGCGGTAGAAGAGCCGCGGGCGCGGCGAGCGGCCGGTGGCCATGAACTGGACGACATCAACGATTGTGCCAGCTGGGAAACTCCCGGCAAAGGCCGAACGGCGGCAGATCTCTTCTCAGCCCTGGGAGGTTCTCGCCGGACAATCTTCGCTTCGCGTCTCCGCGAGCGTCGCGGTCTTGGATTGATTTCACCTTCTCCTTGGTTCATTCATCCAGACCAGGCAGAAGGTCGGAGGAAGTCCCGCGTGTCCGAGCCCAATCGCACAATCACGATCCCGCACGGCCTCCTCGGGCGCGAGGTCGATCTGGGCGAGGTGGCGGTCACGCGCGAGATGATCGTCTCGTATGCCCGCACCGTGGGCGACCAGGCCACTCTCGCCGGGTCGCTGGAGCAGGCGCCGCCGACCTTCTGCCTGACGCTGCGCCGCGGCCTGACCCCCGACATCCCGCTTCCGCCCGGCACGTTCGGCGTCTACGGCGGCCACGATCTCGAGTTCCTCGAGCCCATCTACGCCGGCCGCCGCTACCGCATCAGCGCGCGTGTCGTCGACGTGTTCGAGAAGAGCGGACGGACAGGAGCCCTCACCGTGATCGTGCGCGAGGCCACCATTCGCGACGAGGCGGATCGTCCCGCCGTTCGCATTCGCGAACGGCAGATCATCCGCGAGCGCGGGCAGGCCGCCTGAGGTCGATCATGCTGGGAGACGACCTCGGACCGGAGCGACGCGTGGCCCCCGGCGCCGATCAGATCGCCGACTATGCCGGCGTCGGCGCCATCCGCGAACGGATCTTTTCCGACGGCGCCTACGCCCGCCGTCTGGGCTTGCCCGGGGTGATCGTGCCGGGGCCGATGCTGACCGCCTTCATCGAGCAGTTCCTGCGCCGCGCGCTGCCCGGCTGGAAGCTCGAGCGGTTGAGCACCACCTTCCGGGTGCCGACGTCGCCGGCGACGCCCCTGGTGCTCCACGGAGCGGTGACCGAGCACCACGAGATGGCCGACGGCGAGCGGCTGGTCTGCGACGTCGTCATCGAGCACGGCGACAGCGGCGAGCGGGCGGTCACGGGCAGCGCCACGCTCGGGCGTCCGACGCCTGGTCCGTGCACGACGTCGGGCTGATGGACAGCTACCGAATCCCCCCTCTTCCACACCGCCCCTCGGAAGCTTCCTCAAAACCAACCGCTCCGATCACACCGCGCTTGCAACTGGTGGCCGCGGCCGTCCTGTTCTCCACCGGCGGCGCCGCGATCAAGGCGTGCGCGCTGTCGAGCTGGCAGATCGCCAGCTTCCGTTCGGGCATCGCCGCCATCACCCTGATCGCGCTGCTGCCCGCGACGCGGCGGCGCTGGACCCCGGCCATCATCGGCGTCGGCGCCGCCTACGCCGCCACCCTGATCCTGTTCGTCGCCGCCAACAAGCTCACCACCGCCGCCAACTCCATTTTTCTCGAGTACACGGCGCCGCTCTACATCCTTCTTCTCGGCCCCTGGCTGCTCGCCGAGCGCATTGGCCGGCGCGACCTCGCCTACATGGGCGTGCTCGCGGTCGGGATGGCGTTCTTCTTCGCCGGCATCGAGTCCCCGTCGGTCAGCGCGCCGCATCCTTCTCTCGGCAACCTCGTCGCCGTCGCCTCCGGCGTTACCTGGGCACTCACGGTCGTCGGCTTGCGCGCTCTCGGGCGCCGTGGCGAGAACGCCAACGGGCTCGGTGCCGTCGTCGCCGGCAACTTGATCGCGTTCCTGGTCTGCCTGCCGCTGGCCCTGCCGGCTCGGGGCACCGGCGCCGGCGACTGGTTGCTGGTCGGCTACCTTGGCGTGTTCCAGATCGGCCTGGCCTACGTCTGCGTGGTGCCGGCCATGCGCCACGTACCCGCGCTCGACGCCTCGCTGCTGCTCCTGATCGAGCCGGTGATCAATCCGTTCTGGGCGTGGCTCGGTCAGGGCGAGACGCCGAGCGCGTGGGCACTCGCGGGCGGCGCGGTGATTCTGACGGCGACCGCCGGCAAGGCGTGGCTGGATCTGCGCGGGCAACGCGCCTCTCGGGCTCCCTCTCCCAGGGGAGACTGTCGATTTTCTCGATGAGGACGGGTGCGCTCCGACTTCCCC